>VAXP01000066.1:14609-21761 GCA_005884125.1 Actinomycetota bacterium | reverse complement strand
CACGATCGTGCCCGAGGCCCTCACCCACCTGGTCGACATGGCCGGCGGCGACGCCCGGGCTGCGCTCAACACCTTGGAGGTGGCGCTGGCGCTGGCGAGCTCAGACCAGCGCGGCGATCTGACCCTGGAGGACGTCGAGCGGGCTCGGCAGACGCGCGTCCTCCGCTACGGCGAGGACGATCACTACGACATCATCTCCGCCTTCATCAAGTCGATCCGAGGCTCGGATCCCGATGCCGGCCTGTATTGGCTGGCTCGCATGATCGAGGCCGGCGAGGACGCCCGCTTCATCGCCCGGCGGCTCGTGATCCTCGCCTCCGAGGATGTCGGCATGGCGGACTCGACAGGACTCGTGGTTGCCGACGCCGCGGCCCGGGCCGTTGAGTTCGTCGGTCTGCCCGAGGCCGCGCTGAACCTCGCTCACGCCGTCATCTACCTGGCCACCGCGCCGAAGTCGAACACCACGATGGCCGCGCTGTCGCGCGCCTTTGACGATGTGAGGAAGCGCCAAGCCGGCATCGTCCCCGCCGCGTTGCGCAGCATCCACCCGTATCAGCGCAACAAGATGAAGGAGGGGGGCGGCTACCGCTACCCGCACAACGACCCCTCCGGGTTCATCCCCCAGGAGTACCGACCGTCGGACATCGCCGGTGAGGTGGGCACGGCCGACCGTCGCGTCTACTACCGGCCCTCACCCCACGGCGACGAGGCACAGATCGGCCCGCGACTCCGCACGTGGTGGGGCGACGCCCCTTACGACACCGAGGAGTGGTGGCAGTTCGAGAAGTTTCGGGACCCGGAACGCTGATTCGCTACTCGCGGCAGGCCAGGGTGGGGCGGCGTGCGACCGCGACCGTCCGCCAGTCCCTGGACAGCGCCACATGCCAAGATCGGCTCCGATGACCTACGCCCCGTCACCCGACCGCTATGCCGCGATGCCGTACCGGCGCTGCGGGCGAAGCGGCCTCAAACTTCCGGCGATCTCCCTCGGCTTGTGGCAGAACTTCGGCGACGGCCGCCCGCTCGAGGTGATGCGCGAGATCGTCCTGTCCGCCTTCGACCACGGGGTCACCCACTTCGACCTGGCCAACAACTACGGCCCGCCGTACGGCTCGGCCGAGCGCAACTTCGGCCGCATCCTGGCAGCCGACCTGTTGCCCTACCGCGACGAGCTCATCATCTCGACCAAGGCCGGCTACGACATGTGGGCCGGCCCGTACGGGGAATGGGGATCTCGCAAGTACCTGCTCGCGAGCCTCGACCAGAGCCTTGTCCGGACGGGGCTCGACTACGTCGACGTCTTCTACTCGCACCGCAGCGACCCGGACACGCCGCTCGAGGAGACCATGGGTGCCCTCGCCGACGCGGTTCGACGGGGCAAGGCGCTCTACGCGGGAATCTCGTCGTACTCGCCCGAGCGCACCCGGGCTGCGGCTGCGATTCTGCGCGAGCTCGGTACCCCGCTGCTGATACACCAGCCGTCGTACTCCATGCTCAACCGGTGGATCGAGGGCGGCCTCCTGGATGCTCTGGACGAGGTGGGCGCCGGCTGCATCGTCTTCTCCCCCCTCGCCCAGGGCCTGCTCACCAGCCGCTACCTCGACGGAGTCCCCGAAGGATCACGTGGGAGTCGCGACGGCTCGCTCCGCCCTGAGTTTCTCAGCGACGAGAACTTGGCCAAAGTGGGCGCGCTCAACCGCATCGCCTCAGGTCGCGATCAGTCGCTCGCCCAGATGGCGCTGGCGTGGACGTTGCGCCACCCGGGCGTGACGTCGACGTTGATCGGCGCGAGCAGCGTCGACCAGCTCCGCGAGAACCTGGCTGCCCTGGGCAATACGGCCTTCTCCGCCGACGAGTTGGAGTCGATCGACCGCCACGCAACCGAGTCCGGCGTCAACCTCTGGGCCCAATCCAGCGCGATCTGAGGGCCCCGACCCCGGCCCGGCGGGTCAGTGGTCCTCTTGTGGGCGCAGGACGAGCTGCACCCCCTCGGCGGCGGCGCCCTCGACGTCGAGCTCCGCGTCGGTCAGGGGTTCCGCCACCTCGGACGCCACGAACACTTGAGTGCCGTGTTGCTCGGCCACCTGGTCACCCTGAACGGGGCCGTCGCTGAAGGCGACCTGGAGGGCCATCTTGCCGTCGGTCGCCGCCGCGCTCGACACCCGGACCCCGAACGACTCGGGAAGGCCCTGGCCGCGCCGTACCTCCTCGATGCGGTTCGCGGCGGTTTCGGTGAGCTTCAGCATTGATTCGTCCCTTCGTCGCGAAGGTCCGAGGCTATCGAGAATACGGGGTCGGCGTGCGCGTCGCTGCCGGGGCATGGAACCGCTCCTGCCCGGGTACGCGCCAGTGATGGGTTATCGACCGTGGGTGAACCACAACGAGTGCGTCAGCTCCGGCGCATGCGTCTTGGAGGCGCCGGAGGCGTTCGGCTTCCAGGAAGGCCCCGAGTCCCTGGCTGTTGTCCTGCCCGGTGCCACCGAGTTGTCGGATGAGCGCGTCCTCGAAGTCGCAGGCATGTGCCCCGTGGATGCGATCCACGTCTTCGACGAGGCAGGCAAGGAGGTCACGGACTTCGCCGCCTAGAGCCCTATCCCAGCAGCCTCTTGGCGATCACCACCCGCTGGATCTGGTTGGTGCCCTCGTAGATCTGGGTGATCTTGGCGTCGCGGAGGTAGCGCTCGACCGGGAAGTCCTTGGTGTAGCCGTAGCCGCCCAGGAGCTGCACGGCGTCGACGGCGACCTGCATGGCCGTATCCGATGCCACGCACTTGGCCATGGCGCCGACCAGGGTCAGCTCGCCCAAGGGATCGTCGTCGACCAGGGCGCAGGCCCGGTAGACCAGCGTCCGGGCCGCCTCGGTCTTCATTGCCATGTCGGCCAGCATGAACTGCAGCCCCTGGAACTCGGCGATGGGCCGGCCGAACTGCTGCCGACTCTTCAGGTAGGCGGCGGCATGGTCGACGGCGCCCTGGGCGATCCCCACGGCCTGGGCGCCGATCGTGGGCCGGCTCCGATCGAGGGTCCCCATGGCGATGTAGAAACCCTGGCCCTCCTCGCCGATCCTGTTCGATGCGGGAACCCGGACCTCGTCGAGGAGGATCTCCCCCGTCGGGCTTCCCCGCACGCCGAGCTTCTCCTCCAGCTTGCCCACCCGAACCCCCCAGTCCCTCTCGACCAGGAAGCAGGAGATACCCCTGTGCCCCGCCTGCGGATCGGTCTTGGCGAAGATGGTGTAGGTGTCGGATATCCCGGCGTTGGTGATCCAGTACTTCGTGCCTGTGAGCACGTACGAGTCGCCGTCGCGCACGGCCCGGGTGCGCATGGCCGCCACATCGGAGCCGGCGTCGGGCTCGGAGAGGCAGTAGCTGGCCTGGCGCTCTCCCGACGCCACACCGGGCAGGTAGCGCCCCTTGAGCTCCTCTGAGCCCCACCGCATGACGGGGATCATTCCCAGCTTGGAGATGAGCATCGTCAGGCAGGTCGACGCGCACCCCCGGGCGAGCTCTTCCACCATGATCGCCTGGGTCACGTGGTCGGCTCCCGAGCCGCCGTAGTCCACGGGGATGCCCAGGGCGGGCAGCTCCATGCTCACGCAGTCGTGGTAGCTGTCCCAGGGAAAATCGGCCGCCCGATCGACCTCGGCCGCCCGGGGAGCGATCTTGTCTTCGCAGAACTGGCGCATGACGGCGCGGAACTCGCGCTGCTCCGGGGTCAAGGCGAAGGTCGTCACGTCACCAGTTTCGCACCGAGCGGGCCGCGTCCGTGACCGGCACTACCGTGCCCGGGTGACCGCAGGGGACGAGGATCGCTACGTCGATAGCGCCCGCCGGCTCCTCCTCGCTGGTCTCCTCCTGACTCCGATCGTCTTCAACCCCCGGTCGGGCGACATCTTCATGCTCCCCAAGCTCCTGGTTGTGTGGGTCACCACAGCAGCGGCGTCGGAGCTCTGGCTGCTCTCCGGCCGGCGGAGGAGTTGGCACCTCCGGCGTAGCCGGGTAGCCGCCGCGGCCGGGGTGTATCTGGCCGTCGTCATCGCCGCCACCCTGGCGTCTCGTAGCCGCCTGGACTCTTTGCTGGGCTCCTACCAGCGCTACGGCGGCTTGTTGTCGCTCGTGCTGTTCCTCGCGGCCGCCTCTCTCATCGTGGCCGTCTACACCTCGCGTCCCACTGCTCTGGTCGAGATCACGCGCGTCGTCACCGTGGCCGCCGGTGCGGTCTCGGCTTACGTCCTCCTGCAGACCCTCGGTCTCGACTGGGTCGTGTGGCGGGAGCCCTCGGGCGCGATCGCCAAGTTCCACGCCGGGCCCATGGGGAACTCCGACTTCGCCGGCGGGTATCTGGGTCTGGCCCTCCCCTTCGCCGCCTTGGGGCTGTGGGACCAGGGCCGATGGAGAACCTGTGCGTACGCCGTGGTCGTGGCCACGGTGGCCGCGCTGGTTGTAACCCGGAGTCGCGGCGGCCTGCTCGCAGCCCTGGCCGGGATCGTCGTGTTCGCCCTTGCCCGCCGGGGTGGCATATCCCGGCGGGCCCGCGCTTGGATAGCGGGCACCACCCTGGTGGTGGCCACGGCCGCGGGTGTCATCGCCGTCACCGTCCGCTTCCCTCGCGTATCGGCGTTGGATCGCACCGAGCTGCTGCGGTCGAAGAGCACGGCGGTGAGGGCCCGGGAGTGGTCGGTGGCCTGGATCTCCTTCACGCACCATCCCCTGCTGGGCACCGGACCCGAGACCTACCGCTACGAGTTCCCCCGCTACCGGCCGCTCGCCGACGGCCGCGACCTCGGGCTCCAGGTGGCCGACAAGCCCCACAACATCCTGCTGGAGCACGCCTCGGACACGGGAGCGCCGGGTGCGCTCAGTTACATGGCCATCATCGGCGCGTCGGTCGCCTTCGCGCTCCGACGGCTCCCCGCCGCACCCAAAGAGGAGCGTCCCCTCCTCGCGGCCTTCCTGGGAGGGCTCGTCGCCTACCTGGCCCAGGGCCTCGTGTCCATCGACGTCCCGCCCCTCGCTCTCATGGGCTGGGTCGCCCTGGCCGGGCTGGCCGTGCTGGCCGACCCCGGCCTGGTGGCGGTTCGCGCCGCCAGCGCCGCCGACGCCGCCCGTTCCACCCGAGGGGCCCGGGCCGCCCGAGGCGGGCGCTCGCCTCGGCGGGCCCGACGGCAGCGGCCCACCTCCCCCTCTCCCGGTCCCCCGTTCGTCGTCGCAGGGACTGTGCTGGCTGCCCTCGCGGTCGCGGCCTGGCCCGCGGCCGCCGATGTCGCCGCCGGCGCGGCCCAGAGGCTGGGGCCGCGCCCGACAGCGACGCGGCACTGGGGGCAGGCGGTTGATCGGGCCCCGTGGCAGGCCGCCTATCGACTCGACGCCGGTGTGTTCGAAGAGGGTCAGGGGTCGGGATCGGCCGACCCCACCTCGCGCGCCCGTCACCTGGAGGTGGCCGAGCGGCGCTACCAGGACGTGCTCCGGCTCGAGAGCGAGAACCTGTTCGCCGTCCTGGGCATGGCCCGGTCCGAGACCCTGTGGGCTCGGACCTTGGACCCGGCGCGCTTCTTCCTCGCCGACCGGTGGTGGTCCCGAGCGGTGCGAGACGATCGGCGCGACTGGGAGGTCCACGACGGCCGGGCTCTGATGCTGAACTCCTGGGCCAACTCGAGTGGCGGGGATGCTTCCCTGAGGCGGCGGGCGGTGGACGAGCTCCGGGTCACCGTGGCCATCAAGCCCACCCATGTCCCCGCGCTGGTCAACCTGGGCAAGCTCCTTCGCGCCCTGGGGGACGAGGCCGGAGCCCGAGCGGCCCTCGACCGAGCCGTTCACCTCGACCCGTCCAACCAGGAGGCTCGAGCCCTGCTCGCCGCCATCTCCGGGCCGTCCTGAGTACCGCTCGCGCCGAGTCTGGAGGAAATGACCGTCTCTTGACCTGTGCCACGGTATGTGGTCATCTGAGCCGGCACTGCAGCACAAGCGGGGCATAGGCAGCCGGGTTGGCGGAGGGCCCGGCGGTGGGCTGGGGCAGGGGGCAAGGTGGGCCGAGCTGGGGAGCTCATCCGGCGGGTAGCGGTCGCCATGGCGGCGCTGCTGGTCGGTCAGGTGCTGGGCATCGTGGGATTGCACGCGGCCGGAGCGCAGGTCGACAACGTCATGGCCTACGGCGACGCCGTGTTCTACGGGTCGACGGGGACGACACAGCTTGCCCAACCGGTCATGGGCATGGCCGCCCTCCCCTCGGGCCAGGGGTACTGGCTGGCCACGAAGGACGGCACCGTGTTCGCCTTCGGCTCCGCCATGTTCTACGGCCAGCCCGCGGCCGGGCTGCAGCAGCCCGACATCGTGGGCATAGCCAGCACCCCGAGCGGCCTGGGCTACTGGGTGGTCGGATCGGACGGGGGCGTGTTCGCCTACGGCGACGCTCCCTTCTACGGATCCACGGGCAACATCCACCTCAACTTTCCGATCGTGGGCCTGGCCCCGACACGGGACGGCCACGGCTACTACCTCGTCGGCGCGGACGGGGGCATCTTCGCCTTCGGCGACGCCATGTTCTTCGGCTCGACCACCAACATCCACCTGAACCAGCCCATCGTCGGCCTGGCGGTGACGGCAGGGGGCATGGGCTACTGGCTCGCCTCCTCCGACGGAGGCATCTTCGCCTTCGGCGATGCCTCGTACATGGGCTCCGCCGGCAACATTCACGTGCCGTACCCGATGGTGGCCATCGCCCGTACCCACAGCGGCGGCGGCTACTGGCTGGTGGACGCGAACGGGGGGATCTACTCCTTCGGCGACGCCGTCTTCTACGGCTCGCCCTCGGGATCGCTCACCCAGGCCGTGGTGGGCATTGCCGCCAACCCTGTCGACGGGCTCGGGTACTGGATCGTCAGCACCGGGAACTATCCCGCTCCTCCCCCGCCTCCGCCCAAGGGCGCCATCGCCGGCGTGGTCCACGACGGGTCGGGCACCGGCCTGAAGAACGTCTGTGTCGACGCCACCGACGCTTCCACCCCGCCGGGTGGCGCCCCCCCGGTGACGGGAACGTACCGAGTGGAGACGTCGGTGACCGGGAGCTACCAGATCGACAATGTCACGGGCAGCCAGTACAGGGTGGAGTTTCAGGACTGCAACCTCACCGGCTGCCTCCCGCAGTGGTTCAACG
>VAXP01000066.1:2416-14545 GCA_005884125.1 Actinomycetota bacterium | reverse complement strand
TCGCGGGCACGGTGACGGACAGCTCGGCCAGCCCGGTGTCGGGCATCTGCGTCACCGCCTTCGACACGGTCACCTCGGCCAGCTACGGAGCCGCCACCAGCGTGACCGGGACGTACCGCGTCGCCGGTCTGGCCACGGGGCAGTACGACGTGCAGTTCCAGGACTGCTCCCGCCGCGGCTATGCCGCTCAGTGGTACAACGGCAAGCCCGACCGCGCCAGCGCCGACCCGGTGGCCGTGACCCAGGGCCTCACCACGTCCAGCATCGACGCCCGCCTCGCGGGTGGCCCACCACCGGACACCACACCACCGACGGTCACCTCGACGGTGTCGCCGCCGCCCAACGTCGCCGGCTGGAACCGATGGCCCCCGACCCTGTCCTGGTCGGTCACCGACGACACCGCGGTGAGGTCGACCGGCGGATGCGAGACCACGGTCGTCAACTTCGAGACGGCTGGGACGACCTACACGTGCACGGCCACCGACAGCGTCGGGCTCACGACCACGGCCTCGCGCACGATCCGGCTCGACAGCACCCCGCCGACCATCACGGGGACGCCGACCCGGCCTCCGAATCAGTACGGGTGGTACCAGGCGCCGGTTGTCCGGGGAGGGCGCGAACCAGAACGTGGTCGGGTTCGCCCATGACGTGGCCGACAACAACGTCTATACCGTCGTCGCCGGCGTCAACATCGACATGACCCCGCCCACGATCACCGCCGCGCCCACGACGACGCCCAACGCCAACGGGTGGTACTCGGGGCCGGTCACGGTGGCCTTCACGTGCTCCGACGCGCTGTCAGGAGTGGCGCAATGCCCGCCCCCGGTGACCCTCACCTCCGAGGGAGCCGGCCAGGCGGTGAGCGGGACGGCCGTCGACAAGGCCGGCAACGCGGCGACGACCACGCTCGATGGGATCAACATCGACACCAAGCCGCCGGCGACGACGATCGACCCCACCTCGGTGGGGGTGGAGACTCCGGCGGCGAGCACCCCGGTGCGGGGCACCGCCTTCGACAGCCTCTCCGGGCTGGACAGCGTCGTCGTCCGCTTCGTCCCGGGGAACCCCTTGCAGGCCCCGACCACGGTGGTCGCCGCCCTGAGCTGTTACCCGTCCGGCCGGAGCTGCACGTGGTCGGCCTATCCCCCATGGCAGCCCGGCACCTACACGGTTCAGGCCCGCGCCGTGGACAAGGCCGGGAACCCCGAGTATCCGGGACCATCCGCGTCCCTGACCATCATCTGAGCGGGGCCGCGCCGGCCGGCAGGACTTCCGGGAGGGGAGGGCCAGGTCTCACGGTCATGAGCCGGAGGCGGCCCCGAGCATCTGGACCGAAGCCGAGGTGAGCCTCTCCCGGGCACAGGCCTGAGCCCCGGCTGGGCCACGCTCTGCCTCCGTGGGCGCCCGCTCATCGATGCTGAGTGGAGGGGCGTCGTCGTCGTGGTCCCCGGTATCCTGCGCGTGGCCCGGAGCGCTCGCCCCGGGCGTAGCCCCAACCCCGAGCCGGGAGCAGCACGTCCATGACCACCGTCGCCGAACAGACCGACGTCACCAGCGACGAGCGCCTCGTGCGCGAGCGCGTCGCCGAGCTCCTCGCCACCCGCGACCCCAAGACGATCAAGCCCAGGGAGTTCTGGGGGGCCCAGTTCGACCTGGGCCTGGCCTTCGTCCACTTCCCGAAGGGCTACGGGGGCCTGGGCGTCGGGCCCAAGCTCCAGGAGGTCGTGGCCCGGGAGCTGCGGGCCGCGGGCGCATCGGTGCTCAACTTCGCCCGCAACCCCATCGGCATCGGCATGGCCGCTCCCACCGTCCTCACCCACGGGTCGGAGGAACAGAAGCGCCGCTACCTGCGCCCCCTCTTCACCACCGAGGAGATCTGGTGCCAGCTGTTCTCGGAGCCGGGAGCGGGCTCGGACGTGGCCAGCCTCTCGGCCCGGGCCGTGCGCGACGGCGACGAGTGGGTCGTCAACGGCCAGAAGGTGTGGACCACGCTGGCCCACACCTCCCGCTGGGGGCTGCTCCTGGCCCGCACCGACCCCGACCAGCCCAAGCACCGGGGCATGACCTATTTCGTGGTGGACATGCACGGCCGCGGTGTCGAGGTGCGCCCCCTCCGCCAGATCACGGGGGAGGCCGAGTTCAACGAGGTGTACTTCACCGACGCCCGCATCCCCGACAGCGAACGCCTGGGAGACACGGGCCAGGGCTGGGCCGTGGCTCTGACCACCCTCATGAACGAGCGGGTGTCCATCGGCGGCAACGTGGGACCCCGCGGCGGTGGCGCCATCGGGGAGGCCCTGCGCATATGGAAGGAGAAGGGCCTGAGCGACCCCGCCCTCCGCGACGAGCTCCTGAAGCTGTGGGTGGAGGCGGAGGCGGCCCGGCTCACCAACCTGCGGGCCTCGCAGAACCGCAAGCAGGGAACCCCGGGCCCGGAGGGCTCGACGTCCAAGCTGGCCTTCGCCGAGCTCAACAAGCGCATCTACGCCCTGTGCATGAACCTGCTGGGGCCTGAGGGGATGCTCTATCCCGGTTACGAGATGACGCGGCCCGAGGAGGCGGCCATGACCGGGCGCGAGCCGGGCAAGATGTTCCTGCGCTCCCGGGCCAACTCCATCGAGGGGGGCACGTCGGAGATCATGAAGAACATCCTGGGCGAGCGCGTCCTGGGCCTTCCCGGCGACGTCAGGGTGGACAAGGACCGCCCGTGGAGCGAGGTTCCCCGCAGCTGAGGAGCCGACCGGAGCCAGGCCTCAGCTCCCGGCGGGAAGCAGGCTGCGCCAGTCCTTGAGCCGCGCCCGCACCTGGGCGGGCGTGAGCCGCAGCGTCGCCTCCGGCACCCGGTCGGCGATGGCCCGCTGCAGCCAGTAGTCGTGGGCCGCCCCCTTGAACAGCCCAATCCGTTCCTGCACCAGATCGGCGGGGGCGTCCCCCATGTAGCCCCACAGGGTGAAGGCCAGCTCCAGGTCCCAGATCACCGGCGCCCGGCCGAACAGGGCGGCCCGGCGCAGGGCGATGCCGAGACAGCCCTCCACCGCGTCGTGGAGATCCTCGTCCTCGGCCGGCTGGAGGCGGCCGGCCATCTGGTGGGCCAGCTTCAGGGCGTAACCCTGGTCCGGGCCCGGCGTGCCGAAGCCGTGGCCGCCCGGGTGCATCGGACCCTTCAGGTCGCCGGGCCGCTGGGCCCGCCACGTGCGGGCCGGGGGCAGGCGCTCGGCCGGGCGCACCCGGGCCGTGCTGGCGATGGGGACGTACTCGGGCTGGGTCATGGGCCCCCTGGGCCCGAAGCGGACGGGTCGTCCCGGGGTCCGGTGTTGTGGAGCAGCCCGTAGACGATCGAGTCGGACAGGGCCTGCCACGACGCCTCGATGATGTTCTCCGAGACCCCGATGGTGGACCACGACCGCTCCCCGTCGGTGGTGTCGAGGAGGACCCGGGTCACCGCGGCCGTGCCCTTGGTCGTGTCCAGGACCCGGACGCGGTAGTCGGTGAGGTGGAGCTTGCCCAGCTCGGGGTACTGCCCGCCGATGGCCTTGCGCAAGGCGCCGTCGAGGGCGTTGACGGGGCCGTTGCCCTCGGCCGTGGCCACCACCCGCTCGTCGCCCACCCACAGCTTGATGGTGGCCTCGGTGACGAACCGGCCGTCCTCCCGTTGCTCGGTGAGGATGCGGAAGGACTCCAGGCGGAAGAAGCCCTGGGTCCAACCCCCCGAACCCCGCATCAGCAGCTCGAGCGATCCGTCGGCCACCTCGAAGTGGTAGCCCTGGTGCTCGAGCCGCTTGAGCGTCTCGAGCACGCTCGACAGGGCCGCGCTCTCCAGCTCGAGGCCCAGCTCCTCCGCCTTGAGGACCAGGGTGGACTTGCCCGCCAGCTCGCTCACCACGAAGCGGGTGCCGTTGCCGACGAGGTCGGGGTTGATGTGCTCGTAGGCGTCCCTGCTGCGGGCGATGGCGCTGGTGTGCAGACCCGCCTTGTGGGCGAACGACGACGTGCCCACGTAGGGCTGCTGGGGGTGGGGGTTGATGTTCACGAGCTCGGCGATGTGGTGGGCCACGGGCGTGAGGCGCTCGAGGCGGTCGGACGCGATGGTGCGCACACCCATCTTGAGGGCCAGGTTGGGCACCGCGGCACACAGGTCGGCGTTGCCCGTCCTCTCGCCGTATCCGTTGATGCAGCCCTGGACCTGGGTGGCTCCCAGGCGCACCGCGGTGAGGGTGTTGGCCACCGCGCAGCCGCCGTCGTTGTGGAAGTGCACGCCCATGCCCGCCGACACCTGGGGTAGGACCTGGCCCACGATGTTGTCGACCTCGTGGGGAAGCGTCCCCCCGTTGGTGTCGCAGAGCACGAGTACCTCGGCCCCGGCCTCCTCGGCGGCCCGCAGGATGCGCAGGCTGTAGGCGGGGTTGCGCTTGTAGCCGTCGAAGAAGTGCTCGGCGTCGAAGAACACCCTCAGGCCGGTGCGCACGAGGAAGTCGACGGAGTCCCCGACCATGCGCACCCCCTCTTCCAGGTCGGTGCGCAGGGCCTCGGTGACGTGGTGGTCCCACGCCTTGCCCACGATGCACACCGCCGGGGTGTTGGCCTTGACCAGGTGACGGAGGACCTCGTCCTCGTCGGCCCGGGCCCCCGCCCTCCTGGTCGACCCGAAGGCCACCAGGGTGGCCACGGACAGGTCGAGCTCGGCCGGGGCCCGATGGAAGAACTCCTCGTCCTTGGGGTTGGCGCCCGGCCATCCCCCCTCGATGTACTGGACCCCCAGGTGGTCGAGCTGCTCGGCGACCCGCAGCTTGTCGTCGACGGTGAGCGACAGGCCCTCCTGCTGGCTGCCGTCGCGCAGCGTCGTGTCGTAGACGTCGACCGCGTCCGGTAGGGCCGGGGTCCGCAGCTCGGCGTGCTCGTGCCTACCGGACATGTTCCAGCCAGTCCTTGTAGCGGTCGACCTCGCCCTTGACGGCGGCGAAGAAGACTTCCTGGATCTTGCGGGTCATGGGCCCGGGCTCGCCCGAGCCGACGACCCGGTCGTCGACCGAGCGGATGGGCACCACCTCGGCCGCGGTGCCCGACAGGAAGGCCTCGTCCGCGGTGTAGAGATCGCTGCGCAGGATGTTCTCCACCTCGACCTCGTACCCCAGGTCCCGGGCGATCGTCATCACCGAGGCCTGGGTTATCCCCTCCAGGGCGCCGGCCGACACCGGAGGGGTGAAGATGCGCCCGCCCCGGGCCACGAAGATGTTCTCGCCCGTGCACTCGCTCACGTAGCCCTGGGGCGAGAGCAGGATGGCCTCGTCGTAGCCCGCCTTCAGGGCCTCCACCTTGGCCATGGACGAGTTGATGTACATGCCCGTGCCCTTGGCCGCGGGGGGCATTGCGTTGGGGTCGTGGCGCTGCCAGGAGGAGATCTTCATGCGCACGCCCTTCTTGATCCCCTCGTCGCCCAGGTAGGTGCCCCACGGCCACACGGCGATGGCCACGTTCACCGGGCAGGGCAGGGGGTTGAGGCCCATCTCGCCGTAGCCCAGGTAGACGAGGGGCCGGACGTAGCACTCCTCGAGGCCGTTGACCCTGACCGTCTCCTTGACCGCATCGACGATCTGGGCCGGCGAGTAGGGGATGTCGATGAGGAAGATGCGGGCCGAGTTGAACAGGCGGCTGATGTGATCGGTGAGACGGAACACGCCCGGCCCCTGCCGGGTGGCGTAGGCGCGGATCCCTTCGAACACGCCCGAGCCGTAGTGGAGCGTGTGGGTGAGGATGTGGATCCTGGCCTCGTCCCAGTCGACGAGCTCGCCGTCCATCCATATCTTCTGCGACTTCGTGAGTGGCATGGGTTCAGACCCTTTCTGCGACGGCGTCGCCGAGCTCGGCCGTCCTCCGGTCGGCCGTTCCCGACGTGGCCAGAGCTCCGGCCACGTCGAGGACCGCCTTGGTCATGCGGGCGGCGGCATCCGCCTCCCCCAGGAAGTCCAACATCATGGCCGCCGAGCGGATGGCCGCCAGCGGGTTGGCCCGGCCCGTTCCCGCGATGTCGGGCGCGGAGCCGTGGACGGGCTCGAAGAGCGACGGGCCCACCCGGGCCGGGTTGAGGTTGGCCGAAGCGGCCAGTCCGATGCCGCCTGTGACCGCCCCGGCCAGGTCGGTGAGGATGTCGCCGAAGAGGTTGTCGGTCACGATCACGTCGTAGCGCCGGGGGGATCCGACCAGGTGGATGCAGGCCGCGTCGACGTGGTCGTATCCGGTGGCCACGTCGGGGTACTGGGCGCCCACCTCGTCGAAGGCCCGCTGCCACAGATCGCCGGCGAAGGTCAACACGTTGGTCTTGTGCACCAGCGTGAGGTGGCGCCGGGGACGGGAGCCGGCCAGCTCGAAGGCGTAGCGCACGCAACGCTCCACGCCCATGCGGGTGTTCACCGAGCCCTGGGTGGCCACCTCGTGGGGACTGCCCCGGCGCAGGAAGCCTCCCTCGCCCGCGTAGGTCCCCTCCGTGTTCTCCCTGACCACGACCAGGTCGCGCTCGGCGCTGGCGAAGGGGCGCACGTTGGCGTACAGGTCGAGCTCGAAGCGCAGCCTCAGGAGCAGTCCCCGCTCCAACACCCCCGGGGGTACCTCGGGCGTGCCCACCGCGCCCAGGAGGATGGCGTCGAGGGCCCGGAGCTGGTCCAGGGCCTCGTCGGGCAGGAGCTCCCCGGTGCGCAGGTAGCGGGCCCCGCCCAGGTCCATCTCGGTGAGCTCAAGGTCGACGCCCGCGGCGCGAACGACCTTGAGGGCCTCGGAGACGACCTCCGGCCCTATCCCGTCCCCGCCGATCACGCCGACCCGATGGGTGGTCATGACAGTCCCCTGGAAATGAAAAACCGCCCACTGCGTGGACGGTCGAAGGCACACACCGGGGCTCCGGTGTGCGCTACGGAATGACGATTACTCGGTGCGCGAACACAGCAACGGTAGTGTCGCCGGTCGTCCGGCCGCCGTCAACTCGCCGTGGGCCCAGGAGAGCCGTAGGTAGGCCCATCGGCGGGCGGTAGCCTCCAGTTCGTGAGCGATTCGCAGACCACGCACCTGTCCCGTGAGGCCTACGAGCGCCTGCAGGCCGAACTGGAGGAGCTCACCACCCGGGGACGGGTCGACGTGGCCCGCACCATAGAGGCCGCTCGCGCCCTGGGCGATCTCTCCGAGAACGCCGACTACCACGCGGCCAAGGACAACCAGGGCAAGATGGAGGCCAGGATCCGCCAGATCCAGGCCATGCTCCAGTCGGTCGTGATCGTCGACCAGTCGGTGGCGTCGAGCGGGACGGTGGCAACCGGGTCGGTCGTGGCCCTGCGCTACGAGGGCGACGACGAGGTGGAGCGCTTCCTCGTCGGCTCCATCGAGGAGCGCCGAGAGGACATCCCCGTCATCTCCCCGGGCTCGCCCTTGGGCCAGGCCCTCATCGGCTGCAAGGCGGGCGACACGGTGGAGTACGAGGCCCCCAGCGGGAAGCTTCGGGTCGACGTCCTCGAGGTGGGCGCCTGAGCCCGGCCCGCCCCGCGGCAGAGGCGCCTCGGCCGCCGGCCCCGCCCGCGCCGCCGCTGCCGCCGGGACGCACCGTGGTCCTCCCGGGCCGCGGCCGCACCTTCGTCCGGGAGGTGACCGGGCCCCCGGGCGCCCCCACCGTCGTCCTCCTCCACGGCTGGACGGCCACGGCCGACCTCAACTGGTTCCCCAGCTACGCCCCCCTGGCCCGCAGGTTCAACGTGGTGGCCCTGGACCAGCGGGGGCACGGCCACGGCGTGCGCTCCTGGCGCCCGTTCAGCCTGGAGGATTGCGCCGACGACGTGGCCGCCCTGGCCCAGGTCCTGGGGATCGAGCGGCTGATCGCTGTGGGCTACTCCATGGGCGGACCCGTGGCCCAGTTGCTGTGGCGCCGCCACCGCCGGCTGGTGGACGGGCTGGTGCTGTGCGCAACCGCCCGCAGCTTCGCGTCGACCAGGCCCGCGGAGCGGCTCTTCTTCTCCAGCATGTTCGGACTGGGCCTGGCGGCCAAGGCGACGCCGCCGGTTGTGCGCCGCCGCCTGTCGGGGGCGGTGCTGCGCCGGCGCCTGGACGGGGCCCCTCTCGAGGTGTGGGCCGCCGAGCAGTTCGGGACGGGTGACCCGGGCACCATCCTGCAGGCCGGTTCGGCCCTGGGCGCCTTCGACTCCCACCGCTGGATCGGGGCCGTGGACGTCCCCACCGCCGTCGTGGTCACGGCCCAGGACAGCCTGATCCACCCCCGGCGCCAAATGGCGCTGGCCCGTGCCATCCCCGGCGCCCTGGCCCTGCCCGTGGCCGGCGACCACGGCGTGTGCGTAATGGCACCGAGGCGCTTCGTCCCCGTGCTGGTCGAGGCCTGCAGTTGGGTGGCGGCCGGTCGCCTGCAGGGCGCGGACTGCAGGGCCTGAGCCGGGCTCCGGTCCCCGCGTCTGTCCTCAGCGGGCCCGGCCCAGCTCCCGCTCGACCCTCCCGGCCGCCTCCACCACGGCCCGGGCGTAGCGCCGCCCCGGAGCGCGGGTCGTGCGCTCGACCGGACCGGACACGGACACGGCAGCCACGACCCTCCCTCCCTGGGCCGGGGACGAGCGCACGGGGGCGCTGACCGAGGCCACGCCCCGCTCCCGCTCCTCCACGCTCTCGGCCCAGCCCCGTTGCCGGGCCCCCGGCTCGTCCCGGAGAACCCTGCCTGCCGAACCCCGGTCCATGGGGAGGGCCGCGCCCACGGGCACGATGGTGCGCAGGCTGTGGGGGGACTCGAGGGAGACCACACAGATCCGCTCGTCCCCTCGGGAGATATAGAGCTGCGCGCTCTCGCCCGTCCGGTCGCGCAGCCACTCCAGCGCCACCCGGGCGGCGGAGGCCAGCGAAGGGCCGGCCATGGCCGCCGCGCCCAGGTCGGCCAGGCGCCCGCCCAACACGAAGCGCCCGCCTCCGTCGCGGTCGACCAGCCCATGGCGCTCCAGGGCGGAAGCCAGCCGGTGGGCCGTGGCCCGCGACAGCGAGCTGCGGGCAACCAGGTCGCCCAGGTTGGCCGGGCCCGCCTCCAGGACGTCGAGAATGGCAACGGCCTTGTCCAGGACGCCCACGCCGCTTACACTGCGTTCCACATTGCAAGACTATCATCTCAGTATTTGAG
Organism: Actinomycetota bacterium; assembly: GCA_005884125.1. Lineage (GTDB taxonomy): Bacteria > Actinomycetota > Acidimicrobiia > Acidimicrobiales > AC-35 > AC-35. The sequence continues at coordinate 5,397 of VAXP01000066.1, read as the reverse complement.
ATGGCGGGAGCGGTGCCTCAGCAGGCACGAGCAGGATGGGCAGGACGAGCAGGACGAGCAGGGAGACGAACCCGGCCATGGGGACCAACGAGGCGATGACGCTGTCGGAGAAGGTGTGGGAGCGACACGTGGTGCGCCGGGCCCAGGGCGAGCCCGACCTCATCTTCATCGACCTCCACCTCGTGCACGAGGTGACCTTCGACGGGTTGCGGCTGTCGGGGAGATCGGTGCGCCACCCCGAGCTCACGCTGGCCACCATGGACCACAACGTCCCCACCACGGACCTGTCCCAGCCCGTGGCCGATCCCGTCTCCCGGCGGCAGATGGACGCGCTCGAAGCCAACTGTCTCCAGTTCGGGATCGCCCTGTATCCCATGGGGCACCGCAACCAGGGCATCGTGCACGTCATCGGTCCCCAGCTGGGCCTGACCCAGCCGGGCATGACGATCGTGTGCGGCGACAGCCACACGTCGACCCACGGCGCCTTCGGAGCCCTGGCCTTCGGAATCGGCACCAGCGAGGTCGAGCACGTGCTCGCCACCCAGGCGCTGCCCCAGTCCCATCCGGGAACCATGGCCGTGACCGTGGACGGACAGCTCCCCGCGGGCGTGACGGCCAAGGACGTCATCCTCGCCATCATCGGCACCATCGGTACCGGCGGCGGCATCGGATCGGTCATCGAGTACCGGGGCTCGGCCATCCGTTCCCTCTCCATGGAGGGGCGCATGACCGTGTGCAACATGTCCATCGAGGCAGGCGCCCGGGCCGGGCTGGTGGCGCCCGACGACACCACCTTCTCGTTCCTGGAGGGCCGGCCCCACGCCCCCAAGGCAAAGGCGTGGGAACGGGCCCTGGACGACTGGCGCAGCCTGCCCAGCGACCCGGGCGCGGCCTTCGACAAGGAGGTGGTGCTGGACGCAGCCCGGCTCCGGCCCCACGTGTCGTGGGGCACCAACCCCTCACAGGTCGTGGCCATCGACGGGGAGGTTCCCGACCCCGAGCAGTTCCTCGATCCCAGCCAGCGGGACGCGGCCCGCCGGGCCCTGTCCTACATGGGGCTGCACGCGGGCACGCCCATCCGCGACATAACCGTGGACACGGTCTTCATCGGCTCCTGCACGAACTCGCGCCTGGAGGACCTGCGGGCCGCGGCCGCGGTCATCCAGGGCCGGCGGGTGCGGCCCGGCGTGCGGGCCATGGTCGTGCCCGGCTCCATGGAGGTGAAGGCCCAGGCCGAGCACGAAGGCCTGGACCGGGCCTTCACCGGGGCCGGATTCGAGTGGAGGGAGGCGGGGTGCTCGATGTGCCTGGCCATGAACCCCGACAAGCTCAGCCCCGGAGAGCGCTGCGCCTCGACGTCGAACCGCAACTTCGAGGGCCGCCAGGGTCCGGGCGGCCGCACCCATCTCGTGTCCCCGGCCGTTGCCGCCGCCACCGCGGTGGCGGGCCGCTTCGCCACCCCCCAGGAGCTGGACTGACATGGAGCCTGACTGACATGGAGCTGGACTGACATGGAGCTGGACTGACATGGAGCTGGACTGACATGGATCCCATCCTCAGGGTCACCGGCACGGCCCTTCCTCTGGACCGCTCCGACGTGGACACCGACCAGATCATCCCGGCCGAGTGGCTCAAGCAGGTCGAGCGCAGCGGGTTCGGCCGGGGGCTCTTCTCGGCCTGGCGGGCCGATCCCGACTTCGTGCTCAACCGGCCCGAGCACGCCCAGGCCACCATCCTCGTGGCCGGGCCCAACTTCGGCACGGGATCGTCGCGCGAGCACGCCGTTTGGGCCCTCATGGACCACGGCTTCCGAGCCGTCGTATCCCCCCGCTTCGGCGACATCTTCCGCAACAACTGCACCAAGGTCGGCCTCGTGCCCGCCCAGGTCGAGGCGGGGGAGGGAGCGGCCCTGCTGGCCGCGGTGCAGTCCGACCCCGCCCTCGAGGTCACCGTCGACGTCGACAGGAGGGTCGTCCTGGCTCCGGGAGCGGGGATCGAGGCTCCCTTCCCCCTCGACGACTTCACCCGCTGGCGTCTGCTCGAAGGCCTGGACGACATCGGCCTCACCCTGCGCCACCTGGACGCCATCGCCGCCTACGAGTCAGGCCGCCCGGCGTGGATGCCGGCCCTGAGCGCACCCGCGGGCGGGGCCGGCTGACGGCCGCGGCACCACCCCTGCCCTGGCCCACGCCGGCCTGACCCGACGACCGTGGCCCGCGTCGTCGTCACCCACCCCCTGCCCCCCGGGTCGCTGGAGCCCCTGGCCGGCCACGAGGTGGTCGTCGCTCCCCCCGGCGAGGTCATCGCCGCAGACCGCCTGCGAGCCGAGCTGGCCCAGGCCGAGGGCCTGGTGTGCGTGCTCACCGACAGGGTCGACCGGGGCCTGCTCGCCGCCTCCCCCCGGCTGCGCGTCGTCGCCAACGTGGCCGTGGGCCACGACAACATCGACCTGGCCGCCGCGGCCGAACAGGGGGTGGTCGTGTGCAACACGCCCGGCGTGCTCGACGAGACCACGGCCGACCTGGCCTTCGCCCTCCTCCTGGCCGCCAGCCGCAGGCTGTCGCAAGCCGAGGCCGACCTGCGGGGCGGACGGTGGTCGGGCTTCGACTTCATGGGCTACCTCGGCCGCGACGTGCACGGCGCCACCCTGGGCATTGTCGGCTACGGGCGCATCGGACGGGCCGTGGCCCGCCGGGCCCAGGGCTTCTCCATGGAGGTCCTCCACCACTCCCGCCGGCGAACGGGCGAGCCCGGCTACTTGGCCGACCTGGACGAGCTGCTCACCAGATCGGACGCGGTGAGCCTCCACGTGCCCCTCACCGACGAGACCCGCCACCTCATCGACCGTCGCCGCCTGGACCTCCTGCGTCCCACCGCGGTGCTGGTCAACACGTCCCGCGGCCCGGTCGTCGACGAGGAAGCCCTCGCCGCCGCCTTGGAGGACGGTCGCCTGTTCGGGGCCGGACTCGACGTGTACGAGC
>VAXP01000066.1:0-2376 GCA_005884125.1 Actinomycetota bacterium | reverse complement strand
CCGTGCTGCGGCCCCACATCGGCAGCGCCACGGTGGCGACCCGCACGGCCATGGCCCGCATGGCGGCCGAGGGCGTGCGGGCCGTCCTGGCCGGCGACACCCCCGCCAATGTGGTGCCGGCCCGGGCCGGGCTCGATGCGGGCCGGGCACAGCCCCCTCGGTAGGCTCCGGGCATGACCGACGTCCGTCACCCGCGGCTGGCTTCGGACCAGGGTCTGCTCTCCCGTTGGCGGGAGGTGCTGCGGACCTCCAACCCGCCCCGGGGAAAGCTCGACCCCGTCTCCCGCTGGCTGGTGCTGACCCGCGCCTCGGTCCTGCCCATGACCCTCACCGCCGGTCTGGTCGCGGGCCTGCTGGCCGTCAACGCCGACGGCTTCAACGCGGGCTGGTTCGCCCTGGCCCTGGCCGGCATCCTCCTGGCCCACGCGTCCAACAACCTCATGAACGACCTGTTCGACAGCGACACCGGCCTCGACACCGCGTCGTACCCGCGGACGCTCTACGCCCCCCATCCCATCCAGTCGGGCATGATCACCCGCCGGGGCCTGCTGGGCGCGGCCCTGACCGTCAACCTGGTCGACCTGGCCATCCTGGTCGTGCTGCTGGCGGCCCGGGGCTGGCCCGTGGCCGCCTTCGCCCTGGGCGGCTTCTTCCTCTCCGCGGCCTACACCGCGCCTCCCCTGAGGCTCAAGAAACGGGGCCTGGGCGAACCAACCGTCCTGGTCGTGTGGGGACCGCTGATGGTCGGGGGCGTCTACTACGCGGCCGTGGGTCATCTACCCGGCCACGTCCTCGCCGCCTCCGTGCCCTACGGCCTGCTGTGCACCACCGTGCTGTTCGGCAAGCACATCGACAAGATCCCCTGGGACGAGCCCATGGGGATCCGCACCATGCCCGTGATCCTGGGTGAGGCCGGGGCCCGCCGGGTCGCCCAGGGCCTCATGGCCGCGTTCTACGTGTCGGTGGTCGCGCTGGTGGCGCTGGGCTGGCTGCCGTGGACGACCCTGGCCGTCTTCGGTGCCCTGCCCGCCCTGGCCAAGGTGTGGAAGGCCTTCGACTCGCCCCGGCCGGCCGAGCCCCCGCCCCGCTTTCCCGTGTGGCCCCTGTGGTTCGCGGCCATCGCCTTCCTCCACACCCGCCGGGCCGGGGCCCTGTTGGTGCTGGGCCTGGGCGTGGCCGCGATCTTCGCCATCTGACCCCGTCCCCCTTGTGGCCGGGCGTCGACACCGGCGCTGCGGTTCAGGCGCCTGGGCCCAGCCTGGTCTCCATGGCCTCGAGCCGCCGCAGCACCTCGTCCAGCTTGGCCCCGACGTCGGGGAAGGCCTCGGCCTCGCCCTGGTGGGCGCCCCCCCGCCCCATGGGCTGCATGGTCTCCACGATGCGGGCCCGCTCGACGGGGTCGAGCTCGGCCCAGTGCCGGGCCACCCGGCGGGGCAACCGAACGCGGTGACCCAGGGCGGACGAGGCCAGCTGACGCAGGACCTCGTTGCGCACGGCCGTGGCCTCGGCGCCCGACACCCTCAGGGCGCGCCCGGCGATGCCCTCGGGCTCCTCGACGAGGCCGAGGAGCAGATGCTCGCAGCCCACGTAGTTGTGGCCCAGCTTCAGCGCCTCCTGCTGAGCCAGGCGCAGCGCAGACTCGGCCCGGGGCGTCAGACGCAGCTCACTGCGCCGGGGCCGACGCTCGCCCGCCGGCGTGGTGGCCTCCCCTTCGGGCTCGCCTGCCCCGGCCCCTTCCACCGACTCCTCCATCAACGAGTCGACGGCGGCGCGGAGCTCAGCCTGATCGACCTCGAGGGCCTCGAGCACGGCCACCCCGAGGTTGCGGGCCTCGCCCAGCAGGCCCAGCAGCAGGTGCTCGGTACCCACCCAGCCGTGGCCCCGCTCGATGGCCGCGTCCCGGGCCAGGGTGAGCGCCCGTCGCAGCCTCCCCGTGAAAGGACCGCGGCCGGCGAAGGCGGCCGAAGCCTTGCCGCTGGTCGCCTCGGTCACCGCCATCACCCGGCGCACCGCCTCCTCCAGGGCCTGCTGGCACACGGCCGAGACGGGCACGTTGGCCTGGCGCACGGCGTCGGCCAGGTCGTCGGGGAGGTACACGTTGATCTTGGGCACGGAGCCGCCCTTCCTGAGAGCCTCTGGGGTTATATTGGGGTTATACGACGACCGGGGCAGGGCGTCAAGGCGCGACCGAGCCCGAGCGGGCACCGAAAAGGGCCGGCCCGTCAGGGCCGGCCGTCGAGAGAGCGCAGAGAGCTCAGCGAGGCCGGGTCAGGGGGTGACCTCGGGGACCCGGCGCCGGGCCTCGGCCCGGGCCCGCACCCGGACCACCTTGTTGACGGCGTTGAGGTAGGCCCGGGCCGATGCCTCCACCACGTC
>VAXP01000065.1 GCA_005884125.1 Actinomycetota bacterium | reverse complement strand
GATCAGCTCGCCCACCGAGCGGATGCGGCGGTTGGCGAAGTGGTCCTGGTCATCCAGCCGGTAACCGGGCTCGCCGTTGGCCAGGTGCAGCATGTAGGTCGCGGCGGCGAGGATCTCCCCTGAGCTGAGCACGCCCTGATCGGGGCCGGGGCGGTCCAGCTCGACGTCCAGGAGGTTGGAGATCTTCTCCAGCTCGGGCCCGAGCTTGCGGTTGAGCTTGTAGCGGCCCACCCGGGTCAGGTCGTAGCGCTTGGGGTTGAAGAAGGCGTTCTCGAAGTAGGCCTTGGCCGACTCGACCGAGGGCGGCTCCCCGGGTCGGGCCCGCTTGTAGATCTCGAGGAGGGCTTCCTCCCGGGTCGGGCCCAGGTCGCGCTCCTTCTCCCACTGCCCCTCCAGGAAGTCGAAGTGGCGCACGAAGCGGGACAGGAAGGTCTCGTCCTCATAGCCCAGGGCGCGGAGGAGCACGAAGAGGGAGAGCCGGCGCTTGCGGGCCACGCGGGTGCCGGCGGTGATGTCCTTGCCCGGCTTGGCCTCGACGTCGAACTCGATCCATTCGCCGCGATAGGGGTGAATGGTGCCGGTGACGATGGTCTTGGCGTCACGGCCGGGCTGGAAGATCACGCCCGGAGAGCGGACGAGCTGGCTCACGACCACCCGCTCGGTGCCGTTGACGATGAACGTGCCCTTCTCCGTCATCATCGGGAAGTCCCCCATGAAGACGGTCTGCTCCTTGATCTCGCCCGTGGTCGCGTTCATGAACCGCGCCCTAACGAAGATGGGCGCGGAGTAGGTCATGTCCTTCTCCTTGCACTCCTCCACCGAGAACTTCGGCGGGGGGCGCAGGTCGAGGTCGGTCGGGTCGAACTCCAGCTCCAAGCGGAGCTGCCCGGTGAAGTCCTCGATGGGGCTGATGTCGCGGAACGTCTCGGCCAGCCCCTTGTCCAGGAACCACTGGAACGAGTCGCGCTGAACGGCGACGAGGTCGGGCAGGGGAAGGACCTCGTCGAGGTTCGCGAAGGAAAAGCGCTCCCTGGCGGCAGGGCGAGCGGGCAAGGGCCTACTCCTCGAGAGTGGGGTGAGCGGGACCCGGGGCGCGCCGCGTCAGGGGAGCAAAAGGAAGGCAAGCGAAACGGGCGGCCACGGCGACCGACCATCATAAGCGCGGGGACGCCAAAAAGCAACCCCCCGCGGCGGGGCTCCACGAAGGGTAAGCCACACGCCCCAATCGGTCAAGAGTCTCCGCCCCGTTGAGGCCCGTATTTCGGGCCCGAAGTGGCCATTCGGGCCCCCAAGAGGGCGCCCGGACAGGGGCTCGCCGGGGCCAGAGGGACCGCCCGGGGCTCTCCCCCTGAGGGGCGGGCCGGGTCGGCGCCCTACTTGAGTTCGACCGACGCCCCGGCCCCCTCGAGCTGGGCCTTGGCCTTCTCGGCGTCCTCCTTGGTCACCTTCTCCAGCACCGGCTTGGGCGCCCCGTCGACCAGGTCCTTGGCCTCCTTGAGGCCGAGGTTGGTGAGGGACCGCACCTCCTTGATGACCTGGATCTTCTTGTCGCCGGCGCCGGTCAAGACGACGTCGAACTCGTCCTTCTCCTCCTCGGCCGGGGCCGCCTCGCCGCCCGGAGCCACGCCCGCGAACGTGGCCACCGGTGCCGCCGCGGTGACGCCGAAGCGTTCCTCGAAGTCCTTCAGCAGCTCGGACAGCTCAAGAACGGTCATGTTGGAGATGGCGTCGAGGATCTCTTCCTTGGTGGCCATGGTGATCGCGCTCCTTCTATATGTGCGATGACTCAGGTCGTCTCGGTCGTGTCGGTGTCGGTGGCGGCATCGGGCTCGGCGGCCTGGGCTACGGGCTCGGGCTGGGCGGGCTCGCTGGCCTCGGGAGCGGACCCGGTGCCCTCAGCCTCGGCCTCGCCAGCGTCGGTCGGCGCCTCCGCGGGGGCCTCGGGGGTCTCGGCTGCGGGGGCTTCGGGGATCTCGGCCGCGGGGGCCTCGGGGGTCTCGGCTGCGGGAGCCTCGGGGGTCCCGGCCGCCGGCTCAGCCTCCACCTTGGAGACAGCCTCTGCCTCGGGGGGCGCCGTCTCGAGGGGCGCCGTCTCGGGGGGCGGCGCCTCGGCGACCGGGGCGGGCTCGGGTGCGCCGCCCCTCTGGTCGATCAGCGCCTTGAGCCCGTAGGCGAGGTTGCGGGGCAGGGTCTGGAGCAGCCCGGCCATCTGGGTGAGGGGCGCGGCCAGCGCTCCGGCCAGCCGGGCCAGCAGCACTTCCCGGGGGGGGATATCGGCCAGGGCGGCGGCGTCGCGCTCGGTCAGCACCCGGGGCCCGAGCAGACCGCCCTTGACCACGAGGTTGGGGTTGGTGCGGCCGAAGTCCCGGAGGGCCTTGGCCACCCCGACGGGGTCGCCCCGGATGAAGGCGATGGCGGTCGGGCCCTCCAGCAGCGCCTCCAGCTCGACCATCCCGAGGTCGCGCACGGCCAGCCGGGCCAGGGTGTTCTTGTAGATCCGGTACTCCCCGCCCGCCTCCCGCAGGGCCCGGCGCAGGGTCGCCAGCTCGGAGACCTTCAGCCCGCGGTACTCGGTGAGGATGGCGGCGTCGGCCGCGCCCAGGCGCTCGCGCACCTCCTGGACCACCGCCACCTTCTCGGGCCTCGGGTTGTCCATTCCGCCTCCTCGGAGACAGCTCGGGCGCTCGTCCGGCGCCAATGCGCGTCGACGAACGCCCTGGTCCCAAGGAGTTCGCCTAGCCGGGCGGGCTGGAAGCCCCTTCGGCTCCGCCCCTTCGGGCGGCGCACCAGACGTCTGTGGCGAGCAGCTGTGTTGTCGGAGCCGCGAGGCTACTACGCGCTCGCGGCCATCTCCTCATCCGCCACCCTGAGCCGGGCGGGATCGATCTTCACGCCCGGTCCCATGGTCGACGACAGGGTGACCGAGCGGACGTAGCGGCCCTTGGCCGCCGCGGGCTTGACCCGCTGGATCTCGTCGACCACGGCCCGGAAGTTCTCCATGAGCTGGGCCTTGTCGAAGGACACCTTGCCGACGGGGACGTGGACGTTGCCCACCTTGTCGGTGCGGTACTCCACTCGGCCGCCCTTGAACTCGGTCACGGCCCGGCCCACGTCGGTCGTCACCGTGCCCGTCTTGGGGTTTGGCATGAGGCCCCGGGGACCCAGCACGCGACCCAGCCGGCCCACCTGTCCCATGAGGTCAGGGGTGGCGATGGCCACGTCGAAGTCGAGGAAGCCCTCGTCCTGGATGCGCTTCACGAGGTCCTCCGCGCCGACGACGTCAGCCCCCGCGGCCCGGGCCTGCTCGGCCGCCTCGCCCGAGGCGAAGACCGCGACGCGGACGTCCTTGCCCGTCCCCGCGGGCAGGGCGACGGTGCCGCGCACGATCTGGTCGGCCCGCCTGGGATCCACCCCCAGGCGCACCGCGAGCTCGACCGTCTCGTCGAACTTGGCCGAGGCCAGGCTCTTGACCAGGTCGATGGCCTCCGCGGGCGGGTAGAGCCGCTGTCGGTCGAGCTTGCGCAGGGCGTCGGTGCGCTTCTTGCTGTCCGGCATGTCTGCCTCCCTCTGGTGGTCGTCGCCGGGTGAGGTCCTCCCGGCTGTCGGGTGAGTGCCCGATTCGGGCTACCGGGCGATGGCGATTCCCATGGAGCGGGCCGTCCCCGCCACCTGGCGCTTGGCCGCCTCGAGGTCGTTGGCGTTGAGGTCGGGCATCTTGGTCTTGGCGATCTGGGCCAGCTGGGCGTCGGTGATCGTTCCCACGCCCTCCCGCCCGGGCAGCTTCGAGCCCTTGTCCACCCGGGCGGCCTCGCGCAGGAGCACCGGCGTGGGCGGGGTCTTGAGGATGAAGCTGAAGGAGCGGTCCTCGAAGATGGTGATCTCGACGGGAATCACGGTGCCGCGCTGGTTCTCCGTGGCCGCGTTGTACTGCTTGCAGAACTCCATGGTCTGGACGCCGTGCGGTCCCAGCGCCGTCCCCACAGGCGGCGCGGGCGTGGCCTGACCGGCAGGCAGCTGGATCTTCACGATCGCGACTACGCGTCGCTTCGCCATACGAGGGATCCTCCGTGGTCCGCTTAGAGCTTGGCGACCTGACTGAACTCGAGTTCGACCGGGGTCTCCCGCCCGAAGATGTTCACCAGGACCTTGAGCTTGAGCTGGTCTTCGTTGATCTCGGCGATCTGGCCCGAGAAGTCGGCGAAGGGCCCCTCCCGTACCCGGACGGTCTCGCCGACCTCGTACTCGAGCCTGGGCCTCGTCTTCTTGGTCCCCTCCACGCCCTCGGGCTTGACCTGCAGGATGCTCTCCACCTCTTTGCGGGAGAGCGGCGTGGGCTTGCCCGGGCCGACGAAGCCCGTGACGCCGGGTGTGTTGCGCACCACGTACCACGAGTCGTCGTCGAGCTCGAGGCGAGCCAGGAGGTAACCGGGGAAGACTTTCTTCTGAACGACGACCTTCTTGCCGTTCTTGAACTCGATGACGTCCTCCATGGGGATGACCACCTCGTAGATGCGGTCCTCCATGTTCATGGACTGGATCCGGCTCTCGAGGTTGGCCTTCACCTTGTTCTCGTAGCCGGCGTAGGTGTGCACGACGAACCAGTTACCGGGCCGGTCGAAGGGGCTCTCGAGGGGCGCCTCCGCCTCCTCGCTGAGCAGGTCCTCGGCGTCGATGGCCTCGGCGTCGGGAGCTTCGGTGTCGATGGCCCCGGTGTCGGGAGCCTCGGTGTCGGGAGCCTCGGTGTCGGGAGCCTCGGCCTCGACGGCCTCGGTTGCGACGGCCTCGGGCTCGCTGGCCTCGGGCTCGCTGGCCTCGGGGGCCTGGGCGTCGGGGGTCTCAGCCTCCGGCTGCGACGGCACTTCTTCGCCTTCGGGCGCGGCTGCAGCCGCCTCCGGGTCGGGGGCGTGCCCAGGTGCCTGGGTCTGGTCGGTCGGTGAGGAGAACGTCATGAGCTGTCAGGCCTTGAAGAGGAAGGTGACCCACTTCTGGAAGCCGAGGTCGAGCACGAAGATCAGCGCGGTGAGGACCACCAGGGTGAAGAGCACGACCGTGGAGTAGTTCACCACCTCGCTGCGACTGGGCCACGCCACCTTGCGCAGCTCGGCCCGGACGTCCTTGAAGAACTCTGCCGGCCCGGTCCGCCTCGCCCCGCCGCCCGGCGCCGTGCGCGGCTGGGGGGGTGGGCGCCGCTGGAGCGCGGGAGAGCCGTCGTCACGGATCTGACCCTGACGCTGGAGCTGGCGCTTCATTTGTCGGTTCACGGCGCACCTCGGACGGGTGAGCAGGGCAGGAGGGACTCGAACCCCCAACCGCCGGTTTTGGAGACCGGTGCTCTACCAGTTGAGCTACTGCCCTAGGGGGTCGGCCCTTGCTCGCAGGATAGCATCGGCACCCCAGACCAGCCCCCGGCCCCACCGCCATGTGCGGGGCTCCTGCGCCTCCCCGCCGACGGGGACGGGCTCAGCTTCGGGACGGGCTCAGCTTCGGGACGGGCTCAGCTTCGGGACGGGCAGAGCTTCGGGACGGGCAGAGCCTGAGGGGCCGCTCAGCTGGCGAGGCGCGCCGAGCGACGAGAGCGGGTGGCCAGCACGATGGCCCCCGCGGCACCGGCCGCTCCCGCGGCCACGGCCAATCCACCCAGGTATGCGACGCGGCGGCCGCTCAAAAGCGAGCGGATGGCACCGCGCTCCCCCGCCTCTCCCAGCTCGGCCAGGATCTCGGTGACCAGCCCCGGGGCCGGCTCGATGACCTCGGTGCGCAGCTGGTGCAGCACCCGGAGGAGCCGGCGGTACTGGGCCAGCTCCGCCTGGCAGCGGAGGCAGGACTCCACGTGGCGGATGAGGGGGTGGTCGGCGGTCTCCAGACCGTCCACCACCTGGGGAAGCAGCTCGGCGATTTCCTCACACTGCACGGGCATCCTCCTCTCCCGTCGCCTCCGCCCGCAGCGGGAACAGGCGCTCCCGCAGCTTTCGACGGGCCCGGTGGAGGCGGACCTTGGCCGCGGCCTCGCTGATGCCCAGCTCCGCCGCTATGGCTTCATGGGGCAGGTCATAGACGTCGCGCAGGACCACGACCGCACGCAACCGGGGTGGCAAGGCCAGGAGCGCGGCCGAGACACGCTCTCGGTCGGACTCGGCGCTGGCCCGCAGCTCGGGGTCGATCTCGGGGCGCTCGTCGGCCAGAGGGGCGTCGTCGTCCAGCTCCTCGTGGCGGTGCCGGCTGCGCCGCCCGAGCTGGGTCGATGCGCAGTTGGCGGTGATGCGGTACAGCCACGTCGAGAACGACGAGTCGCCCCGGAAGCGCTTGAGGCCCCGGTAGGCCCGCAGATAGGCGTCCTGCACCACGTCCCGCGCGTCCTCCTCGTTTCCGGTCAGCCGGAAGGCCACCGTGTAGGCGTGGGCGTAGGTTGCCTGCACGAGGGCGTCGAACGCCTTGCGGTCGCCAGCCTTGGCCGCTGCGACCAGCTCGGCGAGCTCGTCCGGCATCACCAGATACGACCACGGAGGAGGCGGGAAGGTTTCACGGTGCGTGATGCCTCCCAGCGCAGGGAGGCCGGGGCGGGCCCGGCCGGGGCAGAACCCCGGCTCAGCGGGTCTCCTTGTGGAGGGTGTGCTGGCGGTCCCAACGGCAGTACTTCTTCATCTCAATGCGCTCGCGGTCGTTCTGCTTGTTCTTGATGGTGATGTAATTGCGCCGTTTGCACACCTCGCAGGCCAGCGTGACCTTGACCCGCTTCTCGTTCTTGGCCATGACGTCTCCTCGGGTCAGAGGGAAGGGGAACCAGCCCGGACGGACCAACCCAGAGTAGCGGCGGTCGGACTCGAACCGACGACCACACGATTATGAGCCGTGTGCTCTGACCAACTGAGCTACGCCGCCAGGGTGCTGCGAGCCCTCTGTGGGAATCGAACCCACGACACCAGCCTTACCATGGCTGTGCTCTGCCGACTGAGCTAAGAGGGCGAAGCGGTGCTTGGGCCGCAGGCGCCGATGATAGCCAACCGCCCCGGGCCGGCTTCTCCCGTTCCCCGAGCGAAGCGACGGCGCAACCGTGCCCTAACGTCGGCCTGAGTGCAGGTCAGGCTGGCGCGCCCCGGTGACGCCGAGGCCGTGCGCGCCATCTACAACGCCGAGGTCGGGGGGATGACGACGTTCGACCTGGTCCCCCGCAGCCTGCGGGACCAGCTGGCCTGGCTCGACGACCACGCCGGGGCCCACCCGGCCGTTGTGGCCGAGGAGGGTGGGGCCGTGGTCGGGTTCGGCTCCCTGGGCCCCTACCGCAGCCGCCCCGCCTACGCCACCACGGTGGAGGACTCGGTATACGTCCACGGCGACCACCGGGGCCAGGGCGTCGGTCGTGGCCTGCTGGGCGAGCTCGTGCGCCTGGCCACCATGCACGGTTTCCACTCCGTGATCGGGCGGGTGGTGGGCCACAACCAGGCCTCGGTCTCCCTCCACCGCTCCTGCGGCTTCGCCCTCATAGGCGTGGAGAAGGAGGTGGGGCGCAAGCTCGGGCGCTGGCTCGACGTCGCCGTGATGCAGCGACTGCTGGCCTGAGCCCTACGGGCGCCGGCCGAAGGGCATGACGTCGCCGCCCCACTGGTCGAGCGAGTTGAGCTGCACGTGATCCCCGGTGGACTCGACGATGCGCCCGCCACCCACGTACATGGCGGCGTGGTACACGCTCGCCCAGTCGTTGGCGTTGGATCCCCAGAACACGAGGTCGCCGGTCTGGAGGTCGGTGAGGGCCACCGGGCCCCCGGCCGTGTGGTACTGGTCGTTGGCGACGCGGGCGAAGCTGGTCCCCGCGCCCACCTGCCAGGACTTGAGGGTCAGCCCCGAGCAGTCGTAGCCGTCGGGGCCGTTGCCGCCCCAGATGTAGGGCTTGCCCAACTGGCTGAAGGCGAACAGCACGGCCTTGTCGCCCCTCGTCAGGGCCCGGAACATGAGCCCCTGGACAGGAGGCGCCCCTGTGGCGTGGCCGAAGCCGTTGGCGGTGCCGTTCTGGTCGACGATCCAGTACCCGCCGCCGTCAGCGGTGGAGACGATCTTCTGGGCCGGGTCGGGGCTGGGGTTGGCCCCCATGGAACCGCCGAAAGCGGCGTCGCCGAAGTTGAACACGCCGCCGTCCGCCCCCAGCAGCCAGTAGCCCTTGCCGTCGGGCCGGGCGGTCATGGCCGCGATGGGCTGGTTGAGGTGGATGGCTCCGGTGGAGCCGTAGAAGCGGGCGTCGCCGAAGGCGAAGATGCCCCCGTCCCTGGCCACCATCCAGTAGCCGTGGCCCGACTTGGTGGGAGCCAGGCCCACGATGGGCTGGTTGAGCTTGGTGGCCCCGGTCGATCCGTAGTAACCGGCGTCGCCGAATGCGAAGATGCCCCCGTCCCTCCGGTGCCCTGAGGCGTGGGGGACATGCCCACGATGGGCTGGTTCAAGCGGATGGCTCCCGTGGACCCGTAGTAGGCGGCGTCGCCGAAGGAGAAGATGCCCCCATCTGACGCCACCAGCCAGTAGCCCAGGCGGTCGGCCGAGGGGGTTATGCCGACGATGGGGCTGTGCAGTGGAAGCCCGGCCGCCGATCCGTAGGAGTGGGTGTGGCCGAAGTTCCAGACGTCACCCGTGGCCGTGGCCAGCCAGAAGTCGCTCCCCACCGGGGCGCCGGGGAGGCCGGACCCGTCGGCGCCGGCCGGCGCGGAATGAACGAACCAGGCGCCCGCGACACCGGACAGGGTGACGAGCGCGGCAAGGGCAAGGGATCGCATCCGCCGAGGCACAAAGGTGGATATCGGCGGCGATCCCGACCTTCTTCAGTACCTTTTGAGCGGGCTGGGCGGCCAAGACGGGCCCCCCTGGCGGGCTGCCGGGGGTGCGCACTGGGTAGCCTTGGCCCTTGCTCTCCGAGCCCTCTCCAGCCGAGCCCGGTCGGGGGACGCGCCGGTTGGGGATGGGGGCGGCCCTGGTCCGCACGGCCAGGCCCCGCCAGTGGGTCAAGAACGTGCTGGTGTTCGCCGCCCCCGGGGCCGCCGGCGTGCTCTTCCACGCGGGAACCGCGGCCCGGGCCATGGCCGCCTTTGCCCTGTTCTCCATGGCCGCGTCGGGGACCTACTTCCTGAACGACGCCGTCGACCACGTCGCCGACAGGCTCCATCCGACGAAGCGCCACCGACCCGTGGCCGCGGGCGACGTCCCCGTGGGCCTGGCCAAGGCGGTGGGGGCGTGCCTGCTGACCCTCAGCCTGCCCCTGGCCCTGGCCGTCGACGCCCGCCTGGCCTTGGCCCTGGCCGTCTACGCGGCCGTGACCTTCTCCTATTCGCTCTACCTCAAGCACCAGCCCGTCCTGGACATGGCCGCGGTCGCGTCGGGATTCGTGATCCGGGCCATCGCCGGGGGCGTGGCCACCGACGTGCCCCTGTCCAACTGGTTCCTGATCGTGGCCTCTTTCGGCTCGCTGTTCATGGTGGCCGGCAAGCGCCAGGCCGAGCACCTCGACCTGAACGAGGACCGGGGCGCCCACCGCGCCTCGCTGGCCCACTACTCCCTGGCCTACCTGCGCTCCGTGCGCTCGGTCGCCTCGGGGGTGACCATGACGGCGTACTGCCTCTGGGCCTTCGAGAAGGCCCAGAGCTCGGGCCACGCCGCCACCTGGTTCGAGCTTTCGATCGTGCCCTTCGTGATCGCCATCCTCCGCTACGCCCTGCTCATCGACGGCGGCCAGGGGGGCGCCCCGGAGGATGTGGTCCTCGCCGACCGTTCCTTGCAGGTGATCGGCGCCGTGTGGGTGCTGCTGTTCGCCCTCGGGGTCTATGCCGGCTGAGGTGCTGTCCGGTTGGGGTCGAACGGCTCCGACCCGAGCCCTCGTGGCCCGCCCGGCTCAGGCCGACGACGTGTCGCGGGCTCTTCACGACGCCCCAACCCGAGGCGTGATCGCCCGGGGCCTGGGCCGGAGCTACGGCGACGCCGCCCAGAACGCCGGCGGCCTCGTGCTCGACACGGCCCTCCTCGACGGCATCGCCGCCGCCGACCTCGAGCGGGGTCAGGTGCGGGTGGGCGGCGGCGTGTCGCTGGACACGCTCATGCGCCTGCTCCTGCCCCGGGGCTGGTTCGTGCCCGTCACCCCCGGCACCAGGCACGTGACGGTGGGCGGGGCGGTGGCCGCCGACATCCACGGCAAGAACCACCATGTCGACGGCAGCTTCTGCCGCCACGTGACCGGGCTGCGCCTGTCCACGCCCGTGGGCGAGCTCGACCTCGACCCCGAGCGCGACGCCGAGCTGTTCTGGGCCACCGCAGGAGGGATGGGCCTGACCGGATTGGTGCTGGAGGCGTCGCTGCGCCTTCTGCCCGTGGAGACGTCGCGAATAAGAGTGGACACGGAGAGGGCGTCGGACCTGGACGACGTGATGGCCCGCATGGACGAGGGCGACCGCCGCTACCGGTACTCGGTGGCCTGGATCGACTGCGTGGCCCGGGGGCGGGCCCTGGGACGGTCCGTTCTGACCAGGGGCGACCACGCCACCCTGTCGGACCTGCCCGCCCGCCTGCGGGCCGGGGCCCTGTCCTTCGATCCGGCGGAGCGTGTCCACGCTCCTCCCTTCGCGCCTGACGGCCTCCTCAACCGCCTGACCGTCCGGGCCTTCAACGAGCTGTGGTTCCGCAAGGCGCCCAAGCTGGAGCGGGGTCGCCTGCAGCCCCTGACCTCGTTCTTCCACCCCCTGGACTTCATCGGGGGCTGGAACCGGCTGTACGGGCGCAGAGGGTTCCTGCAGTACCAGATCGTCGTGCCCTTCGGAGCCGAGGACGCGCTGCGCCTGGCCCTGACGCGGCTGAGCGAGGCGCGGTGCGCGTCCTTCCTGGCCGTGCTCAAGCGCTTCGGGCCGGCCTCGCCCGGTCCCCTGTCGTTCCCCGCCCCGGGATGGACACTCGCGCTGGACGTGCCTGCCCGGGTACCGGGGCTGGGACCCTTGCTCGACGGCTTGGACGACATCGTGGCCGGGGCCGGCGGACGGGTGTACCTGGCCAAGGACTCTCGTCTTCGCCCCGAGCTGGTGGCCCGCATGTACCCAAGGCTGGACGAGTGGCGGGAGACCCGCCGCCGCGTCGATCCTGGAGGGGTCCTGCGGTCCGACCTGTCTCGCCGCCTCGGGCTGCTGGAGGAGCCCGCCGGAGCCATGCCGTGAACGACGCCCTGGGCGCCCCCCAGTCCGCCCTCGTGCTCGGAGGGACCTCCGAGATCGCCCGGGCCACGGTGAGGACCCTCGTCGCCAGGCGCCTGCGCACCATCGTGCTGGCGGGACGTGACCAGGCCGGGCTGGAGCGGGCCGCGGAGGAGGCCCGGGCCATCGGCGCCACCACGGTCGAGACGGTGGCCTTCGACGCCCGCGCCCCCGAGACCCATGCCCCCCTGGTCCAGGAGGTCTTCGCCCGCCACGGCGGGATCGACCTCGTCCTTGTCGCCTTCGGAGTGCTGGGCGACCAGGAGGCGGGCGAGAAGGACCCCGCCGCGGCCGCGGAGGTCATCAGCGTCAACTTCACGGGCGCGGCCTCGGTCGGCCTGGCCGTCGCCGGCGAGCTGCGGGCCCAGGGCCACGGCGTGCTCGCCGTGCTGTCGTCGGTCGCCGGCGAGCGGGCCCGGCGCTCCAACTTCATCTACGGATCGAGCAAGGCCGGCCTCGACTCCTTCTTCCAGGGCCTCGGGGACTCGCTCGTGGGCAGCGGGGCCCGGGTGCTGGTTGTGCGCCCCGGCTTCGTCCGCACCCGCATGACCGCAGGCATGGACGCCGCGCCCTTCGCCGTCGAACCCGAGGACGTGGCCGCGGTGATCGTGCGGGCCCTGGAGGCGGGCGCGGAGCAGGCGTGGGCCCCGCCCCGGTTGCGCTGGGTCATGGCCGCCGTGCGCCACCTGCCCCGTCCCCTGTTCCGAAGGCTCCGGGTCTGAGCGAGAGCCTCGGGAGCCCCGTGGCCGGCGCCTCGGCCCCCAGGACGGTGGCCGTGTTCGACTTCGACGGCACCCTGACCAGGGGCGACACGCTGCTCCCCTTCCTGCGCCGGGTCCGGGGCGGGCTCCCCCTGGCCGGGGCCCTGCTCGCCGGGTGCGTCCCTTTCGGTCTGGCACGGGCCGGGTCCCGCCGGGACCGGGCCAAGGAGGCCGTGCTGGCCCGTGTCCTGACCGGAGAGCCCGTGGAGCGGCTGGCCTCGCTGGCCGATGCCTACGCGGCCGACCTGGTGGCCCGCAGGCTCCTCCCATCGACGTGCCGGCGGCTGGAGTGGCACCGAGACAGCGGCCACGCCGTGGTCGTCGTGTCCGCCTCCCCCGAGCTGTACGTCTCGGCCGTGGGCCGGCGTCTGGGCGTCGACGCCGTGCTGGGGACGCGCCTGGAGGTGGGCGATGACGGCCGGCTGACGGGCCGGCTGGTCGGGCCCAACTGCCGGGGGCGGGAGAAGGCGGTGCGCCTGCAGGCCTGGCTGGGCCCGGGCCCGGCTCAGCTGTGGTGCTACGGCGACAGTGCGGGCGACACCGAGCTGCTGGCCCTGGCCGACCATCCCGTCCGGGTGAGGCGGCGGCGGATCCCGAGCCTGCCCCCGGAGCCGGCGCCTTCCCTGCGCCAGGCGAGCGATGGCGTCTGAACCGGCCCCGCCCATGACGCAGGCGCCCACCGTCGCTCCCTCCCCCTCCGACGAGGAGCTGCGGTCCATCCCCCGACCGGGACCGCTGCCCCGGTGTGGGCGCGTGCGGCGCGGGCTTGGTCGTGTTCCTGAACGCGGTGTCGTGGCGGGCCTTCGGCGGCAACTCCGACGACGCCAACGCGTTGCTGGCCGGGCACGCGCTGGTGCACGGCAACGTCCTCCTGCACGGCTGGCAGTTGCCCACCGACTCGTACTGGTCGGTCGACCTCCCCCTGTACGGGATCGCCAGCCTCGTCACGGGCGTGGGGCAGTCGCTCCTCCACATCGTTCCCTCGGCCATCGCCGCCGCGGTGGTGCTCGCGGCCGTGGTCCTGGCCGTGCGGGACGCACCGCCCGCCCGACGTTGGGCGGCAGGGGCCACGACCCTGGCCATAGTCGGGCTGCCCGCGCCCCTATTGGCTTCATTCTTCCTCCAGGGCCCCATGCACATCGCCACCACGCTGTACTGCCTGCTCGCCTTCCTGCTCATCGACCCGGCTCGCTTCGGCTGGCGCTGGTGGGCCGGGGTGGGGCTGTTGGGGGCGGCCGTCGCCGGCGATCCCGTGGCCGTGGCCATCGGCGCCGCCCCCCTCGCCGCGGCCCGGTTGGTCGCCGGGCGGCGGAATGGCAGCTGGCGGGCCTCCGTCTCCCCCCTGGCCGCCGCGGCGACAAGCGTTGCCGCGGCCGGCGCCCTGCGCTGGGTCCTGCCCCGCCTGGGCGGTTACACCAGCGCCCCCGCCCTCCCGCTGTCGCCGGCGGGCAACTGGGGGGCGAACCTGAGGGCGGTGCCCGAACGCCTGGGAGCCCTGCTGGGCGTCACCGGCCCGAGTCCCCACGTCTGGGCTACGGGCCGGTGGGTACACGACCTGGGGCTCGTGGCCCTGGCCGTGGGCGTCGCCGTGGCCAGCTTCGCCCTCCTCCGCGCCGCGGTCGCGAGCCGGTCCTCGGCGCTCCGACCAGGACCCGAGCAGGGCGGGTGGAACGGCGACCTCCTCACCCTGGCCACGTGGGGCTCCCTCGGCGCCTTCGTGGCCATCACCCTCCCCCACGCCGACGTCAACAGCGTGCGCTACCTGGTGCCCGCGGTCGTGTTCGGCTCCGTCCTGGCCGGTCGCTCCGTGGCCCGCCTGCGTGTGTCCTCGATGAGCTCGGTCGGGGTCAAGCTCGCCGCCCTGGCCCTGCTGGCGGCCTATGCCGCGACGCCGTGGGCCGTGGCCACCGGACCACGGCCGCCCGCGCCGCCCCAGGCCCTCGCTCGCTGGCTCGCCGGCAACCACCTTCGGCACGGCTTCGGCCCCTACTGGGACGCGTCGGTGGTGACCGTCTCCAGCCAGGACGGCGCCCAGGTGCGTCCCGTCATCGCCGAGGCGGGCCGGCTCCACGCCCTGGCCTATTTCGCCTCCGCCGACTGGTTCAAGCCTTCGGCCCCACCGCCGGCCGACAAGGTGTTCCTCGTCTACGAGCCGGCCCAGCCGTGGGGAGGCGTGGACGACGCCAGCGCCGCGGGAACCTTCGGTCCGCCCGAGCGGGTCGCCGCGGTCGGCCCCTACCGGGTGCTGGTGTGGCCCGGTGAGGTGGCATCGGGGCTGGGCCCGCTGACCACGCTCCCCTCCTGAGCTTCCCCACTGAGCGACGGCCGCGCCATGAGGACCTATCGGGCCACCCGGTCGGCGACAGCCAGCATCTGGCGTCCGACGGGCTGCAGGTCGATCTTGGTGCACAGCAGCCCGGTCGACACCCTCTCCACGACGCCCCACTCCCAGATGGCGGTTGCGTCCAAGCCGCAGCGCACCGCCAGCCATCGGGCCCGCTCGTGGGCGTCGCCGTGCAGCAGCTCGAGCGGGTCCTCGCGCATGAGGACGCCCATGTCGTACTCAGCCTCGGCCAGGAGACCGTCGGGGTCGACCAGCTTGAAGCCCTCCCTCGCCTCGAGGGCGTTCCACTCGTGCACGTCGCCGTGGACGAGCACCGAGCGCTCGTCGTCGTGGGCGGCGATGCGCCTCCGGGCACACGCCAGGGCGTGATCGACGGCACGCTCGGAGCAGGGGCCGTCGAGCTCTGTCCACATCGTCGCGATGAACTCGGCCAGCCACCGGCCCTTCTGGGCTCCGGTGGGCAAACCGCAGCCGGCGGCCGGACGCCACACCCGCGCCGCGGTGGCGCACAGGATCTCCAGGCGTCGACCGATCGGGAGGTCGAGCTCGTGCAGCGATCGCCCCAGCCGCTCCAGGAGCAGCGCGCCTCTAGCCTCGTCGTCACGCAATAGGCGCACGCAGCCCTGGCCCTTGGTGAGACGCAGGACGGTGATCTCGTTGCGGGCCGCGTCACCGGGGCGCGGGACCATGAGCTTCAGGACGGCGTCGGTCCCGTCCTCGAGAGTGGCCCGGGCGACGAAGGCCTCGGTCCCGTCCTCGTAGGCAGGGCCGAC
>VAXP01000174.1:5491-5970 GCA_005884125.1 Actinomycetota bacterium | reverse complement strand
ATCCCGGTGGCCGCCATGGCGAGCGGTGTGCAGACGTTTGCGCGCAACCAGCCCGTCAACGTCACCGTCGAAGCTGTGCGGACCCTCGTGGAGGGGACCCACGCCTACCACTGGATATGGCAGTCCCTAGCATGGTCGGGCGGACTCCTCGGCGTTTTCGGTCTCCTTGCAGTACGTCTCTATCGCCGAGCCGCGTCATGAACCCGTGACACCTGATTGCCTCGCTTCTATGCGGCGATGTCTGAGGCAGAAGCGGGCTGCGCGAAGGACATTCTGTTCGAGCGATAGGTTGCGCTTTCGGCAACGAGATCAGGCCGCGCCGTCGTTCGGTCCCGTCGACGGGTCCTTGAATGAGACAACGCCTCAACCTGTCCGGGCTTCTCAGGACCCGGTGGCCGTGACGCACTCAGCCGTGCCGTGGGGCAGACTCTCGCGTCGGGGAGGAGCCGAATTGATCACGAGGCGGTGCCATGACTGCG
>VAXP01000174.1:0-5472 GCA_005884125.1 Actinomycetota bacterium | reverse complement strand
GACACACTCCGAGTGGCCGTTTCCCGGTGCCGCGGTTCGGATGGTCGGCGAGAACGTTGCACGCCTGACCGGTAACACCGAGAGGTTGGAGGAGGTCGGTCCCATCACCGTCGAGCCGGTGATCGAGGATCGCTTGGAGGACTGGGCCGCGTTCTTCGACCACGATTCCCATGCGGGCAACCCGGTCGGTGGCGCGTGCTACTGCACAGAAGCGCACGTAATCGAAGCAGGCAAGCCACCGCCTCCACACCCTGACTGGCGGGCACATCGCGAGTTGATGCTTGACCTCTTGCGCACGGGCCGGGCGTTTGGCTATCTCGCCTACGCGGACGGTCGTGCTGCCGGCTGGATCAACGCGTCGAGACGGTCCGATTACACCCTCCATCGCGTTGGTGCGGGCGCGAGGCCGGACGATTCAGATGTGGTCGGGATCGCCTGCTTCGTGATAGCGCCGCCGTACCGGCGGCGTGGTGTCCGCTGGGTGGAGGCGTATCCATTCAACGAGGGCGCTCGCCCCGCAAGTAGCCACCGTGGCCCTCGTGCGATGTTCGAGGAGCGTGGCTTCGAAGTGGTGGAGCAGCGGTCGATCGACATGGTGATGAGACGCGCCGTCTGATGAGCGTCCGCCGCTGGTGACGTCTCCCACGATCACGGCAGCCTGACTCGCCTCACCGTTCGCACGTCCCGCAATCGTCGTGCACGATCCGCCCCCCACCGCGCCTGGGAGCTTGGCGAGGGCACCGGTGAGCGTCAGCGTGGGATCGCGCAGCGGGCGAGGCCTCACGGATGCAAGGCCGCGCCGTGCGTGTGGCGCAAGGGATGCGTCGTCAGAGGAGGGCGGCGACGAACAGGTCGTGGTGGTCGGTCCACCAGCGGCGCCGGCGGTCGTACTTCTCTATGCCTCCGGTCCTCTTCAACATCGCGACAGCGTTCGGGTCACCCACGTCGACGCTGCGCCGAACGGCTGCTTCAATGCGGTCGATGGCATCGTCCATGGCCGCGAGCAGCTCCGTCCGACCGTCCCGGTCCAGTCCGTAGGCGTCGGCGACGAGTCGTAGCCGTGCCGGCCGGTCGGCAGGCCGCCAGCTGAGCCGGGCCTGGTCAAAGTCGTCCTCGATCGGCACGCAGAGGCGGGCGAGCTGGGCCACGTCGTAGACGGGGCGGCCAGGGGCAGCGAACTCGAAGTCGAGCAGAGCAATAGCGATGCCGTCACGGAAGACGACGTTCGAAAGCTCCACGTCGTTGTGGCATACGAGCGTCGCGCCCGCACGGTCAGCCAGGCTGTCGTGCCAGGTCAAACCCTGAGGGTCGAACCCGCGGGCGGCGTCATGCAGGCTGCGCAGCAACCTGGCGATAGACGCCAGCGCGGTGTCGGTCTGGCTCCAGCCCGGATAGGGCGGCACGGGGACCTCGCCGTCGATGAACACGAGGCGCTCGCGTCCGTCGGCGTCGATGCCGACAGGTATCGGGGCGCCCTCGAATCCGGCGTGTCTTACCGCCCGCAGGAAGGCGTGGATCGAACCGGAGTGCGGGCTCGAGGGGCGAAGAACGTGCGGCCCGACGCGGACCACCCGGCCCGCGTTCGCGATCCCGCCATCGAGCTGTTGCTCAGCCACACGGCCACTTTGACAGACGAGTGGCGCAGCCGCCCGCGGCCCGTCGACAACTCGTCTTGCGAATTGGCGAGATCCGACCACCGGCGAAGTGGTTCCATCGGATCGGACGGGAGGCCGCCGGATTGCGTCAGCGATGTCGACCACATGAATAGGCGCCGATGAATCGGTATCGCCAGCGAGAACGTCAAGACGAACAATCGGCGCGAAGAATAGGTGCGCGCCAAGCCACTGAGATCGCCGAATCGGTGCGAAGTGCGCATCCCCGCTGCCCGGGTACCTAGTCGCTCTCCAACCGCGCTAGCGCCCGCGCCAGGCTCAGTTCCTGGAGGGACCCGATGACGATGTCCGCCACCAGTTCGACGTCGAGCGTCAGTCGATGGAGGACGGCCAGAGTCCGAAGCCCAGCGCGGCGGGCGGAGAGCAAGCCATTGGGTGAGTCCTCGATGGCCAACGCGGTGGATGGCTCCGCACCGAGTCGTCCGCAAGCGCGCAAGTAGAGATCTGGAGCGGGCTTGGGTGGGACCTCGCCGTCCCAGCAGCACACACAATCGAACGACTCGCCCAGACCGACTCGCGCGAGCTGCTCATCGAGCCAGGATTGATCGCCGCTCGATGCCAGTCCGATACCCAATCCCCGCGAGCGGGCTTCGGCGATCCATTCAGCCACACCAGGAAGCATGTTCGTCGCGGCGAGCAACTCGAGATGACGGGCCCGCTTCACCGCCCGGACCGTCGTCTCGTCGGGCACCGGCAACGTGGCCTTCCGACTCAACAGTTCGTAGGTGCTGACATGGCGAGTCCCCATCGACTCGAGATACTCGCCTGTCGTCAGCTCGGCGCCGTAACGCGCGAACGTCTCGGTCCACGCGTCGAAGTTGGTGACCTCGCTGTCGATGATCACGCCGTCGAAGTCGAAGATGACGGCGTCGATTCGCACGTCTCGTAGGATATGTAGATCGAGAGACGCCGGCTCTCCTCGGCGGGTCGTCCTCGCTGGGTCGATCGTCAGCTGGGGACCAGAAGCTCGCGGACTCCTTCGACCTGGTTGTCTACCTATGGCTTCCCGAGGACGTCCGTGTCGCCCGGCTCATCCACCGAGAGGCGCTCAAGCTCAGTCGGGTCGTTCCCGAGTTCATCGATTGGGCGCGCAAGTACGACCATGGCGACGCGACGATGCGACGTCGCCATCTCTACGAACTTTCGCTGGCTTCTTTGTCATGTCCCGACCCCTCACGGCCAGGGCCACAGTGCTTGTCCGGAGCGTTAGCGAGTCAGCCGCGTACGCGCCGATAGGCGGCGCATGGGTGCCGGCGGGGTCGCGATCATCGGAACGTGTGATAGGCGCCAATAGACCGCTGCGAGGATCTCGTCCACGACCACGACTGTTGGTGACGTACCATCGATGGCGACAGCGCCCAGGGTCAGCATCTCTCTCTCAAGGGCGGTGCGGCCGTCGCGGATCTCCTGTCGGCCGGCCTCGCCACGGCCCGGTGGGTGAGCCGCGTCGTGCGCCGTCAAACGAGCTTCCTGCGTCACGGCATCGATTTGTAACAGGAAGATCCGCTCGAAGACGCCCAGGAACTGGTCGATGTTAAGCGCAATTCCGCAAACGAACACCGAGCCGTCGTATTCGGCCAACCGCTGCTTCATTCGCGCTCTGTTCCACACCCAACGATGTGATCGCAGCCACTCCTGGTCCGGATCGGGCGGTCCGTCGACAAGCAACACTCGCGCGCCGGCCGCATCTTCCCAGTATGAGAGTTCGGGGTCATGATCGGGGTCGATAGCCGGCAGGCCGCGCAGTGCGAACTCCTGCGCGACCGACGACTTTCCTGATCCCGGGTTCCCCGTGACGAGGTATGCGGGCACACCCCATGATGTAAGTCAGGACCTTCGGCAACGTACGGTGTCCGCCGGAGGGGATGCCCATGCCCAGAAAGGGCCCGTCTCTGCTGCATCTCAGCGCGGAGCGGCGAGGTGGGCTCGAGGCGCGGGCCGGGAAGGCCCGTGGACCCGGAAGCTCCGGCCGCCCGAGCAATCCACACCCGGGCCCGGGCCGTAGTGTCGGTGTGCGCAAGTTCATGGTCCTTTGCGTCGTCGTGGCGGGCACCGTGCTCCTCCCCGGAAGGCCGGCGCAGGCTGCATGCCACCACTTCTCCGTAGCGGCTTCGCCCAACCCCGTGACCGAGGGGGAGACCGCTACGGTCACGGTGAGCAGGGATGCCGCGCTTGCGCCGTCGAACATCGACGTGTCAACGGTCGACGAGACGGCGAAGGCCGGCGCCGACTACACGGCCCTGCACCAGACGGTGGACTTCACCAACGAGACGTCCCGGACCTTCCCGGTGAAGACCATCGACGACAACGTCGCCGGGGGGCCGAAGACCTTCCGCCTGCATCTGAGCAACCCGGGCGGGTGCGCGGTCAACCCGAACTACGTCGTCGACCCCGACGCCCACGTGACGATCAACGACAGCGGGCGGGGCTCCTCGACGACCGCGAGCCTGGCACCAGGCACGACCGGCGCCCGAGCACCGTCGTCCACACGCGGCCCCGCCACGACCAGCACCACCGTGGGGCGGACATCGTCTTCCACGCGCAGCTCACTCACCACTGCGAGCACCGCGGCCAGCAGCAGCGGGATTCCCGCGTCGACGACGTCGGCTCTCCCGTCTGAGCAGGCCGCCGGCAAGAAGAAGGGCGGCGGAGGGTCCGGGCCTGCCGTCGCCGGGATCATCGCCGCCATCGTGGTGATCGTGGGCGCAGGGGGCTACGGCCTGTATCGCTGGCGCCGCCCGCCGGCCTGAGTGCACTGATCGCGGTGGCGAAATCCGAGGCTGCCGTGCCGACGGCTCGATCACGTTTCGGCCGGGACACGGGAAACCGCTCGCATCGAAGGCTGCCCTCCGCCGGGTCGATAAGCCGCCCGCGTGCCACCCGCTCATCACCGGCATATCCACAAGCACCTGACAGGATCACCGGCATAAGCGCCTATAGCCGCGCCGCGATCGCGCTCTCTGAGCGATGTTCGGCACGTCCGATAGGGGCGGGTGAGACCCGACTTCTGCCAGACCAGGATCGTTCCTAGCCGTGGCGTATATCTTACGGATCCATGAGATATACTAGGTCGGATGGCAAAGCATCTGGTTGACATCGACGAGGCCGCACTGGCAGCTGCCCAGGCCGAGCTAGGGACGGCAACGATGAAGGAGACCGTCAACGAGGCCCTTCGCAGGGTCTCTACACCCCGGAGCCGCCGGGTGGACAAGGCTCTCGATCGCCTCGGACGGCGGCGCCGGCCCACCCGCGAGGAAGCGTGGCGCTGACCCATCTGATCGACACGAGCGTTCTTACCCGCCTGGGCAACCCAGCGGTCCGGGCCGTCGTCGATCCGCTGGCACACAACGGAGTGGCCGGCCGGGCCGGCATCACCGACCTGGAGATCGGCTACGGCAGTCGAAATGCCACAGAGTGGGACCAAGACATGGCCGACCTGGCAGTCTTCGAACTGGTGGAGACAACCGCCGATCATGTCGGCCGAGCGCGCCAGGTGCAACGGCTGCTCGCCTCCAGAAGCCAGCGCGGACGCAAGGTGCCCGATCTCCTCATTGCCGCGGCCGCCGAGAAGGCTGAGCTCATTCTGCTCCACTACGACGGCGACTTCGACCTCGTCGCCAAGGTGACGGGCCAGCCATGTCAGTGGGTCGTCCCCGCCGGCACTGTTGACTGACGAAGACGGTGGCGAGCAAGGATGAGCGGCAGAATATGCGCCGATCGCCTCGCATCGGGAGTGTCCGACCGGCACGTTCTCGGGCGCGCGTTACGTGCGTGGTCAGAGCCCGAGTGCAGCGGCGAC
>VAXP01000064.1:11406-20123 GCA_005884125.1 Actinomycetota bacterium | reverse complement strand
GTGCTGGTGGATGCCGGACTCGTGGGCGAAGGCGTTCCTGCCCACCACCGCCTTGTTGTACTGGACCGGGTAGCCGGTGAGGCGGGCCACCATCCGGCTGGTGCGGGCCAGCTCCTCCGTGCGTACGCCGACCTCCACCCCGGGGAACTGGTCGGGACGGATGGCGATGGCCATCACCACCTCCTCCAGGGCGGCGTTGCCGGCCCGCTCCCCCAGCCCGTTCACGCACACCTCGACCTGGCGGGCGCCGGCCTGCACGCCGGCCAGGGAGTTGGCCGTGGCCAGGCCCAGGTCGTTGTGGCAGTGGGTGGAGGTGATGTAGTCGCCCTTGATCTGGCGGCGCACGTACTGGATGAGGGCGCCGAAGTCCCAGGGGATCCCGTAGCCGACGGTGTCGGGGATGTTGAGCGTGGTCGCCCCGGCCTCGACCGCGGCCTGGAGTACCTCCATCATGAAGTCGAGCGGCGTCCTGGTCGCGTCCTGCGGGCTGAACTCGACGTCGTCGGTGTGCTCACGGGCCCGCGCCACCCCGGCCCTGGTCTCGGCCAGCACCTGCTCGGGCGTCATCTTGAGCATGTGCTCCATGTGCTGCGGGCTGGTCGAGATGAACACGTGGATCCGGGCCCGCTCGGCGTGCTTGAGCGCGCCCCAGCAGCGGTCCACGTCGGCCAGCTGGGTACGGGACAGCCCGGCGATCACCGGGCCCTGGATGGACCGGGCGATGGCGTCGACGGCGTCGAAGTCGCCCTGGCTGGCCACCGGGAAGCCGGCCTCGATGATGTCCACGCCCAACCGGGCGAGCTGCTCGGCGATCTCGAGCTTCTCGGCCACGTCCAACGAGATCCCGGGGGACTGCTCCCCGTCTCTCAGGGTGGTGTCGAAGATGGTCAGCCGGTCGGTCATGGGTCGGTCCTCTCGGTGCGCCGGAGCAACAAAAAACCTCCTGGCCCGAGGGCGCAGGAGGCGGTGGCGAGCACGTCAACGTGCTCGCCGTCAGGTAAGGAGCAGGGTCGTCGAGATGAGGGTGGGGTCGGACATGACCAACTCATGGTCGCGAAGAGCGACCATCGCCGTCAAGGGGCCGGCGTCGCTGGGGATGGGTTGCGCCTGGGCGGGTACGGTGAAAGCCAGGAGGTGAGGTCATGGTCCGCCGCTCCTTCCGCTTCGGCTTGCGCCTGGGCCTGCTGGGTGGCGCGGGCTTCGCTCTCATGAAGGTGTTGCAGGCCAGGCGGGACGAACGCGAGCAGGAGGCCGCTCTGCGTTCGACCGAGCCCTGGCCGCCGATCACACCGGCGCCCGGCCCCGCCCACCAGCCATCCTCGCCGCCCGGGGCTGCTCCGACACCGGGCCCTCAGCCCGAAGCCGCCCCGCCCCCGCCCGTGGCCGTCAGGCCCGACTCGGCCGAGCCCCCTCCGAGGCAGGCGGTGGCGACCAAGGAGGCGGAGGCGACGTGGGTCGACCCCGAGGGCCGGGTGTGCCCGCCCTCGCACCCCATCAAGGGCAAGCTCAAGAGCCACCTCTTCCACGCCCCCGGGATGTTCGCCTACGACCGCACCATCCCCGACCGCTGCTACGCCTCGGAGGAGGAGGCCGAGGCGGACGGGCTGTCGCGCGCCCGGCGCTGAGCGGCCTCAGCCCTCTATGCGGCGCAGGTCCAGGATGCCGGGCGCGCCGTTGAGGCGCTCGAGGACGTGCTCGGGCACGGCCTGGTCGGTGGCGATGACCATCAGGGCGGTGGCTCCTCCGGGGGAACGGCCCACGTCCATGTCGGCGATGTTGATGCCGGCGTCGCCCAGCGCGGTCGACACCACCGCGATGCGCCCGGGACGGTCGTCGTTGCGCACGACCAGCATGTGGCGGGCGGGGGGCACCTCGGTCACGTGGTCGTCGACCACCACGATGCGGGGTTCGCCCCGCATCCCGTGCAGGGTGCCGGCGAGAGAGTGCTCGGCGCTGCGCAGCATGATCAGGTTGACCCAGTCACGCGACGTCGACGACTTGGACTCGCGGTACTCCAGTCCCCGCTCGCGCGCCAGCTGGGGGGCGTTCACGTAGGAGACGGGCTCGGCCGTGCCCGTGGCGAAGAGCCCCTTCAGCACGGCCAGGGTGAGGATGCTGGTGTCGTACTCGGCCAGGGCGCCCTCGTACTCCACATCCAGCTTGGTGGGCAGGCCCCCGACCAGGGAGCCGAAGATCCTCCCCAGGCGCTCGGCCAGGGGCAGGAAGGGCCGCACCGTCTCGGACGCCTCGGTGGCGCTCACGTTGACGGCGTAGGGAACGAACTCGCCGGCCAGGGCGAGCAGGACCTGCTCGGCGATGGTCACCCCCGCCTTGTCCTGGGCCTCGGCCGTGCTCGCGCCCAGGTGGGGGGTGACGACGACGCTGGGCAGCTCGAAGAGCGGAGAGGCGGTGGTGGGCTCGGCGTTGAACACGTCCAGGGCCGCCCCCGCCACCCGGCCCGAGGCGATGGCCTCCTCCAATGCGGCCTCGTCCACGATCCCGCCCCGGGCCGTGTTGACGATGCGCAGGCCGGGCCTGGCCTGGGCCAGCAGGTCCCGGCCGATGAGCCCCAACGTCTCGGGCGTCTTGGGTAGGTGGATGGTGACGAAGTCGGCCTGGGCCACGAGCTCCTCCAGCCCGGTGAGCTCCACCCCCATCTGCCTGGCCCGGTCGGGTGACACGTAGGGGTCGTAGGCCACCAGGCGCATCCCGAAGGCATGGGCCCGTTGGGCCACCAGCGCCCCCACCCGGCCCAGGCCGATCACGCCCAGGGTCTTGCCGTGGAGCTCGACGCCCTCCCACCGCGACCGCTCCCACTTGCCCGCGGTGAGGGCGGCGTGGGCCTGGGGCACGTTGCGGGCCTGGGCCAGGAGCAGGGCCATGGTGTGCTCGGCCGCGGAGAGCACGTTGGACTGGGGGGCGTTGACCACCATCACCCCCCGCCTGGTGGCGGTGGCCACGTCCACGTTGTCGAGCCCGATCCCGGCCCGGCCCACCACCACGAGCTGCGTCCCCGCCTCCAGCACCGCCGCGGTCACGGCCGTGGCCGAGCGCACCACCAGGGCGGCCGCGCCGGCCACGGCGTCGAGCAGCTGCTCGGGGTTGAGGCCCACCTGCACCTCGACGTCGTGGCCGCCGGCCCTCATGGCGGCCAGGCCCCGTTCGGCCAGCTGCTCGGTGACCAGGATGCGGGCCACGTCGCCTCAGCCGGTCGACTCGGCCAGGAGCTTGCCTATGCGGGTCACGCCCTCCACCAGGGCGTCGTCGGCCAGGGCGTAGGCGAGGCGAGCGTGGCCGGGTGCGCCGAAGGCCTCGCCGGGCACGACGGCCACCTTGGCCTCGTCGAGGAGGACCTCGGCCAGCTCCAGGGTGCTCTGGGGCCGGCGGCCCCGCATCTCCCGGCCCAGGACGCCGGCGAACGATGGGAAGGCGTAGAAGGCGCCCTCGGGCTCCATGCAGGTGACGCCGGGGATCCCGCTCAGGAGCTCATGGATGCGCCGGCGGCGCCGGTCGAAGGCCTCCCGCATCTCGGCCGCCGCGGTCAGGTCGCCCGTGACCGCGGCCAGCGCGGCCCGCTGCGACACGTTGGCCACGTTGGAGGTGGAGTGCGACTGCAGGTTGGTCGCCGCCTTCACCACCTCCCCGGGCCCGATCATCCAACCCACCCGCCACCCGGTCATGGCGTACGTCTTGGCCACACCGTTGATCACGACGCAGCGCTCGGCCGCCTCGGGCACGACCACGGGCAAGGAGTGATGGGTGTGGCTCCCGTAGACGAGGTGCTCGTAGATCTCGTCGGTCATGACCCACAGGCCCCGCTCGGCGGCCCACCGGCCCACCGCCTCCACCTCGTGGCGCGGGTACACCGCCCCCGTGGGATTGGAGGGGCTCACGAACAGCATGGCCTTGGTGCGCGGCGTCCGCGCCCGCTCCAGCTGCTCGACGGTGGCGCGAAACCCGCTGCGCTCGTCGGTCGCCACCACCACGGGGACGCCCCCGGCGAGGGCGATCGACTCCGGGTAGGTGTTCCAGTACGGCGCGGGGACGATGACCTCGTCGCCCGGGTCCAAAAGGGCGGCGAAGGCGTTGTAGATCGCCTGCTTGCCCCCGTTGGTGATGAGCACCTGGGCCGGCTCCACCGCGTACCCCGAGTCACGCGCCGTCTTGGCCGCCACCGCCTCCCGCAGCTCGGGTAGCCCGGCCACGGGCGTGTACTTGTGACTGGCGGGATCGCGACAGGCCCGCACCGCGGCCTCCACGATGTGGGCCGGCGTGGGGAAGTCGGGCTCGCCCGCGCCGAAGCCCACCACGTCCTCACCCCGGGCCTGCATGGCCTTGTACTTGGCGTCGACAGCCAGGGTGGCCGACGGGGCGATAGCGGCAACCCGGCGGGATACGGGGTCCACGGCCCTTATGCTGACACAGTGCCCTCGTCTCCCAAGACGCATTCCGGGTCGCGTTCGGGATGGCCTGCAGGCGTGCCTGCGGTGGCCATCCCCCCCGATCTGCTGCCGGGCGACGGCCGCTTCGGCTCCGGACCTTCCAAGGTGCGCTCCGAGGCGGTGGAGGCTCTGGCCCGGGCCGGGTCGTCGTACCTGGGCACGAGCCATCGCCAGGAGGGCGTGCGCTCCGTCGTGCGCCGCGTCCGCCAGGGCATGCGCCTGCTCTTCTCGCTCCCCGAGGGCTACGAGGTGCTCCTGGGCAACGGCGGCACCACCGCCTTCTGGGACGCGGCCACCTTCGGACTGATCCGCGCCCGCAGCCAGCACCTCTCCTTCGGCGAGTTCTCGTCCAAGTTCGCCAAGGCCGCCCTGGCCGCCCCCCACCTCGAGCAGCCCGACGTCATCGAGTCCCCCGCCGGCACCCATCCCCTGGCCGTGGCCCGACCCGGCATCGACCTCTACGCCCTCACCCACAACGAGACCTCCACGGGCGTGTCCATGGAGATCCGCAGGCCCGAGGCGGCCGAGCCCGACGCCCTCGTGGCCGTGGACGCCACCTCGGCCGCTGGTGGGCTGCGCGTCGACCCGGCCCAGTTCGACGCGTACTACTTCGCCCCCCAGAAGTGCTTCGGCTCCGACGGCGGTCTCTGGATCGCCCTGTGCTCGCCCGCGGCCATCGAGCGCATCGAAGCCATGAGTGGCGCCCGTTGGGCACCGGCCTCCCTCGACCTCGGCATCGCCCTGGACAACTCCCGCAAGGACCAGACCTACAACACCCCCGCCCTGGCCACCCTGTTCCTGATGCGAGAGCAGCTGGACTGGATGCTCGACAACGGGGGGCTGGAGTGGTCCGCCTCCCGCTGCGACCGCTCGGCCGAGATCCTCTACGGGTGGGCCGAGGCCTCCAGCTACGCCACGCCCTTCGTGGCCAAGCCCGACGAGCGCAGCCACGTGGTGGGCACCATCGACCTGGACCCGGGTGTGGACGCGGCGACCGTCTCGGCCGTGCTCAGGGCCAACGGCATCGTGGACACCGACGCCTACCGCAGCCTCGGGCGCAACCAGGTGCGGATCGCCATGTTCCCCGCCGTCGAGGACCACGACGTGGCCGCCCTCACGGCCTGCATCGACCACGTCGTCGCCTCGCTGAGCACCTGAGCGCCTCCCCCGGATCCCCCGACCGGGCCCGCCCATCGGGGATCATGGCGCCGGCATGCCGGATCCCGTAACGCCACGCATGTGACTCGAGCTGCCCGTTTGAATACCCTCGGGCCCATAGCCCGCGCCCGCCGCACCGCCGCGTCCCTGCTCCGCCTGGGCACCTCCGCCCTGCTGACCTGGGGAGTGCTGTCGGTCCCCCCGGCGCCGGCCCGGGCCACCACGGCGTCGGGCGCCACCGTGCACACCCGGCTTCGCGTCCACGCACCGGTACGGACACAGACCGTGTCGGGACGGCCGGGAGGAGGAGCGGCGGTGGCCTCACCGGGCGCGGCGGTGGCCCCGCCCGGGGCGTCCGCAGCCCTGCCCGGGGCCTGGATCCTGGTCGACGTGGACACCGGCGTGGTGCTCGACGCCCACGACGAGCGGATGCCCCTGCCCCCGGCCAGCCTCACCAAGATCCTCACCGCGCTCACGGTGGTGAATGCGGTCCACCCCGACGCCAGCGTGCCCGCCAGCGTCCGGGCCGAGGCCATGCCCGCCCGCAAGATCAACATGAAGGCGGGGCAGGTGTGGAGCTTCTCCGACGCCTTCCACGCCATGATGCTGTCCTCGGCCAACGACGCGGCGGTGGCCCTGGCCGAGCGGGCCGACGGCACCGTGGAGCGCTTCTCCCAGGACCTGGCCCGGGTGGCCAAGGAGATCGGGCTGCAGGACAACCCCCTGTTGCAGGACCCGGCCGGCCTCGACGACGCCGAGTTCTCCATCAACGGCGGCAACCTCATCAGCGCCCGCGACCTGGCCATCGCGGCACGAGCAGGGCTGGCCAACCCGGTGATCGCCGAGGCCGTGGCCAACCCCCTCTACCGCTTCCACGGCCCCGACGGCTCCGACCACAAGCTGGGCAACCACAACCAGCTGCTCAAGTCGTACCCGGGGGCCGTAGGCATGAAGACGGGCTACACCAGGCGAGCGGGCGAGTGCCTCGTCGCCGCCGCCCGCCGGGACGGGCGCACCATGCTCGCCGTCGTCCTCCACGCTCCCAGCGTCTACGCCAACGCCACCTCCCTCCTGGACCGGGGCTTCGCCACGCCTGTCGGCGCCGAGGCCGCCCTCACCGACCACCTCCCCCCGGTGCGCCAGCCCGCGGCCCACCAGGCCCAGGGCAGCCCGGCCCCGGCCGCGGCGGCCGCATCCAGCGGGACCCGCACCCCCACCGCCTTCCTCACCCACCGGGCCGCCCACCTCTGGGACCAGCCCCCCGCCCTGGCTGCGGAGGCCGCCCTGGTGGGCCTGGGCCTCCTCAGGCTCCGGGCTCGGCGCCGGGACCGCCAGCGGCGGACCCTGCGCAGCACCCAGTGGGCCTCCCAGTCGCTGGACTGAAGATCGCCAGCCCCGGTACGGACTAGCCCGCCCGGAACACCCGCGCCCCACCCGTTCGGGGCATTTTCGCTGGGAGCGGCGACCTCGCCTCAATACGCCCTCCCGGCCCGCCCGATGACCACGGAGAGTGATGGACGGGCGAAGGGGTGCGATGAGAGGGTTGGCGGCACGCGCAGCGACGATCGCGGTGGCCACGGCGCTGGCCGGGGCCCCTGGGCTGTCCGGGCCCGCGGCCTCAGCCCTGGCCGTCGACCCAGGAGCCGCGGCCCGGAACGTGCCGACCGGCGCGGTCGTCGTGGTTGCCGCCACGGCGGCGGCCGCCGAGGCCGCGGTGGTGCGGGCCGGCGGTCGTGTGGAAGCTCCCCTGCCCCTGGCCCGAGCGGTGGCAGCCAGGATCGGGCCCGCAGCCGCGGCCCGGCTGGCCACCGCGGCGGTGAGGGTGGTCCGAGACATCAAGATCCCGGTGAGCTCGGCCGGCTTCGCTCCCAGCATCGCCCTGGACTCGCAGCTGTCGGCCGTGAACCCGGGCCCGGATTGGTCGCGCCAGGCGGGATCGGGTGTGGGCGTGGCCCTGGTCGACACCGGCGTGGCCCCGAGCACCGACCTGGACGGCCGGGTCGTGCGCGGTCCCGACCTCAGCGCCGGCGACAGCGATGACGGCCGCGCCGCGCTGGACGAGTACGGCCATGGCACCTTCATGGCCGGTCTCATCGCCGGAGACGGCACCGCCAGCGCGGCGGGGCCGGTGCGTCACATGGGGGTTGCACCCGGGGCCACGGTGGTGTCGGTCAAGGTCGCGGGGCGGGACGGGACCACGACCCTGTCGCGGCTCATCGAGGGGATCGGCTGGGTCGTCGTGCACGCACCCGAGCACAACATCCGGGTCATGAACCTCTCCTTCGGGCTCGTCACCCAGCTCCCGGCCGCGATCGACCCCCTGGCCGGCGCGGTCGAGGCGGCGTGGGCCGAGGGCATCACCGTGGTCGCCTCCGCCGGCAACGGCGGTCCGGGCGCGGTCACCATGCCCGGCTCCGACCCCTGGGTGTTGACGGCTGGTGCCAGCGACACCCACAAGACGGCGAGCGTCGCCGACGACACGCTGGCCCCCTGGTCGGGACAGGCTCGGGTGGGGGGCGTCACCAAGCCCGAGGTCGTGGCTCCCGGCGTCTCCGTCGTGTCCCTGCGGGCGCCCGGATCGACCATCGACTTGCTTCACCCCTCGGCCCGGATCGGTGACCGCTACTTCGTGGGGAGCGGGACCTCGATGGCCACGGCCATGACGTCCGGTGCGGCCGCGGTGCTCCTGTCCGACCATCCCTTGGCCACGCCTGACGACGTGAAGGGCGCGCTGGCCGGCACCGCCCGTCCCCTGGCCGGCTCCTACGGCGACCAGATCGACCTCTACGCCGCCGATCACGCCCGGGCCCAGCCGTCCTGGCAGCAGCACCACGCCATCGCCTTCGACGGCTTGGGCACAGGGCTCAGGCAGATGCCATGGTCCGACGCCCGCTGGTCCGACTCCCGCTGGTCCGACTCCCGCTGGTCCGACTCCCGCTGGTCCGACGCCCGCTGGTCCGACTCCCGCTGGTCCGACGCGCGGTGGTCCGACGCGCGGTGGTCCGACGCGCGGTGGTCCGACGCGCGGTGGTCCGACGCGCGGTGGTCCGACGCCCGCTGGTCCGACGCCCGCTGGTCCGACGCCCGCTGGTCCGACGCGCGGTGGTCCGACGCGCG
>VAXP01000064.1:0-11387 GCA_005884125.1 Actinomycetota bacterium | reverse complement strand
CGACGCGGGTTGGGGCTGACCCCAAGGTGAGAGATGCACCGGTGAAGAGCAGCATCCTCGCCCTCGTCCTCTGCCTGGTGGCCCTGGCCGCCGGGCTGGTCCTGGGCGTCCCCACGGCCCATCCCTCTGGGTCACCCGGGGTCGTGGCCGCCTGCACCGTGGCCTTCGCCCTGGCCGGGCTGCTGTCCGTCCACCTGGAACTGCGCAGGAACGCCTTCACCGTCACTCCGGGCGAAGCCGTCCTGGTGGTCGGGCTGTTCCTTCTTCCCCCCGCCCAGCTGGTGCTGGCTGTGGCCGTGGGCCAGTCCTGCGCCTGCCTCATCGAACGGCTCTCGGGCAAGGCCGCCTTCAACGTGGCCCAGTCGTCGGCCGCGGCCGCGGTCGCCGGCGTCGTATTCGTCGCGCTGGGACACCCGCAGGCCCGATCGCCCTGGGGCTGGGCTGCCGCGACGCTGGCCGTGGCCGGGTACTTCGTGGTCAACGTGGGCGCCATCTGCACCGCGGTGGCCTTGGCCGAGCATCGCCCTCTCCGGGAGGTGGCGGCCGCCACCGCCCTGCCCGCGGCGGTGGCCGCCAGCGCGTCGGGCTGCATGGGCCTGCTCGTCGCCGTGCTGGCGACGCTCGGCCCCGCCGTCGTCCTGGTGGCTCCGGTGATCGGCCTGCTCTTCGTCGCCAGCCGCTCGGTGGCCCGGCACCGGTCCGAGCACCTTCGCTTCCGGCGCCTGTACACGGCCTCCTCTCGCACGGGCGGGCTGACTGGTCTGGAGGACGCCCTGGTGACGCTGGCCGATGAGGCCCGTCTCCTCGTCACCGGCACCACCGCTCTGGCGTGCGTCGACCGCGCCGACGGGAGCTGGGCGGGGGTGGTCGTGAACGACGGCGGCCACCGTCCCGCCACCCTTGACGAGCTGCGGGCGGCCCAGAGGCTCGTACCCCGCCGAAGCGACGACAACGACGGCCACGGTCACGCCGGCGCCGCCACCATCGCCCGCGCCGTTCTGCCCGAGGCCCTCTCCCGCATCGCCGCCGGCGACGTCGTCGTGGCCCTGTCGACCGCGGGTGAGGCCGACCACGTGGCTCTGGCCGTGTTCCGGGAGCTCGACGCACGCGATCAGGCCGGGGGCCAGGCCGACGTGCTCGGAGCCTTCGCCCGCCACGCCGCCCTGACGCTGGCCAACGCCCGCCTCTACCAGGAGGTGGAGGAGGCTCTGCGCCGCCAGGTCGACCTCAACCGTCAGAAGGACGACTTCCTGGCCACGGTGTCGCACGAGCTGCGCACGCCCCTCACGTCCATCCTCGGCGCCGTGGACACGATCGCCCGCTTCGGCGACCGTCTCCCCGGGGAGCGCCGCGAGCAGTTCTTCGCCATGGCCAAGAACCAGGGCCAGCGCCTCCAGCGCCTGATCGAGGACCTGCTCATGGTCGCGGCTGCCGACGCGGGCACCGCCCGTTGCCTGGCCACCGAGACCGACATGGACGAGCTGGCATGCGGATTGACCGCCGACCTCGGTCCCCTCTCGGGGGGCCGGCTCACCGTCGAGCTCGAACCCGGGCTGCTCCGCACCGACGGCGAGAAGCTCAGGCGCATACTGGTCAACCTGGTCGAGAATGCGGTGAAGTACGCACCCGAGGGGCCCATCGAGGTGACTGGGCGGCGGGCCGGTGACTTCTTCGAGCTCGCCGTGGCCGACCGGGGGCCGGGGATCTCCATGTTCGACCGGGAGAGGATCTTCGAGCGCTTCGTGCAGCTCGACCAGTCCTCGACCCGCAGGCAGGGCGGCACCGGCCTGGGCCTCTACCTGTGCCGCCAGCTGGTAGAGGTGCTGGGGGGGACGATCTCGGTTTCGGGGCGAAACCGGGGAGGCACGAGCTTCACCGTCCGGGTCCCCGATGCAGGCCCTCAGCCCCGGCCCGGCCCGGGCGCAGGCGCCGGTGTCGGCGTCGGCAAGGTGGTCCCGAGGAGAATGGCGCCGGCCGGAATGGAGCTCGGATGAGTCTCGTTGAGCCGGCGCGGCGCATCCTCGTCGCCGACGACGACGAGGACGTGCGGGAGACGATCACCTTCAACCTGCAGATGCTGGGCTATCAGGTCACCGGGGTGGGCAACGGCGAGGACGCCCTGCGGGTGGCCCGTCAGATGGTCCCCGAGCTCATCATCCTCGACCTCATGATGCCCGAGCTCAACGGGTTCGAGGTCCTGGCCTCGCTGCGGGGTCACCCGGCGACGCGGGAGGTTCCCGTCGTCGTGCTCAGCGCCAGGGCGGCCGACGCCGACGTGTGGGACGGCTGGAAGGCGGGCGCGGACTACTACATCACCAAGCCCTTCGTCCTGGACGAGCTCATCCACTTCATCGAGCTGGTGGGCTGACCGGCGCGACCGGGGCGACCGGCCCAGCCGGCCCCGGCGACGGGCGGGGGCGGGTCAGCCCCCGGACACGTCCTGGGGGCGCTCCCTACCGGCGGAGATGAAGGGCATCATGGCCCGCAGCTCGGCGCCCACCTTCTCGATGGGATGGCGCTTGCCCGCCTCCCGCAGCTCGTTGAACCGGGGCCGTCCGGCCCGGTTCTCGGCCACCCATTCCTCGGCGAAGCGGCCGCTGCGGATCTCCTCCAGGATGCGGCGCATCTCCTGGCGGACGTGGTCGTCCACGATGCGGGGACCCCTGGTCAGGTCGCCGTACTCGGCCGTGTCGGAGATGGAGTAGCGCATGCCCGAGATACCGTGCTCGTACATGAGGTCGACGATGAGCTTGACCTCGTGCAGGCACTCGAAGTAGGCCGACTCGGGCTGGTAGCCCGCCTCCACCAGCGTCTCGAACCCGGCCTGGACGAGCGAGGTGAGCCCGCCGCACAGCACCACCTGCTCCCCGAAGAGGTCGGTCTCGGTCTCCTCCTCGAAGGTGGTCTCCAGCACCCCCGCCCTGGTGGCGCCGATCCCGTGGGCGTAGGAGAGGGCCAGGTCGCGCGTCTTGCCCGAGGAGTCCTGGGCCACGGCGATGAGGGCCGGCGTCCCCCCTCCCTCGGTGTAGGTGCGGCGCAGCAGGTGACCGGGGCCCTTGGG
The DNA here is from genome assembly GCA_005884125.1 of Actinomycetota bacterium. GTDB lineage: Bacteria > Actinomycetota > Acidimicrobiia > Acidimicrobiales > AC-35 > AC-35. The sequence goes on along the minus strand of VAXP01000064.1, from coordinate 8,326 downwards.
GGCGACCATGCCCACGTCCACCCCGGCCGGAGGCGTGATGAGGCCGAAGCGGATGTTGAACCCGTGGGCGAAGAAGAGGGCGTCGCCCTGGGAGAGGTTGGGGGCGATGGCGGAGTCGTAGACGGCGGCCTGCTCGGTGTCGGGGAGCAGCATCATGACCAGGTCGGCCTCGGCCGCGGCCTTGTCGATGGGGAGCACCCACAGCCCGGCCGCCTCGGCCTTGGCGCGGGACGAGGACCCCTCCCTCAGCCCCACCCGCACGTCCACGCCCGAGTCGCGCAGGTTCAGGGCGTGGGCGTGCCCCTGCGAGCCGTAGCCCATGACCGCCACCTTGCGCCCGGCGACGAGACCGGGATCGGCGTCCTTCTCGTAATAGACGGTTGCCATGTCCTCACCCAACCTTCCCCGAAACGCTGCGCAGGCGAGGAGCCTGCCTCTCCAGCTTGGCCAGCGCCACCCGCCCCGTGCGCTGGAGCTCGACGATGCCGTAGCCCCGGATGATCTCCTCGAAGTCGTCGATCTTGCTGGGCGGCCCGGCCAGCATGACCGTGAGGGCGTCGTGGCCCACGTCGACGATCTTCCCCTCGAAGACCTGGACCAGCTCGATGATCTGGCCGCGGGCGGCCGCCTCGGCCTGCACCGTGGCCAGCACCAGCTCCCGCTCGACCGAGGCGGCGGGGTCGAGCTCGGAGATCTTGACCACGTTGATGAGCTTGAACAGCTGCTTGGTCACCTGCTCCAGGGGCTTGGACTCGACGTCCACCACGATGGTGATGCGGCTGAAGCGGGGGTCGTCGGTGGGCGCCACCGCCAGCGAGTAGATGTTGAAGCCCCGTCGGGAGAACAGGCCCGCCACCCGGGCCAGCACCCCCGCCTTGTTCTCCACGAGCACGGACAGGATGTGGTGGCGGTACTCGTTGGCGCCGGCCATCATCGGCCTCCCTCCCCCTGGCTGGGATCGACCACGATGTCGTCGTTGGAGGCTCCGGCCGGGACCATGGGGTAGACCTTCTCCCGCTCGTCGGTCCGGAAGTCGATGACCACGGGTCGGTCGTCTATGTCGTTGGCCTTCTCGATGGCGGGCTGGACCTCCTCGGGGGACTCGACCCTCAGGCCCACGCAGCCCATGGCCTCGGCCCACTTGACGTAGTCGGGGAGGTCGGGCGAGAGATAGACCTCGGAGTAACGCTCTTCGTAGAACATCTCCTGCCACTGGCGCACCATGCCCAGGTAGGCGTTGTTGAGGATGGCCACCTTCACCGGTATGCGCTCCGAAGACGCGGTGACCAGCTCCTGGGCCGTCATCTGGAAGCAGCCGTCGCCGTCGACGGCCCACACCATCCGGTCGGGCCGGCCACCCAGGTGTAGGGATGGGCGAAGCGCCAGTACTGCGAGGTCCACATCTGGTGCTGACCCACGCCCGAAACCACGATCGTGTCCTCCGGTGTGCTGTCCCTCAGCTGCTCGATCACGAACTGGGGCTTGAGGACGCCGTCGTCGTAGGACTGCTCGTAGGTCAGGGGGTGCTGGGCCTGCCAGGCCCGCAGCTGGGTCATCCACGGGCTGCGGTCGGGCTGGGCCGGCGCTCCCCCGCCCGCCTGCACCGCCTTGACCAGCTCCTCGATCACCAGCCGGCAGTCGCCCACGATGGGCACGTCCGGCCGGCGCACCTTGCCCAGCTCGGCCGGGTCGACGTCCACGTGGATGATCTTGGCGTCGGGCGCGAACGTCCCCACCTTCCCGGTGACCCGGTCGTCGAAGCGGCTGCCCAGGGCGATGAGCAGGTCGGCCTTCTGCATGGACGTGACCGCGGTGTAGTTGCCGTGCATGCCGGGCATGCCCAGGCACAGCTCGTGGGTGTCGGGGAAGGCGCCCCTGGCCATGAGGGTGGTCACCACCGGTATGCCGGTCAGCTCCACCAGCTCCAGCAGCGTCTCCGCGGCCCGGGCCTTGAGGATGCCGCCCCCGGCGTAGATCACCGGGCGGCGGCTCTCGGCGATGAGACGGGCCGCCTCCTTGATCATGCGGGGGTGGCCCTTGAGCGTGGGCCGGTAGCCCGGGAGGTCGGCGGCCAGGTCGGCGTCGGTGGGCCAGTGCCAGTCCATGGTCGAGTTGGAGATGTCCTTGGGCACGTCGACGAGCACGGGGCCGGGCCGGCCCGTGCCTGCGATGTGGAAGGCCTGGCGCACGATGCGGGGGATGTCCTGGGCGTCGGTCACCAGCCAGTTGTGCTTGGTCACGCTCATGGTGATGCCGGTGGTGTCGCACTCCTGGAAGGCGTCGCTGCCGATCGAGGTCAGGGGCACCTGACCGGTGACGACGACCAGGGGGATGGAGTCCATGTAGGCATCGCACAGGGGCGTGACGATGTTGGTCGCGGCCGGACCGCTGGTCACCATGGCCACGCCCGGCCGCCCGGTGACGTGGGCGTAGCCCTCGGCCATGTGTCCCGCGCCCTGCTCGTGGCGCACCAGGATGTGGCGGATGGGCGAGTCGATGATGGGGTCGTAGACGGGGAGGATGGCTCCGCCCGGGAGGCCGAACATCACCTCCACCCCTTCCATCTCCAGGCTCTTGATTAGGGCTTGGGCTCCGGTCAGCTTCATGTCGTGGTCACTCTCGGCTCTGGGGTCGGTGTGGGGGCAGAACGGGCTCGGGAACGAAAACGACCTCCCGTCAGGGAGGTCGTGGGCGCACGCGCGTGGTGACGAGCGTGCGCTAGGTGATCACTACTACGAGGAGAAGGGTGCGGGACATTGGCCCTCAGTCTGACATGGGCCCGTCATCGTCCGCAACCGACGCCGGCCCGGCCTCCGGCGTGGTCCGGGCCCGAGCCTCAAGGCTCGGTCACCGCCCCCCGGTCGGCCCCGGTCACCAGCCTGGCGTACTTGGCCAGCACGCCCGTGGTGTAGCGGGGGCTGGGCAGCTTCCACTCCTGGCGCCGGCGTGCGAGCTCGACCTCGTCGACCAGCAGGTCGATGCGCCTGGATGCGGCGTCGAGGACGATGGGGTCGCCGTCGGCCACCAGGGCGATGGGCCCCCCGTCCACCGCCTCGGGGGCGACGTGGCCCACGCAGAAGCCGTGGGTCCCGCCCGAGAAGCGGCCGTCGGTGACCAGGGCGCAGTCGGCGCCCCGCCCCGCCCCCTTCATGGCCCCGGTGACGGCCAGCATCTCCCTCATGCCCGGGCCCCCCTTGGGGCCCTCGTAGCGGATGACGACGAAGGTCCCGGGCCGGATCGAGCCAGACAGGATGGCGTCCATGGCCGCGTCCTCGCCGTCGAACACCCGGGCCGAGCCCTCGAAGCGGGGCTGGTCGATGCCCGCCACCTTCACCACCGCGCCCTTGGGGGCCAGAGACCCCTTGAGGATGGCGATGCCCCCGTCTACGTGGATGGGCGCGGAGAGCGGATGGACCACCGAGCCGTCGGGGCCGGGGGGATCGAGGGCCCCGAGGTTGTCGGCCAGGGTCCGCCCCGTCACCGTGATGCAGTCCCCGTGCAGCAGGCCCGCCTCGAGGAGCTCCCGCATGACGACGGGAACGCCGCCCACGGCGTCGAGGTCGCTCATGTGGTACGGGCCGTGGGGCTTCATGTCGGCCACGTGGGGCACGCGCCGGCCGACCCGGTCGAAGTCGTCCAGGGTGAGCTCGACGCGGGCCTCGTTGGCGATGGCCAGCAGGTGGAGCACGGCGTTGGTCGACCCGCCCACGGCCATGACCACGGCGATGGCGTTCTCGAAGGCCTCCCTGGTCATGATGTGGCGGGGCCTGATGCCGGCCTCGAGCAGGGCCACGACGGCCCGGCCGCTCTCGTAGGCGAGGTCGTCCCGCCTGCGGTCGACGGCGGGCGGCGAGGCGCTCCCGGGCAGGGCCATGCCCAGGGCCTCGGAGGCCGAGGCCATGGTGTTGGCCGTGAACATGCCCGCGCAGGCGCCCTGGGTGGGACAGGCGTTGCGCTCTATGAGGGCCAGCTCCTCCGCCGACAGGGTGCCGGCGGCGTGGGCCCCCACCGCCTCGAACACGCTGACGATGTCGAGGGCCTGGTCGCGCAGGCGCCCGGGCAGGATGCTGCCCCCGTAGAGGAACACGGACGGGAGGTTGAGCCGGGCCGCGGCCATGAGCATGCCCGGGAGCGACTTGTCGCAGCCGGCGAAGGTCACCAGGCCGTCGAAGCGCTCGGCGTGCATGACGGTCTCCACCGAGTCGGCGATGACCTCCCTGCTGACGAGCGAGGCCCGCATGCCCTCGTGCCCCATGGAGATCCCGTCGGAGACGGCGATGGTCATGAACTCGAGCGGGAAGCCCCCTGCGGCCTTGACCCCCTCCTTGGCCCGCTTGGCCAGGCGGTCGAGAGGCATGTTGCAGGGTGTGACCTCGTTCCAGGAGGAGGCCACGCCGACCTGGGGCTTGCCCCAGTCCTCGTCCCCCATGCCGACGGCCCTGAGCATGGCCCGGGCCGGGGCCCGCTCGTAGCCTTCGGTCACCTCGGGGCTGCGGGGCCGGGGCATGGGGTGCTCTTCCATGGCCGGCCAGCGTAGGGCGGCGCCGGTGAGGGAGGCGCCGGCTTTACTCGAAGGCGATGTAGTAGTTCTCCGCACCCGCGGCCCGCACGTCGTCGAGCCAGTTGCCGTCGTACAGGTCGGTAGGACCCTGGATGAGGTCGCTGGCCTCGCCCTCCTTGGTCGTGGCCAGCGTCCAGGCCTGGCGCTTGTAGGTCCAGTTGTCGGGTTGGAGGCGGTGGGCCTCACGGAACCAGGCCACGGCCGCGTCCCGCTGGCCCTGGCGCCACAGGTGCTGGCCCAGCTCGAAGCAGGCCGCGGCCTCGGCGTGCCCGGGGGGGCGAGGCTGGGAGCGGGCCACGACCTCCGCGGGCGAGAGGGCCCACGGACTGGCGCTGCCCCGCTGGGCCCAGTCCCGCAGCGCACCCAGGTAGACGTCGGAGTGGTTGGGGATCTTCTTGACCTCGACGAGCATGTCGTGGATGCGGGGGGGCAGCCCCTCGGGGACGGGGGAGTCGGCGAAGCCCGAGCCCTGCACGTGGGCGGGGTGGGCGGGACGGGTGAGGACGCCTTCCTCGTCGATCCACACCGCGTTGGGCACGTTGACGAATCCCAGAAGCTCGTCGCTGACGTGGGCGGCGTCGATCAGCGAGGGGTGCTCAGGCCTGGCCGCCTCGATCCAGGGCCGGGCCGCGTCGGCCCCGCCGGTGTCCAGCGCCACCGTCACCACCTCGACACCGGCGGGATGAAGCTCGCTGCGCAGTGCCTGCCACACGGGCAGGTCGCCCCGGCACCCTCACCACGAGGCCCAGGCGATGAGCACGACCTTCTGGCCCCGCAACGAGCTGAGGGCGAAGGGCTGTCCCGACAGGTCGGGCAGCTCGAGCTCGGGCGCCACCGCCGTGCTGAGGGCCCGTCCCCCGGCCGGGGGGCCCAGGGCCCACAACCCGTGGTCGCCGTCGTGGACCAGGGGCATGCGCAGCTGGCGGGCGAAGGAGGCGACGTCGACGTCGCCGTCCTCGGCGGTGCCGGGCTCGAGGGGAACGCACACCTCGGCCTTGCACGCCCCCTGGGGCTTGATGGCCCAGCCCGTGCGGCGCTCGAGATCGTCCATTCCGACGCGGGGAGCGGTGAGTATCACTTCGGCACCACCGACTCGATGATCGAGGTGGTGTCGGAGTGGAAGAACCCGGGCACGTCGGTGACGTCGTGCTCCTTGACCGTCACCGAGTACTTGGGCGAGTCCACCCGGTCGGTCGTCAGGGTGATGGTGAACGGGGCTCCGTTGAAGGTGGTGTGGATGGTGAGAGTGCCGTTGACCAGCCCGCAGGCCACCGGCTTGCATCCGTTGCTGGTCGTGTCCGGCTTGCCCATGGTGTAGTCGCCGTGGCCCGTGGTCGTGTTGTCGGTGGAGGTGATGTCCCACGCCCAGTGCTTGCCCTCGGTCTGGGGCACGGGCTCGGCCAGCACGGGCGGGTTGGGGCGGAACTCCTTGGCGAACTGGCCCGTGATCTTGAGGTCGACCATGAACACGCCGTCGGGCTGGTAGCGCAGCACCAGCTCCGTCCCGTTGCCCGAGCCGTCGTCGGAGACCAGCGTCTCGTGCTGGTCCGTCCCCTGGGCCGGGTCCACGGTGAGGGTGGCCTTTCCATTGAGGGGGGCGGTGGTGGGCGGCGTCCCCCCCGAGCGCGACCCGGTCACGTCGTAGGTGTAGTGCCCGGGCGCGGCTCCCGCCGCGGCCGTCGCCGCCTTGGAGGCGGCCCCGGCGGGAGCCGCCGTGTTGGACGACGCGCTCTTGGCCGGGGCGGTGGTCGCCTTCGACGCGCCCGTGGCGGGGGCGCCGGTGGTGCCCGCTCCAGCCCCGCTGGCGCCGGCGCCGCCCGTCGTCGAGGTGGCGGCCGAGGCGGCTGCGCCCAGCTGGCCGGTGGCGCTGGAGCGGTGGCTGCCCCCGCCGCCACAGGCCCCGGCCAGGACGAGGGCGGCGAGGCCACAGGCGCGCACGCCCCTGAGGGCGCGTGGGGAAGATATGGGCCTAGGCATCGGGCGATGGTAGACGAGGCCTTGCCGCAAACCCCGGGCGGGCCCGCCCCTCAGGCCTTGGCCTCCAGGCGCTCGGTCAGCATCGCTCTGGCCCTGTTGCCGTCGGCTTTGCCCTCGGTCGCCTTCATGAGCTGGCCGATGAGCGCGCCCATCACCTTGCCGTCCCCGGCCCGGAAGCGGGCGCACAGCTCGGCGTTGGCCGCTATGACCTCCTCCACGGCGGCGGCCAGGGCGTCGGGGGACAGCGCCTTGTACCCCTTGGCCTTGGCGATGGCCGCGGGGTCGCCCCCCGCCTTGAGCATCTCGGCCAGCACGTCCTTGGCCTGGGTGGCGGTGAGCTCGCCCCCAGCCTCCATGCCCACCAGGGCGGCGAAGGCGGCCGGATCCAGGCCGCGGGCGCCTTCCAGGTCGGCGGCCACCTCGTTGGCGGCCCGGTTGAGGGCCACCCTGGGCTCGGCCCCCTGCTCGATGGCCTCGAGCACGAGGCCGTCCAGGTCCAGCTCCACCAGCAGGGCCACGACGTCGGCCCCGGTGCCGGCGGCGGCCGCCAGCCGGGCCCGGCGCTGGGCCGGGAGCACGGGCATGGCCGCACGCACCTGGGCCTGCCACGCCTCCTGGGGGGCCACCGGTACCAGGTCGGGCTCGGGGAAGTAGCGGTAGTCGAAGGCCTCCTCCTTGGAGCGCATCGACAAGGTGCGGCTCTCGGCCTCGTTCCAGTGCCGGGTCTCCTGCACCACGTCCTGGCCTTCCTCGAGAAGCTCGCGCTGGCGCTCGGCCTCGTAGTCGATGGCCCGCCCCAGTGAGCTGAGGGAGTTCATGTTCTTGATCTCGCAGCGGGTCCCGAGCTGGGACGATCCCCCCCGCCGCAGCGACACGTTGGCGTCGACCCGCAGCGACCCCTCCTCCATCTTGCCGTCCGAGGCGCCCGTCGCCACCAGGATGGCCCGCAGCTCCCTGACGTAGGCCCGGGCCTGGGCGGCCGAGCGCAGGTCGGGCTCGCTGACGATCTCCACCAGGGGCACGCCGGCCCGGTTGTAGTCGACGAGCGAGTAGGCCGCCTCGTGGATGCGTCCGCCCCCGCCCACGTGGGTCGTCTTGCCCGTGTCCTCCTCCATGTGGGCCCGCACGATCCCGACGCGGCCGCCGTCGGGCAGCTCCAGCCAGCCGCCCACGTTGATGGGCTCGTCGTACTGGCTGATCTGGTAGTCCTTCGGCATGTCGGGATAGAAGTAGTTCTTCCGGTGGAAGAGGGACGGGCGCACGGTGGAGTGCAGCGCCTCGCCTATGCGCATGGCGTACTCGACCGCCTGGCGGTTGAGGACGGGGAGCGAGCCCGGCAGCCCGAGGCACACGGCGCAGACGTTGGTGTTGGGCTCCTCGCCGAAGGAGTTGCGGCACGAGCAGAACAGCTTGGTGGCCGTGCGCAGCTCGCAGTGGACCTCGAGGCCGACCACGGTCTCCCAGCGCTGCGGCGCCGGGCCGCTGTGCGAGGCGGACGCCGGTGTCATGGCCCCGCCGCCGGCGCGGGAACGGGCGCGGCCCGCTCCAGGGTCCCGGCCACACGGAACATGGCCTCTTCGCCCAGGGCCGGGGCCAGCACCTGCACCCCGACAGGCAGGCCGTCGTCCCCCGTGCCGAAGGGGATGCTCATGGCCGGGTGCCCGGCCAGGTTGGAGGGGATGGTGCACACGTCGGACAGGTACATGGCGAGCGGATTCGCGGCCTTGGCGCCGACGGCGAAGGCCGTGGTCGGGGCGGTGGGCGCGAGGAGGACGTCGACGCGCTCGT
>VAXP01000063.1:9135-17767 GCA_005884125.1 Actinomycetota bacterium | reverse complement strand
GCGTTACTCGCGGAGAACTCGCGGACCCTCTCTCGAGCTCTCCGGGTAATGCTGTGTCCCGGGATTAGCGCTACGGCGGGCCCATGGACGCCGGCGGATCCATCGTGATCGCGAGCAGAGCGGTCCCCCTCGGCCATCGCCGCCCCGGCTGGGCGGAAAAGGTCCCCCTCACGGTCCCCTTGGGGCTGACCTCGAACCACGAACCCGCAGGTCAGCCCGTATATTCTCGGTCGGATGGCCAGTTGGGCTGGAACAGGTGCCACTGCTCGGGGGCGACCCGGATGAGCTCCTCCAGCTCGTGGGCCAGGTCCTGGGTCAGGCGCCGCGCGTCCTCGCGCAGGCCTCCCCTGCGCTCGACGGGCACGGCCGGGCGGATGACGCCGTGGTGGCCGCCGCCCGGCCTCATGTACACGGCGGTGGGGAGGAGCGCTGCTCCCGTGCGCAGGGCCAGCGTGGCCGGGCCCGCGGGGAGGGTGGTCTTCTCGCCGAAGAACTCCACCTCGATGCCGCTGCCGACCAGGTCCCGGTCCGAGACCAGGGCGGCGATGCCGTTGTCGCGAAGGCAGCGGAGCACGGCCGTCCCCGCCTCGGGACCAAGGGGCACGACGGTCATGCCGAGGGAGCGCCGGAAGGCGACGAACCACTCGAACATCTCGGCCGGCTCCAGGGGCTCGACCACGACGGTGAGGTGGTAGCCGAGCGACCCCAGCCAGGCGCCCCCGAAGTCCCACCCACCGAGGTGGGGCAGGGCCACCACCGCGCCCCGGCCCGCGGCCAGGGCGTCGTCCAGCCGCCCCAGCCCCTCGTAGGTCATGTTGGCGGCCAGGTCGGCGGCCGAGAGCTGGGGCAACCGGAAGGACTCGTACCAGTACCGCCCGTAGGACGCGAAGACCCGGTCCACGGCGCGCTCCAGGGCCCAACCCCTGAGCTCGGGCCGTACCCGGCGCTGGTGGCGGCGGGCCATCTCCCGCCTCCCGCCCATGGTGCGGGCCAGGCCGGCGGCCACCACCTCGGCCGTCCCCGCGGCCAGGGGCCGGGGCCAGGTCCGGGCCACGGCCGCGGCCGTGCGGTAGGCCAGGAGGGGACCGGGGCGGAGGCGCCTGATCACGATGGCGGCCATGGCCGCGGCCTGCGGGCCGTGCCCGCCGCCCCTATGGCCGCGTGACGCGTGCCCGGCGGCGGTCGGCCCGGGCCCCCAGCCACTCCTGGCGCCGGGCCCGCCAGCGGGCCCCGGGCTGAGCCGAGGGTCCGGCCGCCTCCCGCCACGAGCGCCAGCGCAACTCCACCCGGCTGGGCCGCCAACGCCCCACCGGCGCGGTGGGACGGGGCACCGAGGCCTGGCGCCAGACCATCACGAAGCGCTGCACGGCGGTCACGACGGTGAGAACGAGCATGATCCAGAGCACGGGGACGAGGAGCCAGGAGAAGGCCAGGCCCACCCCGATGGCGAAGACCCGCTCGCCCCGCTCCATGAGGCCCCCCTTGGCCGTGAAGCCCAGGCTCCCGGCCCGGGCCCGCTCATAGGAGACGAGGGTGGAGGCGGCCAGGACGGCCAGGGCCAGCACCGCGGCGTGGCCACCGTGGCGGGAGGCCAGGTACCAGGCCAGCCCGCCCAGGACCAGCGAATCGCTGACCCGGTCGGCCACCGAGTCGAAGAAGGCGCCCCGGGGCGAGGCCGTGCCCGCGGCCTTGGCCACCGCACCGTCCAGCAGGTCGGGAAGGGAGGCGGCAATGAGCAGGGCCAGACCTAGCCCGAGGCGGCCCGCCCCGACGGCCACGGCGGTGGCCACGGCCAGCACCAAGCCTGCGACCGTTAGATGGTCAGCGGTCGCCCCCATGCGACGGATGGCTTGGCCGACGGGCTGCGTGCCACGCTCCAGGCTGCTCCGCCAGCGGGCGTCGAACAACGGTCGATTTCTCCGAGTTGAGGGCTGATCAGGACGGGTTCGTCACCCTTCAAGCTACCACCGGGCCCCGGTACGCTGGCGCGACCCACCGCCACCGGTGGGGATGACGAGCCGATGCAGAACGAGCGAGGTGCGCGGGCGTGAAGACCTTCCCTCCGGCCAGGATCCGCAACGTCGCCCTGGTGGGCCACGGCGGAGCGGGAAAGACCACGCTGGCCGAGGCCCTCCTCTTCTGCGCCGGGGCCATCCCCCGCCAGGGTCGGGTGGAGGACGGGACCACCACCACCGACTTCGACGCCGAGGAGGTCAAGCGCAAGATCTCCGTGTCGCTGGCCCTGGCCCCCTTCGAGTACGAAGGGCACAAGATCAACCTCATCGACTGCCCCGGCTACGCCGACTTCGTGGGTGAGGTAGACGCCGCCCTCTCCGCCGCCGATCTGGTGGTGTTCGTCGTCAGCGCCGTGGAGGGGGTCGAGGTCCAGACCGAGGCGGTCTGGAAGATGGCCGCGGCCCGGAAGCTTCCCCGCATGGTGTTCGTCAACAAGCTCGACCGGGAGCGGGCCTCCTTCGAGCGCACGCTGGAGCAATTGCGGCAGGTGTTCGGGGCGGGAATCGCCCCCCTCGAGCTCCCCATAGGAGAGGAGACGTCCTTCCGGGGCGTGGCCGACCTCCTCACCGACACCGCCATCACCTACGACACGGGCAAGGCCGTACAGGGCGAGATCCCCGACGAGATGGAGAGCCTCGAGCACCAGGTCCACGACAACCTGGTGGAGGGCATCGTGGTGGCCGACGACGACCTCATGGAGCGCTACCTCGAAGGTGACGTCCCCGGGGCCAAGGAGCTGGAGGAGACCCTGGCCCACGGGGTGGCCTCGGCCACCGTCTTCCCGGTGGTGTGCGGGTCGGCCTCCAAGCTCGTGGCCATCGACCGCCTGGCCGCCTTCATCTGCGAGATCGGCCCCACTCCCGCCGACCGCCCCCCGGTCACGGTGCGGGCCGGCGACCAGGCCCAGGAGGTCTCGTGTGACCCCGGGGCTCAGCCCCTGGCCTACGTGTTCAAGACGGTGGCCGATCCCTACGTGGGAAAGGTCTCGCTCTTCCGCGTCCTGTCGGGGACGGTCCGGCCCGACGTGGTGCTCACCAACTCCCGGGTCCACTCCGACGAGAAGCTGCACGCCCTGTTCACGCTCCGGGGCAAGGAGCAGGAGCCGGTCTCCGAGGTGCCCGCGGGCGACATCGCCGCGGTGGGCAAGCTGAGCGAGACGGGCACGGGAGACACCCTGGCGCCCAAGGGCACGCCCGTCGTGGTCGATCCCCCGACCCCTCTCAGCCCCGTCCTCTCCATCGCCATCCGCCCCAAGTCCAAGGGCGACGAGGACAAGCTCATGACCGCGCTGCACCGCCTCCAGGACGAGGACCCCGCCCTCACCGTCCGGCGGGACGACGAGACCCACCAGACGGTCCTGTCGGGGATGGGCGAGACCCACCTGGCCATCGTCACCGAGCGCCTGCACCGCAAGTTCGGCGTCGAGGTGGAGGTGGAGGACCTCAAGGTCCCGTTCCGGGAGACGATCACCAAGCAGGCCGAGGCCGAGGGCAAGTACAAGAAGCAGACGGGCGGACACGGCCAGTTCGGGGTGGCCGACATCCGCATCGAGCCCCTGGAGCGGGGAGCGGGGTTCGAGTTCGTCGACCAGATCGTCGGCGGCGCCATCCCCCGCCAGTTCATCCCCGCGGTCGAGAAGGGGATCATGGAGACGATGCAGCAGGGCGGGCTCCACGGCTTCCCGGTCGTCGACGTGAGGGTGACCTGTTACGACGGCAAGTACCACGCCGTCGACTCTTCGGAGATGAGCTTCAAGATGGCGGGGTCGCTGGGGTTCAAGGAGGCCATGGCCAAGGCCGGGCCCGTGATCCTGGAGCCCGTCTCCCTCGTGGAGGTGACGGTGCCCGCCAGCTACCAGGGCGACGTCATGGGCGACCTCAACTCCCGCCGGGGCCGGGTCCAGGGCACGGAGTCGGGCAACGACGGCGAGCAGATCATCGTGGCCCTGGTGCCCACGTCGGAGATCATGCGCTACGCCATCGACCTGCGCTCGCTGACCGGGGGCCGGGGCCGGTTCACGGCCCAGCACGACCACTACGACCTCCTGCCCCAGAACCTCTACTCCAAGGTGGTCGCCAAGGACGACAAGGACTGACCCCGCGAGCCGGCCGGAGCCAAGGAGCGCGGTTTACCAGCCATACGGGAACGAGCGAGCCCTGGACGGGCGTGGAGCCTTCGTCAGCGGGCGAAGGCGGACCAGTCCTCCGGGTTGTCCTCCACGAAGTGGGCCACGATGTCGCCGTCGACCCCGTCGACCAGTACCAGGCCGCGCCGGGCCGGGGGGTTCTCGGCCGAGTAGAGCAGGATGCGCCAGGTCGGGCGGCTGAGCAGGCCCCTCCATCCCAGCTGGGCCGAGGCGTGACCGACGGGGAAGCCGACGACGCGGCTGGCCGCCACCAGGGCGTCGGTCTCGGTGACCCCGAGGTGCCAGGCCGCGGCCAGGTGGTAGGCGCCGACCGCGGCGAGGGCCAGGCCCAGAACCAGCAGCCCGTCGTTCACCAGCACGCCACCCTCGTGGCGGGCCACCCAGAGGGCCACGCACGCGACAGCGACGCCCAGGTAGAGCAGCCCCGGGGCCCGCCTCCTCCTGATGTCGGGGAACACGGTGGGGCCCACGAAGGCGCTGACGTCCAGCTCCTCGGGTAGCTCGTCCCCCTGCTCCGGACCGGCGTCCCCGGTGGGGCCCTCGCTCACGGCGCGGCCGAGGGGGCCGGCGGGGATGGCCAGCCCGCCCGCAGCTTCTTCCAGCTCGACGGCAGGGACTCGGGCAGCACCCTGACCTCGGCCGCGGCCGTCATGAAGTTGGTGTCGCCGTTCCACCTGGGGAGGGCGTGGGCGTGGAAGTGGCCGGGTATGCCCGCGCCCGCCGCCCGCCCGAGGTTGACGCCCAGGTTCAGGCCGTCGGGGCCGTAGGCCGCCTTCAGGGCCCTGACCGCGTCGGTCAGGGCGTCCCACAGCTCGGTCGCCTCGGCCCGCTTCAGGTCCTCCATCTCCCCCACGTGGCGCAGGGGGAACACCATCAGGTGCCCGCTGGTGTACGGGAAGGCGTTGAGGGCGGCGGCACAGCGCCGGCCCCGCCACAGCACGTAGGTCTCCTCATCGGGCTCGTCCGAAGCGCCGAGGCGGCAGAACAGGCACGCCTGGCCGTCGCCGGCCGCGGCCCCGGCCACGTACTCGCTGCGCCACCCGGCCCACAGCCGCTCCAGGCTCACGTGGGGGCGGCCCCCGCCCCGGGCCGGTGGGGTTGGGCCCGCCTGCCCTCCACGTCGTCGGTGATGCGGCCCACCAGCTCGTCCACGGCCACGCCCCGCTCGGGCCTGGCCTCGCCCCGCACGTTCACGCCCACCGTGCCGGCGTCCACGTCCTCGTCACCGACGACGAGCACGTAGGGGACGCGTTCGAGACGATGACGGCGGATGCGGGCGTTGAGGGGCTCTTCGGCCCCTTCGGTGACCACCCGCAGCCCCCGGCCGACGAGCCTTTGGCCCACCTTCTCGGCGTAGGGGCGATGGTCGTCGCGCACCGGGAGCACGGCGGCCTGCACGGGCGACAGCCAGGTGGGCAGGTTGCCGGCGTAGTGCTCGATGAGGATGGCCAGGAAGCGCTCGATCGATCCGAACAGGGCGCGGTGGATCACCTGGGGCCGGGCCCGCGTGTTCTCGGCCGTGGCGTACTCCAGATCGAAGCGGGGGGCGAGCTGGAAGTCGACCTGCAGGGTGGAGAGCTGCCACCTGCGGCCGATGGCGTCACGCACGTGCACGTCGATCTTGGGCGCGTAGAAGGCCCCCTCGCCGTCGGCCACCGTGTACGCCAGCCCGGCCGCCTCCAGGGCCGCGGCCAGGGCGGCTTCGGCCCGGTCCCAGTCCTCGGGCTCACCGACGAACTTCTCGGGGCGGGTGGCCAGCTCGGCCTCGAACTCCTCGAGCCCGAAGGTACGCAGGAGACGCAGGACGAAGTCGAGCAGCGCCGCCAGCTCGTCGCCCAGCTGCTCGGGCGTGCAGAAGATGTGCGAGTCGTCCTGGGTGATGCCCCGCACCCGGGTGAGGCCGTGAATCACGCCCGAGCGCTCGAAGCGGTACACGGTGCCGAACTCGAACAGGCGCAGAGGCAGCTCGCGGTAGGACCGCTGCCGGCTCCCGTATATGAGCATGTGCATGGGGCAGTTCATGGGCTTGGGGTAGTACGTCGCCCCCTCCATCTCCATGGGGGGGTACATGCTCTCGGCGTACCACTGCAGGTGGCCCGACTTCTCGAACAGGCTCGACTTGGCCAGGTGGGGCGTCCACACGAACTGGTAGCCGCCGGCCTCGTGCTCGGCCCGGCTGTAGTCCTCCATGAGCTTGCGGATGAGCCCGCCCTTGGGGTGGAAGACGGCCAGCCCACCGCCCACCTCGGGGGGGAAGTGGAACAGGTCGAGCTCCAGCCCGAGCTTGCGGTGGTCGCGCTTGTCGGCCTCCTCCAGCCGGCGTAGGTGCTCGGCCAGGGCCTGCTCAGACTCCCACGCCGTGCCGTAGATGCGCTGGAGCTGGGGCTTGCGCTCGTCGCCCCTCCAGTAGGCGCCGGCCACCCGCATGAGCTTGAAGGCGGCAAGCCGGCCCGTGGAGGCCACGTGCGGCCCCCGGCACAGGTCCACGAAACCGGGAGGGTTCCGGTAGGTGGTGACGACGCCTCGACCCGCCCCCTCGCCCGTGTCGACGCTCTCGATGATCTCCCGCTTGAAGGGCTGGTCGGCGAAGAGGGCCAGGCCCTGGTCGATGGAGTGCTCCTCACGCACGAAGGGCTGGTCCTCGGCCACGATCCGGCGCATCGCCTCCTCGATGCGGGCCAGATCCTCCTCGCTGAAGTGGGCGCCACCGGGGAGCTCGAAGTCGTAGTAGAAGCCGTCCTCCACCGGCGGCCCGATGGCGAAGCGGGCGCCGGGCCAGAGCTGCAGGACGGCCTGGGCCAGCACGTGGGCGGTCGAGTGGCGCAGCACGTGGCGCCCGGCCTCGGAGTCGCTCGTCACCACCGACACACGGGCGCCGTCGGGCAGCGGCGTGTCCAGGTCCACCTCCTGTCCGTCCACGGTGGCGGCCACCGCCGCTCGGGCCAGGCGGGGACCGATGGCGGCGGCCAGGTCGGCTGCCGTCGCGTCCTGGGGCAGGGCCCGCTCCGACCCGTCGGGCAGGAGCACCGTGATCTGGTCCGCCATCGCCGCCCGACAGTACTCCGGGCCGCCGCGGCCTCTTCCTACTCGGCTCCTCCGCTGAGGTCGACCCCCAGGAGCTCGGCCGCCGCGGTCACGTCCAGCCCGCGCCCCGCCGCGATGTCGAGCGCGGCCAGGGCTCGGGGCGTGTCGAGATCGTCGTCCAGCGCGGCCCGCACCGCCTGCAGCACCTCCTCGCCCCCGCCTCGGCCGCCGGCCGCGGCCCGCCAACGGGCCAGGCGCGCCGCCGAGGTCTCCATCATCTCCGGCTCGTAGGGCCACGAGGTGCGGTAGTGGTGGTCGAAGATGGTGATGCGCACGGCCGAGGGCTCCCACTCCTTGAGCAGGTCGGTGACGAAGACCAGGTTGTGCAGCGACTTCGACATCTTGGTGGCGCCCAACCTCACCTCCCCGTAGTGCACCCACCGGCGCACGAAGAGCTCACCGGTGGCCGCCTCCGACTGCGCGGCCTCGCACTCGTGGTGGGGGAAGACGAGGTCCCTGCCCCCGCCGTGGAGGTCGATGGTCGTCCCCAGCTCGCGCAGGGCCAAGGCCGAGCACTCGATGTGCCACCCGGGTCGGCCCGGGCCCCACAACGACTCCCAGGAGGGCTCGTCGGGGGCCGAGGGCTGCCACAGCACGAAGTCGAGGGGGTCCCGCTTGTAGGGATCGTCGGGGTTGCCCCCGTGCTCGGCCGCCAGGGCCAGCATCTCCCGCCGCCCCAGGTGGGAGATCTGCCCGAAGCGGGGGAAGGAGGAGACGCTGAAGTACACCGAGCCCCCGGCCTGATAGGCGTGGCCCGACTCCAGCACCATGCCGATGAACCCCAGGATGTCGGGGATGGCCGAGGTGGCGCGCGGCTCGGAGAACGGAGCGAGCAGACCCAGGGCCTTCATGTCGGCGTCGAAGCGGGCCATCTCCTCGGCCGCCAGGTCGAGGTAGAAGACCCCGAGCTCGCGCGACTTGCGCAGCAGGTCGTCGTCGACGTCGGTCACGTTGCGGACGCACTGGGTGTCGTGGCCCAGGTCGCGCAGGCGGCGCTGGAGGACGTCGTAGATGAGGTAGGTGGCGGCGTGACCCAGATGAGCGGCGTCGTAGGGGGTGATGCCGCACGTGTACATGGTCACGACGGGGCCCGGCTCGAAGGGCACGACGGCCCGCTCGGCCGTGTCGTACAGCCGCACGGTCACGGCGTCACTCGCCGGCGTCGATGCCGGTCATGCGTATGGCGGTGCGGGTCTTGTAGCGGACGTTGAGCTGCAGCAGCACGGCGGCGAAGGCCTCGATGGGCGTGGCGATGGACAGCGCCCCCGTGTCCAGGGGCCGGCAGCCGGGGATGAGCTTGACCAGCTCGCAGGTGACCCGGGTGGCCTCGGTGTGGTCGGAACAGACGAGCACGTCGCTCTCCACCCGGTGGTCCAGGTTGCCCAG
>VAXP01000063.1:0-9126 GCA_005884125.1 Actinomycetota bacterium | reverse complement strand
AGCTCCTTGGCCGGAAGGTGGTGGAGGGCGGCCGCCACCAGCGCGGTCGGGGCCGCGGCCTGCACGTGGCTGGCCACCGAGCCCCGTGGGGGCACCAGGGGCTCGAACTCGTCTCCCACCTTGGCCAGGGCGTTGGCCATGGAGATGAGCACCTTGCCGTCGAGGAGGTGGGCCACCGAGGCGACCGTGGCCGCGGCCGCGTCCCAGGGGGTGGCCACGACCACCACCTCGGCCCCGGCGGCGGCGGCGTTGTCCCCCGCCTCCAGGGGCAGGTCGCGATCGGGCCAGCGCTGGTGGATGGCGTCGCAGGTCGCCTGGGCCCTCTCCTTGGAGCGCGACCCGATGGTCACGGTCACGCCCGCAGCCGCCAGCCGGGCGGCCAGACCGCTCCCTGCCGGCCCCGTGCCTCCGAGAACTCCTACGTGCACGGCTCCACACTGGCACACCGACCCATCCCCTCCTCCACCCCCGGCCGGCTCCCGGGGACGGCCGGGGCTAGGCGGGCGGGACGGGCGTGGCCCGGGTGGTGCCGAAGGGGCGCAGCAGCGGACGGGCGCGGGGGCCGCTCACGGCCAGGCCGGAGCGGACGCGGTCGAGCAGATCGTGACCGCGGTCCCCCTCGTCGGCCACGGCCACTCCCCACCGCACCGGGGCCTCCCCCACGGCCCGGTGCACGCGGTCGACGACGAGCTCGGCTCCCGCCTCGCTGCAGTGGCGGAGCAGGAGCACGACGGTGTTGGGCGCGACCTCGGCGGCCACGTCGCTCTCCCGCACCAGGCCGGCCAGGATGGCGGCCATGGCCGATGCGGCGCCGTCCTCCATGGCCACCACGGCGATGGCGTCACCGCGCTGCAGGCGCCGCAGCTCGGCGGCCAGGAGCTCGGGCGAGGCCAGGGCCCGGTCCGCCCCCGCAGGCGCGGGCCTGCTCACGCAGGCGGCCAGCACGGCGTCGGTCCCGCCCCAGAGCCCGGCCAGGGCCAGGGTCGTGGCCGCGGCCAGGGCCTCGGTCCAACCCCGGACCTCGGCCTGCACCTCGAGGGAGGGCGACTCCGACCAGGCCGCCAGCAGGCCCACGCACACCTGGCCCAGCATGAGCGGCGCCACCAGGGCCGAGCGGGCCCGGACGGGCGGCCCCACCAGGGCGTGCACGTCCCCCAGCACCACGGCCTGGCCCGTCTCCAGGGCCAGGGCCACGGCGGGGGGGGCGTCCTCCAGGTCGAGCCACGCGCCCGCGCCGGCCCGATCGACCAGGATGGGCGAGCCCCGCCGGGGCAGGAGGAGGGAAGCCCTGTGGCATGCGGTCCGTTCGCACAAGGCGCCGGCGACGAGACGAGCGAGCTCGTCCACGCCGGGCTGGAGGGCCATGGCCGACAGGAGGGACGCGGCCGGGCCCCCGTCGCCCGTCCAGGCCGGAGGGCGCCAGGGGGCAACGTCGGTCACAGAGCGGGCTATCGGCGCATCGGGGGCCGCGCCGTAGCGGTAACGCCGGTCACCGGGAGGGGGTCGGATCCCCTATGGGCCTGCTGACGGGCAAGCGCGTCCTGCTGACGGGCGTGCTCACCGACGACTCCCTGGCCTTCGGCGTGGCCCGCCTGGCTCAGCAGGAGGGCGCCGAGGTGGCGCTCACCGGCTTCGGCCGGGGCCTGTCGCTGACCCAGCGCACGGCCCGCAAGCTGCCCTCGCCCCCCGACGTGCTGGAGCTGGACGTGACCGACGAAGAGCAGGTGCGGGCCGTGGCCGACCAGCTCTCGCGCAGCTGGGGGACGCTGGACGGGATCCTGCACGCCATCGGCTTCGCCCCCGCCGCCTGCCTGGGCAACGGCGTGCTCGAGGCCGGCTGGGAGGACGTGGCCGTGGCCCTCCAGGTCTCGGCCTACTCGCTCAAGGCCCTGGCCGGAGCCATGCTCCCCCTGTTGCAGGCGGCCGGGGGCGGGTCGGTCGTGGGCCTCGACTTCGACGCGTCGGTGGCCTGGCCCGCCTACGACTGGATGGGGGTGTCCAAGGCCGCCCTCGAGTCCCTCTCCCGCTACCTGGCGCGCGACCTGGGCCCGTCACGGGTGCGGGTCAACCTGGTCGCGGCGGGGCCGGTGAAGACGGTGGCCGCCCGCTCCATCCCCGGCTTCGAGCACTTCGAGCGGGTGTGGGCCGAGCGCGCCCCGCTGGGCTGGGACGTGCGCGACCCCGAAGCCGTGGCCCGGGCCTGCGTGTGCCTGCTCTCGGACTGGTTCCCGCTCACCACGGGGGAGATCATCCACGTCGACGGCGGCTTTCACGCCGTCGGCGCCTGAGAGGCCCGCCCCGGTCCGGGTCAGCCCACCCGGGCTGCGGGCTCGCCCTCGTAGGTCCAGTCCGGGCGCTTGCGGGCCTGACGCTCGTCGTACACGACGCGCCCGTCTCCGAGGTCGACGATCTTGGGCACCAGGATGGGACGGGGAAGCGGGCAGGGCGCCTCGAGGTGGGCGGCGACCTCGTCGGGAAAGGCCTGCAGGATGCTGGACACGAGCACCTGCTCCTCGACGGCCAGGTAGCAGCGGTTCCCGTCGGTCACCGATCGCAGCCAGCCGCCGATGCGCTCGATGTCGTCGTCGGTGGCCCGTCCCGCTTGGAGCTGCTCCAGGGCGTTGGTGATCTGGCCCGACCCCAGCTTGCAGGGAGGGCACTGCCCGCACGACTCCACGGCCAGGAAGCGGGAGAAGGCCCGGGCCACCTCCACCATGCAGGCGCTGTCGTCGTACACGGCGAAACCCGCCGCTCCCAGGCCGCTGCCGATGGCCTTCATGTCCTCGTACGTCATCGGTGTGCCCAGGTCGCGGGCTCGGATGACGGCGTTGGCCACGCCCGAGAAGGCGGCCTTGAGGGTGCGGCCGGGGAGGGGTCCCCCACCCCGCTCCACCAGCTCGGCCAGGGTCGTGCCCATCTCGAGCTCGACGACGGTGGGACGGGCCACGTCGCCCACGATCGTGCACACGATGGTCCCGGGCGACGCCTCCGTGCCCAGCGACCGGAACCACTCCGCGCCCCGGGACAGGATGTGGGGCACGTTGGCGAGCGTCTCGCAGTTGTTGACCAGCGTCGGGTTCGACTCGTGCTCGGCCACGTGTCCCGTCTCGGGCGCGTGCGCCTCCCAACCGAGCTGGGGTGCGGTGGCGAACAGGCCGTGGATGAACGGGGGCAGGAGGCGGGGCAGGGGATCGTTGCCCTCGATCACCTCCAGCAGGGCCTTCTCCTCCCCGAACAGGTACTCGTCCGGACCGGCGGCGATGGACACGGTCAGGCCCTCCAGCAGACCCGCTCGGGCCAGCTCCTGGGCCGCCCGGGTGAGGCCCTCGCGCTCGGGCCCGAAGCTGGCCTTGACGCCGATGAACGCCTCGCGCGCCCCGACCGTGAGGGCGGCGATGGCCAGGCCCTCCACCACCTGGTAGGGGTTGGCCCGCAGTATCGCCCTGTCCTTGAACGTCGCCGGCTCGCCCTCGGCCGCATTGCACACCGCGTACCTGTGCCTGCCCGACGCGGCTCGTATCGAGGCCCACTTGTCGCCGGTGGGGAACCCGCCGCCGCCCCGACCCCGCAGCCGGGCCAGGCGCAGCTCCTTCACGGTCAGCTCGGGGCCCAGCTCCCGGGCCCGCTCCAGGCCCTGGCCTCCACCCCTGTCGCGGTAGTCCTCGAGCGAGGTCACCGGCGGGTCGGGCACCAGCAAGCCCGCCTGGTCGGCGCTCAACCCGGCTCCACCAGGATCTTGGCGTGGGCGTCGGGGTGGGCCAGGTCCTCGAAGGCGGCGGGCACGCCATCGATGCCCACGGTGCCGGTGATGAGCGGGGTCACGTCGATCTCGCCCTCGGCGATGGAGCGCAGAGCGCCGGCGAACTCGGTGGGGTCATAGGCCAGGGCGAACTGGACGTTGAGCTCCTTGGCGATGGCGAAGAAGGGCTGGATGACGTCCTCCTCCATGCACACGCCCACCACGACGACCCGGCTCCCCGGTGGGGCGTCGCGAAAGGCGCTGTCGATCATGCCCGGGACGCCAACGGCCTCGAAGACGACCAGCGTCCTGCGCCCGTCGACCCGTCGCCAGGCCTCGACGCCCGGCTCCTCGCGGGGGTCGACCGCCTCGTGGGCGCCCAGGGTGCGAGCCAGCTCCCGCCGGGCGGGCGAGAAGTCGGCGGCCACGATGGGCTCCACGTCGCGCAGGCGCAGGGCGGCCACCACGGCCAACCCCACCGGCCCGCAGCCCAGCACCAGGGCGGCCTCCCCGGCCCGGATCCCCGACCGGGCCACGGCGTGGATGCCCACGGCCATGGGCTCGGTCAGCGCCGCGTGCTGAGGCAACAGGCCGTTGGGCACCTCGAGCAGCATGGGCGCCGAAAGCAGCATGCGCTCGGCGTAGCCGGCGGGGAAGTCGTTGTTGTAGGCCAGGGGCACGATGCCGTCGAAGGTCACGAGCACGGGCATGGAGGTCACGACGGTTCCGGCCGGGGGCGCCACCGTGTCGGGACCGGCCTCGATGACCTCGGCCGCGAACTCATGGCCCATGAAGACGTCGCGGCTCAGGTCGAGCGACGGTCCCGCCAGCGGGCCGGCCAGCTGGCCCGACAGCTCGACCATCCTCGACGCGTGCCTCATGAAGTGCAGGTCGGAGCCGCAGATGCCACAGGCCAGGGTGCGCACCAGCACCTGGCCGAAGCCGGGTGCGGGGTCCTCCACGTCGTCGACCACGAGATTGCCTGAGCGAAGGACGGCGGCGCGCATGGGCGGCGAGCCTAGGGCGCAGGCGGTGCCGGCCCCTCCAGATGGCGGGGGTTGGCCACCATGAGCTTGTCCCTCACCGTCTCCTCGACCACCGACCACACCTCGGGGAGGCGGTCGTCCACGGCGCCGTCGCGGATGGCCCGGGCCAGCTCGGCGTCGTCGGCGACGCCGATGCGGGCCAGCCCCCCGCGGTGGCGGGCCTCCTGCTCCGGCCCCAGGCTCAGCTCCCGCTCCACCATCCCGAGCACGTTGGCGGCCACCCGGGCGTGGAAGCGCACCCGACCCTCGGTTGCGCCCATCACGTCGCCCTCGACGAACTCCCGCACCGCCTCCACCAGACCCGACGCCGTGGGGATGTCGTGCAGCTGCGGCTGCGGCTCGGGCACTGGCGCCTCGGCGGTGTCCGCGCCCGGGGCCGGCGCCGGCGGTGAGCCGGAGGGCCGGGGCAGCAGCTCGAGCAGGTCCCACTCCTGCTCGCACACCCTCCTGCCTATGGCGGCCAGCTCCACCGAGCGCAGCGCCCCCGACGTGTGGGCGACGGTCTGCATGATGCACATGACGCCCCACTTGAGCGTCCCCAGCACCTCCCACCACCGCAGGCTCTCCCGGTCGACCGGTCGTCCCCCCGCGGCCTGGTAGCCGTCGATGAGCTCCTCGTAGGTGCCGAAGCCGCCCACGGGCCTGTCGACGCCGAAGCGCCAGGCTCTGACGCACAGCCAGCCCAGGTCCTCCAGCGGGTCGCCCAGGTGGGCCAGCTCCCAGTCCAGCACGGCCCGTAGTCCCTCGGGACCCACCATGAGGTTGCCGTGGCGGAAGTCGCCGTGGACCACGACCTCGTCGCCGGGAGAGGGCCGGTTGGCCTCCAGCCACCTGAAGGCCAGCTCGAACACGGGATGGGGCTGGGCCAGACCGTCGGCCACGGCGCGGAACTGCTCGACCTGGTCCCCCCCAGCCAGGCCGGGGATCGACCCGGGAGCAATGGCGTGGAGGTGGGCCAGGGCCTCGCCGCACTGGCGGGCCAGGCGCCTGCGGGCCTCGGAGTACTCAGGGTCACGCAGGACGCGGCGGGGGATGGTCTCCCCCGGAACCGACGTCATCACCAGGAAGGCCGAGCCCAGGGGCGACTCCTCGTCCACCGCGGCCACGATGCCGGGTACCGGCACCCCGGCGGCGCCGGCCGCCGCCATCAGCCGCCCTTCGAAGCCCATGCCCATGCCCCCGCCCGCGCCCGCCGGCCGTCCCGGCGGGTCCCGCCTCAGCACCAGGGCCATCACCTCGCCGTCGCCCAGGCGGGCTTCGAAGGACCACGTCTCCCGGGAGGCCCCACCCGACAGCCGCTTGAAGCCGCCCAGGACGACGGCCTCGTCACCCAGGGCCCGGGCCAGGACGGGGCGGAGGCGCTCGGCCAGGTCCTCTCCGCTCATGGGCCGGTCACCGAGCCAGGTCGTGCACCGCGCCCACCACGGCGCCGCTCGACAGCTCGGGGACGGTGAGGTACCTCGCCCCCATGGCCTCGGCCAGGCGCCGGGCAAGACCGAGCCGGGTGTGGCCGTCCTCGGCGTCGACCACCACCGCGCTCACCCCCTGGCGCCGCACCGCGCCGGCCTGGGCCACGGCCGCCTCCACCGGGTCGGTGCCGGGGGGGCCGGCCGTGGCCCGGCCGTCGGAGAGCAGGACGAGCAGCGGGGGGCGATCGGGAGAGCCGCCCTGGCGGGCCACCCCCAGGGCGGCCTCGATCCCGGCCGCCAGCGGGGTCCGCCCTCCCGTGGGCAGCGAGGCCAGGCGGGCCCGGGCCACCTCGACGCTTCCGGTGGGCCTGAGGACGACCTCGGCGCCCTCGCCCCGGAACGTCACCAGGGCCACCCGGTCGCGGCGCTGGTAGGCGTCGAGCAGCAGGCTCACGGCCGCGCCCTTGGCCGCCTCCATGCGCCGGGGCGCGCCCATGGAGCCCGAGGCGTCCACGGCCAGCACCACCAGGTTTCCGGTGCGCTGCTCCCGCACCGCTTCCCTCAGGTCCTGCTCGGCCAGGAACGGGGCATCCGGAGCCTGCCGGCGGCGGGCGGCGGCGGCCCGCACCGTGGCGCCCAGGGCCAGCCCGCCCTGGGACTGGCCGGCGCCGAAGGGACGGTCCCCCACCAGCCGCCCCCGGGGGCCGGCCACCGTGGTCCGCCGCCCCGGCGCGGCCTGGCCGGTGACCGGAGTGCGGGCCGCAGCCATGGGGACCACGGGGCCGGCCGCGAGCGGTGGGACGGGGGCCTGGTCCCCGCCGTCGTGGGCCGATCCGTGGGCCGATCCGTCCCCGGCTCCGTCCCCTTCACCGCCGCCGCCGGCACCGTCCTGTTCCTCGGCCGCCCGCAGGGCCTCTTGCACCGCGCCCTCGTCCACACCGTGATCCTCGAAGGGCGAGCGCCGCCCCCGGTGGGCCAGGGCCAGGGGCAGGACCCGGCGCACGTCGGCCATGGTCGCCTCCTCACGGCCCTCCCATCCGGCCAGGGCGGCCGCAGCCCGCGAGGTGACCACGTCGGCCCTGAGGCCCTCGGCCCCGGCGGCCCCGCAGGCCGCGGCGACGGCCCGCAGCAGGGTGGCGGCCAGGGACGCCGGTCGGGAGCGGGCCAGACGGTCCCGCAGGGCGGACTCCTCGTCCTCCCAACGGGCGACGAAGGCCTGGGGGTCGGAGTCGAAGCCCAGCACCCGACCCACGGCCTCGGCCCGGGCCCCGGCGTCGGCGTCGGCGGCAACGCCCGCGCACAGCCCGAAGCGGTCCAGGAGCTGGGGTCGCAGCTCGCCCTCCTCCGGGTTCATCGAGCCGACGAGCACGAAGCGGCTCGGGTGGCTGTGGGACACGCCCTCCCTCTCCACCCGGTTGACGCCGCCGGCGGCCACGTCCAGGAGCAGGTCGACCAGGTGGTCGGGCAGGAGGTTCACCTCGTCGACGTAGAGCACGCCTCCGTGGGCGGAGTGCAGCAACCCGGGGCGAAAACGCTCCCGGCCCTCGGTGAGGGCGGTCCGCAGGTCGAGCGATCCCACCACGCGGTCCTCCGTCGCACCCACGGGCAGCTCGACGAACGGGGTCCCCGCGCCCAGCAGGGCGGCCAGCCCCCGGGCCAGCGTCGTCTTCCCGCTCCCCTTCTGACCCCGGAGGAGCACGCCACCGATGCGGGGGTCGAGGGCGACGAGCAGCAGGGCGAGCTTCACCTCGTCCTGACCCACCACCGCGCTGAAGGGGAACACCGTGTCCGTCACGGCGAAGCCTCCTCCCACCCCTCCGCCTCCAGCAGGGCCGAGCGCAGCGCGTCCAGCGCCGCCGGCGAAGGTTCGGCCCACAAGCCCCGCTGGGCCGCCTCCAGCAGGCGCTCGGCTATGGAGCGCAGGGCCCAGGGGTTGGAGCGCTCGAAGAACTTGCGCACCTCGGCGTCGCCCACGTAGGCGGACGTCACCCTCTCGTACATCCAGTCCTGCACCACGTGGGC
Organism: Actinomycetota bacterium; assembly: GCA_005884125.1. GTDB lineage: Bacteria > Actinomycetota > Acidimicrobiia > Acidimicrobiales > AC-35 > AC-35. The sequence continues at coordinate 910 of VAXP01000063.1, read as the reverse complement.
GGTGGCGTCGTAGCCGAAGAGGTAGTCGACGGTGGCCGACAGCTCGAAGGCCCCCTTGTATCCGTGGCCCCGCATGGCCGCGATCCACTTGGGGTTCACCACCCGGCTGCGCACCACCCGGGCCGCCTCCTCGGCCAGGTCCCTGACCTTGGGGTGGCCGGGGTCGGCCGAGTCGCCGAACCAGGCCTTGGGCTGGCGGCCGGTGAGGGCCCGGACGGTGGCCACCATGCCGCCGTGGTCCTGCAGGTAGTCGTCCGAGTCGAAGATGTCGTGCTCCCGGTTGTCCTGGTTCTTCACCGCCACCTCGATGGCGCCGAAGCGCCGGCGCATGGCCTCGGGCGCGGCCACGCCCATCCGCCCCCGCCCGTAGGCGTAGCCGCCCCAGGCCAGGTACACGGCGGCCAGGTCGTCGTCGCCCCTCCAGTCCCGGGACTCGAGCAGGGCCAGGATGCCCGACCCGTAGGCCCCGGGCTTGGGCCCGAACAGCCTGGGGTCGTCGGTCCCGTTGGCCCGCACGTAGTTGTCCTCGCCGGCCTCGTCCAGCGACGCCACCAGGCCCACGGCGTCGTCCAGGAGCTCGAGCAGGTGGGGGAAGGCGTCCCGGAAGAACCCCGACACCCGCAGGGCCACGTCGATGCGGGGCCGGCCCAGCTCCTCCAGCGGGATGGCCTCGACGCCGACGACGCGCCCGTTCTCCTCCGACCAGCGGGGGCGCACCCCGAGCAGGGCCAGGGCCTGGCCCACGTCGTCGCCCGCGGTGCGCATGGCCGCCGTGCCCCACACCACCAGCCCCACCGACTCGGGGTACCTCCCCTCCTCATCGAGGTGGCGCTCCAGCAGGGCGGCCGCCAGCCGCGTCCCCACGCCGTAGGCGAGGCGGGAGGGGATGGCCCTGGGATCGACGGAGTAG
>VAXP01000062.1 GCA_005884125.1 Actinomycetota bacterium | reverse complement strand
CCGCACCCCACCCCGTCGGTGACCCCTCTTTACCACTCGTTGCCGCGAGCACCGTGGGTGACTTCGCCGCGATGGGCATCGGAGGCGTTTCGCGGCGCGAGACAGGGTCCGCCGTGCTGACGTACGCGTCCCGATTGCGGCCGGTGCAACAGGCGCGCCGGCGCTTTCCCGGCCAGGGTCGATAGCTGATCGGCTATCATACGGGTCATGACGCGTCCCGCCCCTACGACGGCAAGCGCCCTGCTCCTCCTTGCCCGCGAGCAAGCGGGGCTGTCCCAGCGCGAGCTGGCCGAGCGGGCCGGCGTGACGCAGTCCGAGATCGCCCGGATCGAAAGCGGCAAGCGCGAACCGAGCATCCCCACCATCCAGCGGATCCTGGCCGGCGCCGGGCTAGAACTCCGCTTCCGGCTGGCACCCCTCGAGGACCACGACCAGGTCCTGGCCGCCCGCCAAGCCCGCCGGTCGACATCGCCATCGTCGCAACGTCACCCAGTTCGCGGCCAATGCTCGGCGTAAGTGAGTCGCCCGGAGCTCTCGGCCGAGAACATCCTCGTCGTCCTCAACCGCCACGAGGTCGAATACCTCGTGATCGGTGCGTTCGCTGCGATCGCCCAGGGCGCCCCGCTCGATGCGACCCATGACGTCGACCTGACACCGCGGCGAAGCGTCGAGAACCTCGGACGGCTCTCAGAAGCCCTCACCGATCTTGCCGCCCGCATCAGGGTGGACGACCTCGATGAGGGGCTGGCATTCTCCCACGATGCAGCTTCGCTGGCGCGTTCGGACATGCTCAATCTCACGTGCCCAGCTGGCGACTTCGACCTCGTGTTCGCCCCTGCCGCCGCACCTGGCGGGTATGAGGACCTCGTGTCTCATTCGGTGGCAATCCGCGTCGGCAGCGAAGACGTACGAGCAGCGTCCCTCGCGGATGTGCTCCGATCAAAAGAAGAAGCCGGGAGGGACAAGGATCTCCGGGCCCTGGCGATCCTGCGGCGTTTCCTGAGGGAGCAAGGCGAATAACCCATCTGTGCACCCAGCCTCCGGAAGGGGATCCTCACCGGTGCCGTGCCCAGGCCACCGCCGGGAAGCGCGGCGAGCAGACGGGACAGTCTGGTGGTCTCGTTGACTGGGGTGCTCTTGAGCGGCAACTACGATTGAAGTCACACGCGGACAGCGGAGCCCGAACGGCGTCATGACTCTTCTCTTGTCACTGGCCAACTCTGAGGCCACGATCATGCTCGCCGATCGACGATTGACCCTTGGCAACATCCCAACGACCGAGGAGTCCAACAAGCTAACCATCTTTGTTTGCGATAACGCGAGGACCGCGGTCGGGTTCACAGGCCTCGCGGACGACGGGGCCGGGTTCCATACGGGTACCTGGCTCGCCGAGGCGTTGATGGAGGCGGGTGAAGATGCAGGCTTTCGCTTCGGATCATCGCTGGACAGGCTGGCGGCGCTGGCCTCAAGCAGATTCGCTGCGATCAGCATGCCCGCGGCGAGGAAACGGCTCACGATCGCACTCGCCGGATACGTCTACCATGAGCAGCCACCGCGTGGTGTCTTAGCCTGCGTCAGCAACTTCGAGCACCTCGACTGCACCGACAGCCGAAGGAGCGAGGCCTCCCCGACGTTTGGGACGACGTTCTGGACAGAGGTGAGGCCCTCGGCTCGGCCTTATGCGGTGACGATGGCGTACGGCGCGACCAGCGGACTGAAGAGGCATCCGCCGGAGCCGCTTCGGCGCATGCTGGAGGATGGCCGGCCGACCATGGCAGTGAGGGATCGGGGGTTGTCAGTCATCGACGAACTGGCCGCTGCTGAGGGCGAGCCCGGCCCGATCGGCCGCCAGTGCGGGAGCGTCGTCGTTTGGCGCGATCTGTCGAAAGAGCCAGTGATCGACTACCACTCGGGCAAGAATGCGTGGCGGATCGAGCTACCCGGTGTCGTGGTCAGCACGAGTACGGGAGGGGCCGCGATCAGAGGTGTCGCATTCTTCGCCGCAGACCCGTCGACGACAGTCCCCATGCTCACTGCAAAGGTTGGCCGTAACCAGCCGTGTCCCTGCGGAAGCGGCAAGAAGTACAAGCATTGCGTCCATCAACGACGTCGCCCGTGACCAATCGCGGCAGGCATGGTCGGCAGCGCTCCGGGGATGCTGACGGTCACGACGGGGCGGAGGACTTCGAAGTGGCGTCGCCACGTCGACGGTCAGCCGGGGCCTACGAAGAGCGGCTCGTCCTCCGTTGGCGCACGCATCGTGGCGACGTTCGTGAGTCCCTGCGCCTGGATCTCGTCGTGCAGCTCCTTCGGGGTGTCGGCGACGAGGACGACCTCGTCGGTGGTCACGTCGATGGCCACGTACTTGCCGGGGTACCGCTCGAGATGCCAGTTGCGGGGCACCTCTCCATGATGGCAGCCACCGGCGTCGAGGGACCCCCCGGATCTCGTGCCCACTACGTGCCCATAGCAATGGAAAACGCTGGTCACCAGCGGTCGCTGGCGGTCAGCGGAATATGCCCGTGACCTGCGGTTTCATCGAGGACGTTGCTTGCGACGAGGGGGCTTATCCTCCTTTGCAAGCAGGGGGTCGGCGGTTCGAGTCCGCTCGTCTCCACCACGAAGGTCCAGGTCAGGGCGTTGCGGTTCCTCCGTCGTCGTCGTTGGATCGCCCGGCGTGCCCACCAGGGACGGACTCTTGACAGGACGGACTCTGAGAGGACTGACGAACCGCGGAAGGGCACCGGTCGCTACCCGTGCAGTTCGGCGAGCGTCTTCTTGAGGCGGCGTTGGCGGGTCTCGTCGGTCTTGGCGCCGGCTATGCCGTCGGCGTGGCGCCGCTGGTTGCTGTAGGAGAGCGCGTCGAACGTGGCCTTCGCCGTCTTGTCCTTGGCCAGCGCCTTCGCCAAATCGGGCGGGATCTCCACCGTGCGCGGCTCGTTGTCCGGTTCGATGTCGATGTCGACCTCGTCACCGCCGCCGACGCCCGCGCCGGCCCGGTGCTCGGCGCTCACGCCCACCATGTACCTGCCGCCCATTACCGCGATGGTGTTGCGGTACGTGTAACCGTTGATCGTCACCCGTACCGGTGGGCGTTTCGACGCGCCGAGCGCCTTCACCACCTCGGGCGGCACCTCGATGCCCGTCGCCGTCTTGCCCGCCGTCAGGATCGTCGTCCGGAATCGCATACCAATAGGACGACGCGACGGCCCCGAACTCATCGCCCGGCTGCGCGGTCATGGCCGCATGAGAACCAAGTCGGGAGTCCTCCTGTGTTGGAACCGGCTGCTGTTGGAGCACGGTTGACGACCATCGTGAGCTCGTGTAATTTTCCTGGTTAGTTAATTATCCGCTGCGGAAAGTACGGGTCGAGCGATGACGACGGCGATCGACGAAGACCGGCTCAGCGACACCTTCGCCGCACTGGCCAACTCGACCCGGCGAGCGATCTTGGCCCGTCTCGCCGAAGGCGCAGCGACCGTCAACGAGCTCGCAGAGCCGTTCGAGATGACGCTTCCCGCCATCTCGAAGCACATCAAGGTGCTGGAACGGGCCGGGTTGGTGCGGCGCGCTCAACAAGCGCAGTACCGACCCTGCGCGCTCGACGCTGCGCCGCTGGCCGAGGTCTCGACATGGGCCGAGCGGTACCGACCCGTGTGGGAGGCCCGCTTCGACCGGATGGACGACTACCTCAGGCAACTCCGACCGCAAATGAAAGACAGGCCCAGACAATGACTGACAACGACGGTTCCAAGCACGCGGTTGTGATCGAACGCAGCTTCGACGCAGCTGTCGATCTCATCTGGAGGATGTGGACCGAGCCGGAACACTTCAAGGAGTGGTACGGCCCTATGGGCGCGAGGATCCTCGTGGCGGAGATGGACGTGCGCGTCGGCGGTAGGCGCCTGGTGGGCATGGCGATAGAAGCGCCGAGCGGACCGATGCAGATGTGGTTCACCGGCGAGTACCGCGAGGTCGTCGAGAACGAGCGACTCGTCTACACCGAGGCGATGTCCGACGAGAACGGCAACGTGTTGTCGCCCGCGGACATGGGCATGCCCGAGGGCCATCCCGTGAGGACCGAGGTCCGAGTCGAGCTCGAGAACGTCGGTGGCCGCACGAAGATGGTGATGACGCACGCAGGCATTCCGAGCGATTCCCCCGGTGCGACTGGATGGACGATGGCGCTCGACAAGCTTGCCGCTTACGTCGGAGCGCGCAGCGCCCGATAGCCCCAGCCGTTCGGAGTCCGACCAGAAATGGCCGGAGCGCGTGGAGCGAGCGCCTCCTATCGGCTACCCGCCGCTCGGCCCCAACCGCGACGAGGTCGGCATCGGGGTCGTTGGCCCAAACCCTTCCGAAGCCGCTGCTCCACCCGTAGCAGTTCGGGCCGCGGGCTCCAGCCTCGGGCCGGTCGATGATCGGGAGCCCGAAGCCCCAGCTTCGGTCGCCGAGGATCGGACCGGCGGCCTCACGCCGAGCCGCGGTCAGCCGGTCGGTGGTCACCTCGGCAACCAACTCGGAGGCCAGGGTGAGCGTGCCTTGGTGGACGCCACCGTGACGCGTGGGCTACTCATCGGCGCAGCGCGGCGCCCGGCCTGCCCGCAACGCTGGACCCGTGGGCTCGGGGCTCGCCCGTGGCCCTATCGGGGGTCGGGCCGGTCCAGGTTCCAGTGCCGTCCTGCCTGGCAGTACCAGCCCTCATCGCTCGCCGGCATCAGGGTGAAGCGGCTGATGGTGCGCTGGCCGCCTTCCTGGTCGCCGTAGAGGATGTCGATGGTGAAGGCCCGGCGTTCCTTGAGGGCGCTCAGGAACCCGGCACGCAGCGGGTCCTCGGCCTCGCGGACGGCGCCCTCCCAGTAGCCGGTGCCGCCCGCCGAGACATAGAGATCGATGGTGAGGCGCCGGAAGTCTGCAGGATCTGCGTGGGACTCGTTCACGAAGGCCCGATCGGGCATGGGGTGCCACCCATGCAGAAGGGCGAGGCCCGCACCCAGGTTGCGCAGCCCCATGGCCAGATAGATCACATCTCCCTCTGACTCGAACACGGCCCGGCCGCCGTTGAGCCGGACGGCGTGGCGGTCGCTCCACAGGACCTTCTGCGCAGGGTCGTCGGTGAGCGACGGCACGAGCAGGGGGCGCATCCCGGTGAGGAGCGCCTTCTCGGCGATGCGGGCCGAGCGGTTCGCCGAACGGATCGCCGAGAACGTGGCCGCGGCCAGCACGAGGGTGCCGCCCGCGGTGGCGAGCGACGAGATGATCTGCCAGTCGGCCACGACCAGACCCTAGGGGTCGGCGGTCAGATGCGACGCTCTGGCCACAGGTCCGACTCGCCGATCGGGATCGAGTTGAGTCCGGGCGGGGATCCACCTTCGGACGTCTCGGTTAGGCCTGGTCGGCCGCCGCGTGAAGTGCGGCCACGTCGATCTTCTTCATTCCCAGCATGGCCTTCATGCTGCGCTGGGCGCGTTCCTGGTCGGGGTCGGTCAGCAGTTTCTCCAGGTCGGCCGGAATGACCTGCCAGGACAGGCCGAACTTGTCCTTCAGCCATCCGCACGGGCCCTCCTCGCCACCTTCGGAGAGCTTGGCCCAGTAGTAGTCGACCTCGTTCTGGTCGGCGCAGTTGATCAGCAGCGAGACCGCCTCGTCGAAGGTGAACTCGGGCCCGCCGTTGATGGCGGTGAACCCCTGGCCGTCGAGCACGAAGTCGACCGTCAGCACCATGCCGGCCGGGCGCGGGCCGGACTCGCCGTAGTGGGACACGTTCCTAATGGCCGAGTTCGGGAAGACGGAGACGTAGAACTCGGCGGCGTCCAAGCTCTTGGTGTCGAACCACAGGTTGGGGGTGATCCGGGGCATCGCGCTCTCCTGTCCTCGGCGGCGGGGCTTGCCTGTTCTGACCGTTGCGCGCCGCGAAGATCCATCGCTTCGCCTGGCCGCGGCCGCCCTCGCGGAGGCGAGCCGGGGCGACCCTGCGCCAAGGGCCCTCTGACTGCGGCGCGTGAGCTAGATCGAGGCATTGACAGGGGTCTAGGCCCCGCCGACACTGGGTATTGTCAATGACGTCGGCCTAAAACGAGGCGCGGACGGATGGGCGATTCCGCAGGACCGAGGAGGCGGCAGGGCGCGGAGAGCGAGAGCAGGCCCGCGCCGGCGCTGGAGTTCGGGCAGGTCATCGCCCGAGCCACCTCCAATGGCCATGACCTGGAGGCCCTGACCAGGCCCCTGCTCGAGGCCCTGGCCAAGCTCTCTGGGTTCGAGTCGACATACCTGACGATCTTCGACTGGGAACGCCGTCAACAAGATGTCCGATTTGTCTACAGCACGGGATCAATCCGCGTCACCGAGGGCCTGAAGCTTCCTGTCCCGGCCGGACTCTCCAGCGAGGCCCTCTCGGGAGTGACCCGTTCCCCGGTCGAGCTGGACCGGACCTATCCCGACAGCGCGGTAGCGCGCACCCTGGGGCTGAAGGCCTACGTGAGCGTCCCCGTCGTCGTGGCCGAGCACCGCATCTTCGGGATGCTGTGTGGGGCCAGCAAGGCGTCCCGCCGGGTCGGCGAGAGCCTGATCTCGGTCATGGAGTTCTTCGCCCAGATCATCGCCGACCATGTCACCCGGGCCCAGGTGGCGGCCACGGCCATCCGTGCCGACCGGGCCGAGGAGCAGCTGCACTCCAGGGCCCTCTTCTTGGCCCAGGCTGAGCACCAGCTGAAGACGCCCCTGACGGTCGTCGAGGGAGCGTCGGTGATCCTCCTCGACCGGTGGCACGAGCTGTCTGAGGACAAGAGATCGGACGTGCTCAGCATGCTCGTGCGCAACATCCGTGAGCTGGCCCGCAACGTCGACGAGCTGCTGTTGGAGGCGAGAGCCGATGTCCAGGCCCGCGAGCTGATGCCCGTGCGACTCGATCTCAAGCCCCTGATCCAGCGCATCGGCGACGCCTTCGGCAACGTTTCGGCGTCCCACGACGTCGTCGTCGAGTCACCCGAGGAGGTCCTGGTCTGGGCCGACCCTGCCGCCCTGTACCAGGTGCTGGGGCACCTGTTGGACAACGCGACCAAGTACTCCCCGGAGGGGGGGGTGATCAGGCTCAGGGCGGTGAGCAACGCCCGCGACGTTCAGATCGAGGTCGTCGACCAGGGTGTCGGCCTGCCCGCCGGGGCGCCCGTCTTCGAGGCCTTCCAGAGGGGCGGCAAGGACGCGGTGGGGGGGACGACGGGGATCGGGCTGGGCCTGCATATCGTCCGCAACCTGGTCATGGCCATGGGTGGCTCGGTGGCGGCCCGGAGCAACGACGGCCGCGGATCGACCTTCACCGTGCGCCTTCCCCTCCCTACCGGATAGCCGACCTCTCCCTCGCGGCGCGGTCGGGTCCTCGCCCCACGGGCGCGCCAGCTGGGGGGCACCGGCCTCGGATCCGTGCCGCCACGGGGGCGTCAGGAGCGCGAATGGCACAGGCTTTCCCATAGGTGCCTGGTCCAGGCTGCTCCGAGCCGACGTACAGGTGGTCTCCTGCAATCAGCTGTTCAACACGAGCAGCGCACCACGCGGGACGTGTTCGGGGAGCAGCTCGCGATGACATACACCCTGGTGGTAGCGGACGACGCCCCCGAGATCCGCATGCTGCTGAGGTTCCGTCTCGGAAGCCAGGAGGACATGGAGATCCTCGCCGAGGCCGAGGACGGGCTCATGGCTGCCCTGCTCGCAGCTCAGCACAGGCCCGATGTGGTCATCCTCGACTGGCGCATGCCCGGGGTCGACGGTGTCCAGGCCATCGGCCTGGTGCGCCGGGCCTCCCCCGGCTCCCGAATCCTGATGTACTCCTCGGGCCAGTGCCTCCCGGCCGAGCGGGAGGCCCTGGCGGCCGGCGCCGACGGCTTCATCAAGAAGACCGAGGGCGTGGGCGCGCTCGTCAGCGCCATCCGCCGGGTCTGCCATCGGGGCCGGCCCGCGTCCGAGGACGTGGCTGCACCCCCCCGGGCCCTGGTCTGACGGCGCTGCAGCCCCGCCCCGAGGGGGTGCCCCCGCGAGGGGCGCCACCCCCGTGCGCCGACGGGCAGTAGCGTCACCGCCCACCGTGGACGGTGCGAGCTGGCAGCTGGACGAGGGCGACGAGGTGGTTCCGGGCCGCATCGCCCTCCAGCGCCTGGGTGGCGGCGAGCTCTACGAGACGTACCTGGCGTGGGACAGCCGCCTGTTCGCAGTCATCGTGGTCAAGATCCTCCGGCCCGACGTGCTGGGGGAGGACTGGGCCAGGCGCAGGCTGGAGTTCGAGGCCGAGCTTATCGAGCGCCTCGGTCATCCCGTCATAGTCCGTGGCTTCGGCGCCGTTCTCGACGGTCCCCGGCCCCATCTGGTGCTCGAGCACCTGGACGGGCCCACCCTCCGCTCGCTCATCAACCGCCAGCGGGAGGGTCCCCTGGACGAGGTCCTACCTCTGGCCCTCCACATGTGCTCCGCCCTCCACTACCTGGCAGCCGAGGAGGTGGTGCACCTCGACGTCAAGCCCCTGAACATCATCATGGGCCCCCAGCCCCGCCTCATCGACCTGAGCCTGGCCCGCACGGTTGCCCAGGCCAGCGGCATGACGGGACCGGTCGGGACCACGGCCTACATGGCGCCAGAGCAATGCCGTCCCGGCCAAGCCGGGCAGGTGGGCCCGGCCACCGACATGTGGGGCCTGGGCGTCAGCCTCTACGAGGCCGTGTCCGGCCACCGGCCCTTCCGGGACCCGGCGTCCGCCGAGCAGGTCGCCGCGGGCACAGCGTCCGATGAGGACCGCTACCCCCAGCTGGTCGACGAGCCCACGCCCCTGCCCCGCCACCTGCCCTCCCCCCTGCCCGAGCTCCTGGCCGCCTGCCTGACCCGGGACCCCGGGGGGCGGCCCCCGGCGGCCGAGTTGGCCGTGGGCCTCGAGCCCCTGGTCGCCCGCCTGCCCAGGCCCGTCCAGACCCGCAAGCGCCTCCTTTTCCGCTGACGGGGGCGCCTGACCTGCCCTTTCCCTGCGGGATCTCGGCCCAGGGGCGTCATAGCCGGGCGCCGGCGCCGTCTTTCAAGTCGTGGGGCTTTCGCGCAGCGGGTCACCCAGCTCGTCCGAACCGCGGCCATCGTGGCACGCTGAGTGCAATAGCCACATTGAGTGTTTAGATCCGGTAGACCTGGGGTACACATGCGCCGGGCCCGTGCGGGCTGAGCAAGAAGGGGAGACAAATGGAGGCGACATCCGGGGTAGCACGCCGAATCAGCGTGCGCTGGTTCGTGGCACTGCTCTCGGCATTCCTGCTGTTGTCGTACGGCCCGATTCGCTTTGGCCTGATCGCCATCGCCGACGCATGCACCGGTGGTAGCAGCGCTCAAGGGACGGACAACAACCAGGGCAACAACGACCAGGGCAACAACGACCAGGGCAGCGGCAAGAGCAGCCAGAGTTGCACCTGCAAGACCAGCGCCCAGAGCACCGATAACGGTGGCAACCAGGGCGACAACAACAAGAAGCAGAAGGCCGCCGTCGAGGCCCAGAACACCAGCAAGCAGGACAACAACAAGAAAAACGACAACAACAAGAACAACGACAACAACAAGACCAAGGACAACAACAAGACCAAGGACAACAACAAGACCAAGGACCAGTCCGTCGTCAAGCGTGAGGACAACCAGGACACCGTCGTGGTGGCCCAGCACGATGACAACGGCGGCGGCGGCAACGGCAACGGGGACAAGGAAGGCGACAAGGCCGCCGCGGGCCACGAGCAGTCCGCTTCGGGCCAACCGTCCGCCAACTCGGGCCACGAGCAGTCCGCCGGGGGCAAGGAAGCCAGTGGCGGCAACGAGCAGTCGGCCCAGGTCGCAGGCCAGCAACAGGAGCAGTCGGCCGGAAACGCGCCGTCGGCCGGTCAGCAGGCCTCGGCCGGCAAGGAGCAGTCCGGTGGCGAGCAGGCCTCGGCCGGCAAGGAGCAGTCCGGTGGCGAGCAGGCCTCGGCCGGCAAGGAGCAGTCCGGTGGCGAGCAGGCCTCGGCCGGCAACGAGCAGTCCGCAGGCAGCGTGGGTGGTCAGCAGATGACCGCCACTCCCCCGGGCAGCACGCCGACTGTGGGCGGCACGACCACGGTGGCCATGCCCGGCTCGACCGTCCTGGGCACGACCCAGACGGCGCCGGTGGCGGGACAGAGCGCTCCCGTCCAGGTGGAGGGCCTGCAGCTCTCCCGGAGTGCGCTTCCTTCGGTCCAGCCCACCACGGCCGTCCTCGGCACCACGCTCTCCCGGAGCGGCGTGTCGGCGGCGACCCTCCCCCGCACCGGCGGGGAGCTGGCGGAGGAGCTGGCCATCGCGGCCATGTTCCTCACCGTGGGCGGCTTCACCCTCCGCAGCACCCGGCGCCGGCGCGCTCCCAAGCACTGACGCCGTAGAGGTCCAAGCCCCGTACGCGGCGGCGCCCGAGAGGGCGCTGCTGCGTACCAGGGCCGGCCCATCGCTCGGGTCGGGCCTGGCTCCGGCGTGGGGTTCTCGAGGTGGGTGACGTCGACGCCGGCCACCGCCGTCTCCCGGCCGAGGACGTGAGCGCGGTTTTCGCCCCCGGTGGAGAAGCCCTGTGGTTGGGGGGTGGCGGCCTTCACCGACCGCGCCGGCCGAACGGTTCAGGCGGTCGAGCCCCTCCAGGTGGTGGCCCCGAGCGGGCTGGAGATCAGCCCGCGCTGGTCGGCTGCGCCGTCGACCGGTTGCGCCGTGCGTCCCAGGTGCCGGAGGCCAAATGCCCGAGCCAGAGGGCGACCAGGCCCCCAACCGCGTCGAGGATCCAGTGGTTGGCAGTGACGACAACGGCCACCAGGGTGAGGAAGGGGTAGGCCACCAGGAGGCCCTTGGCCCACCAGCGGCGCAGGACAGGTACCAGGGCGAAGGCCGACCACGTCGACCAGCCGATGTGGAGGCTGGGCATGGCCGCATAGAGGTTCTCGACGTCTTTCAGCGAGCCCCGGTCGAGTGGGCCGAGGCCTCCCAGGCGAGCGGCGGTGTCGACGAAGCCGTAGCTCGACGGCATGAGCCGGGGCGGCATCAGCGGGTAGAGGGCGAAGCTCACCAGAGCGATGCCCACGGTCCAGCCGAGCACGTTGCGCCACTGCCGGTACCGCTGCGGCCACCGGTGGTAGAGCACGATGAGGACCACCACGGGCACGCCGAAGTGGATGCTGCCGTAGTAGATGTCCCAGAACTGCAGCACCCGGGTGTGGGCCAGGAGGTGCTGTTGCACTCCATGCTCCCAATACAGATGCAGGGCCCTCTCCAGAGCCACTATGTGTTGGGCGTTGTGGAAGGCGGCGGAGCTGCTGCCCGCCACCTTGGCCCGGACGAGCTCGTAGAGCTGGTACACCG
>VAXP01000061.1 GCA_005884125.1 Actinomycetota bacterium | reverse complement strand
GGTCGGCCACGGCCGCCACCGGATCGGCCGTGTCCACCACCGGCTCGGCCGGACCCACCACCGGGGCCGCGGGGGCCACGGGGGCGGCGTTGCTCACCACCGGACCGGCGGGGCCGCCCAGCGTCCACGGTTCGCCTGTCATCCGAGCGTGAGCAGGCGCTGGAGGCCTACGGAGCGCAGTGCGTTCTGCAGCTGAACCGTGACCCAGCTCAGTCGATCGAGCATGAGAAGAACACCGAAGAATGCCAGCGAAAGCGCGGCCGTGAGTGTCAATCCCGTGAAATGCCTCCGTACCCAACCGAAGGCA
>VAXP01000176.1:2475-2996 GCA_005884125.1 Actinomycetota bacterium | reverse complement strand
CGATCAGCAGGCCTTGAGCCGGGCCTCCTTCCTGGTCGCCGCCGGGGAGGCTCTGGCCCAGGCCAGGTGCGGGTTCCTGGGCATCGAATACCGGGACAGCTGTCGGGGCTCCGCTGCTGCCGAAGGAGGCGACCGCATCCTGGAGGTGCACCGCAGCGGGTGGTTCAAGAGCAACCATCCCATCCTGGCGCTGGGCGCCGGCAGCGGGGACGAGCCCAGCGACCCGACAGCCCACCTCCAGACCCTGCTCGGGGTCCTGGTCGACGGGCGCTTCGGCTACGCCACCCAATCCGCGCTGCAGGCCGTGCAGCGCCGGTTCGCCCTGTCGGAGGACGGAGTCTGCGGGCCCGCCTCCTGGGCCGTGCTCCATCCCGTCGAGCGCCAAGGCTCGGTGGGCTACACGACCAAGGAGATCCAACGGGAGCTGTCGATCAGCGACGACGGCATCTTCGGGCCGCAGACCGCGGCCCACGTGGAGGCCTTCCAGCGCGTCGCTGACACCACGACCGACGGGCGTATGA
>VAXP01000176.1:0-2441 GCA_005884125.1 Actinomycetota bacterium | reverse complement strand
GACAGCCACCTCGAGCGCCGCGCAGAGCTGACGCATCCGATCCTCGCTGAGCCGTCCCAGACGCTTCACCAGGACAGCGACGGCGACGCTCTCGACCGAGTCGAGGTTGACACCGGACCGCCGTGGAACGGGATCGTCACTGGGCTCGAGCACAACCTCGCTTGGTAGCCCGCGGATGGTCGTCGTGCATGGGGCGATCAGGGCCCGCCGAAGCTTCGGGATGGCCGCGTCACGCGAGAGCACGACCACGGGTCGGCGAGCGACGTCTGGAAGCTCACACCACCAAACCTCACCTCGAGCGGGAAGAGGCATCACGAGGACGCCGCCGACTCGCGGAACGAGGCGAGGTCGCCCCACTCGTCAGGCTCATCGAGGGGATGCGCGTCGTAGGCGGCGTACGCCGCGTCAAACGTCGCCCCACGATGCCTAGCGAGCAGCGCTGTGAGCGCTTCGTCGAGAAGAGCTGCGTCGGTGAGCCGCGAACGGAGCTTTCGCGCGCTGGCGATGAGCCTCTCGTCCACGGTCGTACTCACCCGGACCCGTGCCATGCCACTATTATGCCATAGTTATGCCACGCTGGCAGCTCGGGCGGTTCCACGAAGCACGCTTCCCATCAGTCGCGACCGAACCGGCTGCCGGACGATGGGATCGGCCGCGGCGGCGTGCCCTGTCGTGGGCGTCCGCCTCCGCAGGACTCGGGCGTCCGCCAACAGCGCCCTCCCGACGGGCCGGGAAGACCGCTTGGCCAGGCGATCGGGCGTTGGTCAGTTCACTTCGATCGTGCCCTGCATCCAGGCGTGGATGGCGCAGATGAAGTGGAGCTCGGTCCCGGACGGAGCGCTGACCGTGACCGAATTGACCTCGAACCCACTCCCCTTCGGACCGACCAGGAGCGAGTCACCCGGCACGTCGAATCCTGGGCCACCCTGGTTCACCACTGGCACCGGCGTCCCGGCGGGCGGGAAGCCATGAGGAAAGTGGGCCTGGAGGATGGGACCGCAGGGCCCCGTATCTCCGCAGTTGTTGACGTCCGCTGCCGTCTTGGGCACGTCCGCCGCCGTGACCAGGCTCAAGGTATGGCCGTCCGTGGTGTCGTCGACGAAGGTCAAGGTCCCGCCGTGGTCCACGCTGACGTGGCCTGGCTTGAAGTGGAACGTCGACTTGATGAACTGATTGGGCGCGAAGACCGTGTCCAGACCGACGGCGTGGACCTCCGCCGCGTGGCCACCGTTGTCCTCGGTGGTGTGTTCGGTGTCAGCGTGTGCGCCTCCGAGGCCGAACACCAACAACGACATGACGGTGACGACGACGAACCCACCCAGCTTCCCCTTCATGCTGTCCCCCCTTGTTCCGGAACTGCCTGACACCAGACTGCGCATCACGCGCCCCCCTACGCAACGGCGGAACGCGGCTGATGATGGGTTCCGGCGGCTATGCCTCAGGGATCCTGATTGGGTGGGATGGGCGGCTCCGCCGCGCCGCGATCGTGGTCCGGACTAGGGCGGCGTACGACGGCAACAGGCACACAAGCCCCGCCCCTCGGGCGGGGCCATCACCAGTGTGTTCCTGCCCGTGACCGGGGCCGTCAAGGTCGCCTGCGGCGTCCCTACGGGACCGGCTGGCGCCGGACCTTGACCGCCCCTCGTCGGTGGGCAGTCAAGGTCCGGACACCAGGAACCCTGCCTCGGGTCGAACCCTTCTATGCAGTTCTCAAGGAGCACTCCGACACGTCAGTGACCCGGCGGTGCGGGCCATGCTCCGCTCGGAGCCTGACGGCGGTCGGGTGAAACGGTCGCAACAGCGTGCGGGCGCGTACGACCACGGGGATGACGACTAGCGGGGAGGGATGGCGGGCCTCAGGGCGGCGGATCCCGTCCGTTCCGCTTCTTGTCGAGCAGGCCCGCGGCCCGGTCGGCCTCGGTCTTGTCCCGGTGGTCGGGACGGCACCGGGGCCTGAGGTTCTCCAAGGAGGTGAGCCCGCCGTTGGCCACGGGGTCCACGTGGTCCCACTCCAGTCCGTGGCGGCGATCGCAGCCCACGTCGTCGCAGGTGACACCCTCGAAGTCGGGGGGAGCCCCCAGCTCCAACGCCGTTCGCAGCGTGGCGGGGATGTGGCGGCCGAAGTGCGCCACGGTGTGGATGGCCACCCCGTCGTGCAGCACCGCCTTCAAGAAGGCGTCCTTGGCCAGCTCCCGGACCACCTCGACCGGTATGGGTCCTCCCCCCACCAGCTGGCACACCTCGCCGGGATGGGCGTGGCCCCGTCTGTGGGCGCGAAGGTCCTCCACGATGACCAGGTCGGCCCGCAGGGGCTGGCCCGGGCCGCCGGCCATGAGGCGCCCGAAGGCCTCAGCGGCCCGACGCTGGCGGCTCCAGGCCCTGACCTCGGGGCCGCCTTGTCGCCAGACCCTGTCCGTCTCGGCCTCCAGGCGGGACAGCAA
>VAXP01000123.1 GCA_005884125.1 Actinomycetota bacterium | reverse complement strand
CCACCAAGACGGCCGCCGTCCACGTGTCGAACATCCTGACCAAGCTGGCGATGTCGTCACGCGCCGAGGTGGCGGCGTGGGCCGTGGCCGTGGGCCTGGCCACGCCCCTCGGATCTCGCTGAGGCCCGCTCGGGCCGCCCCGGTCAGCCGGCGAGGACTCCCTTGCTGGCCACGAACTCCAGCTCGGGCCCGAAGCGCGACTCGTAGCCGTCGGCCAGGGTCTTCAGGGCGCCGGCGCCGTCGCCCCGGAAGGACGAGCCGTGCATGATGGCCAGGGTGTGGGGCGACAGCTCGGCCAGCGAGCGCAGCGTCGCCGTGGCCGCCGTCAGGCACGAGGTGAAGCGGAAGGCGGCCTCGGTGTCCAGGGCCCTCTCCACCAGGTCGTCGCCGGTCACGGGGGAGCCGTGGCCCACATGGGTGAAGAGGTCGCCGCAGAGCAGCGTCTCGGTGGCTTCCTCGAACATCACCTGGGCCTCCCAGTTGTGGGGCACGTGAGGCGTGTTGATCTGGCGGACCTGGCGGCGCAGCTGCCGGCCCCCGATGTCCAGGACCTCCCCGTTGGCAACCGTCCGGGGCGAGCGGGCGCACATGTCGTTGACGGACAGCTCGCAGGCGGCCACCCCGGAGGCCACCTGGGCGTGGGGAGCGGCGGCCAGGAACTCGTTCATGGCTCCGCACTCGTCCGCCTCGACGTGGCCGAAGGCGATCCAGCGCAGGCGCTGGAGGGGCATGACCTTGGCCAGGGCCCCCGACACGGCCGGGAAGAGGTTCCTCATGCCCGTGTGGAAGAGCAGAGGCTCCTCGGCGTCGAGCACGAACTGGTTGAAGGTGAAGCCCGCCGGCTCGGCGATCTCGGGCACAAAGGTCGAGATGCGGTAGATGCGGTCTTCTATCTCGTCGATCCTGGTCTCCACGGGCCCCCCTTGGCCTCGGCTGCTCCACGAGGAGTAGGCCATGGCGGAGCTCCCGTCAAGGGACCAGGACCTCCTCGGAACGCCTACGCTCGCCCGAGATCGAAGGAGGTGCGCGGTGGCTGACCACACCGAGGCGACGTACCGGCTGACCGAGATCGTCGGGACGTCGCGCGAGAGCATCCAGCAGGCGGTGAGGAACGGGATAACCCGCGCCTCCGAGACCGTCCGCCACCTCGACTGGTTCGAGATCAGCGAGATCCGGGGCACGGTGGTGGACGGCGACGTGGGCACCTTCCAGGTCAAGATGAAGGTCGGGTTCAAGGTCGAGGACTGATCCCGGTCGGCCGTGGTTGACTCGGCTGGTGAAGAAGCTGGCCGACTACGGGTTCGACGATCACCCCGCCACCGACCCCGAGCGGGCCCAGCTGGCCTGGGCCGTGGCCGCGCTGGACGATTGCGAGGAGTGCGACGACCTCCGGGTCGAGCTCACCGTCGAGGAGGCGGGCCGGCCCGGAGCGGGACTGGTCGGCCATCTGGCTCCGGACAGCGCCCGGCGGCTGAGGGCCGCCCTGGCCACCGCCCTCCGCGAGCTGGGCGAGGATCCCGGGCGCTGAAATCGGGCGTGCCCCAGGCGGGAGGCACGTGGGGAGACCCCCTCAGGGCCGGCTCTGGGCCAGGACCGAGGCGGCCGCCCAAGCCGACTCGATGGCGTCGAGGCGACCGGCGGCGGCGGCGCGCAGGCGGGCCGCGACCCCGGCCACCAGCGCGTTCACCAGGGCCAGCTCGCCCACGTGGCTGTCGAAGGGACCGCTGCCCTCGGCCGCCACGGTGAAGGCCACCGTGGCCCGCCGGGCCAGGGGAGACAGGGGCCCGTCGGTGAGGGCGACGACGTGGAGACCCGAGCGCTTCGCCTGGTCCAGGGCGTCGAGGACCCAGCGGTCGTAGCGGCGGAGGTCGAGGGCGACGAGCAGGTCGCCGTCGCGGGCGGTAGCCAGGTCGGAGACGACGCGCACGGGCGATCCCCGGACGAGCTCGACCGCGGGCCGCAGCATGGACAGGTGGTCGCGGAGGACGCGGGCGACGCCCGCCGAGGCCTCGCCTGCGGCGATCAGCACCCGCCGCGAGCGGGCCAGGAGGCGGACGGCCTGGGCGAATGCCTCGCGATCGACGCCCTGGAGCGTCGCCCGCACGTTGTCGAGCTCGGCGTGCAGGGTGAGGTCGACGAGGTCGCGGGCCGCGGGCTCGCGTATGCGCTCGGCCGCCGGCCTCAGGCTTTCCGACATCTCCGCTCGCACCGAGGCCTGGAGGTCGGCGAAGCCCCGGTAGCCGGCCTTGGTGGTGAAGCGCACCACGGTGGCGGTGCCGGTGCCGGCGCGCCGGGCCAGCTCGGCCACGGTGCCGAAGGCGACCCTGGACGGCGCGGCCAGGACCTGGGCCGCCACCCGGGCCTCGGCGGGCGACAGCTCGGACCGGGCCGCCACCACCTGCTCGCTCACCGTCACGGAACAAACGTTACAATCACCGGACTACCTGGAACGAACGTTCCGAGGCTCCTGTCCCGAAGGGAGGGTGCATGGCCACCTTCGACTCCGTAAGCCCGGCCCGTCCCGCGGAGGTCGTCGCCACCCTGCCCGTGCACACCGCGGCCGAGGTCGACGCGGCGGTGGCCGCCGCGGCTGACGCCCAGCGGGCGTGGGCCCGGGTCCCCGTCCCCGCTCGAGCCGAGCGCATCGGGGCCTGCGCCGCCGCCCTCGCCGGGCGCAAGCACGAGCTGGCCCGCCTGGTCAGCTGGGAGGCGGGCAAGGTGCTGGTGGAGGCCGGGGGCGACGTGCAGGAGGCGGTGGACATGGCCGGCTTCGTGGCCGGCCAGGGGCGGGCCGCCTGGGGCGAGACCGTCCCCTCCGAGCTGGCCAGCAAGCTGGCGTGGACGTCGCGCCAGCCCATCGGCGTGGTGGGCCTCATCACCCCGTGGAACTTTCCCGTGGCCATCCCGGCATGGAAGGTGTTCCCCGCCCTCCTGGCCGGCAACGGCGTGGTCATCAAGCCCTCCGAGCTGGCGCCCCGCTGCTGCGAGGTGTTCGTGGAGACGTGCATCGACGCCGGCATCCCCGCCGAGCTCCTCCAGGTGGTCCACGGCGGGGCCGAGCCGGGTGAGGCGCTGGCCGTGCACGGCGCGGTGGGGGCGGTCAGCTTCACCGGCTCGGTGGCGACCGGGCGCCGGGTGGCGGTGGCGGCCATGGAGCGGGGCCCCCGTACGGTGTCGCTCGAGCTGGGGGGCAAGAACGCCATGATCGTGCGGGCCGATGCCGACCTGGACCTCGTCATCGACGGGGCCATCTTCGGCGCCTTCGGCACCGCCGGTCAGCGCTGCACCTCGACCAGCAGGCTGGTGGTGGAGCCCTCCGTCGTCGACGAGCTGGTGGGCCGGATCGTGGACAGAGCCGGGCGCCTGCGGCTGGGCGATCCTCTCGACCCCGCCACCGACGTGGGACCCCTCATCACCGCCCAGGCCGCCGAGCGGGTGGCCGCCGCCATCGACGCGGCCGTGGCCGAGGGGGCCAGGGTGGCGTGCGGCGGCAAGCTGCGCCGGGACGTGCCCCACTGCGGGGGCGGTTCGTTCGTCGAGCCCACCGTCCTGACGGGCGTCAAGCCCGAGGCGCGCGCCGCCAAGGAGGAGCTCTTCGGGCCGGTGCTGGCCGTCCTGGAGGCGACCGACCTGGACGAGGCCGTGGGCATCGTCAACGGGGTGGAGTTCGGCCTGTCGGCCGCCGTCTACACGCGCGACATCAACGAGGCCCTCCGGGCCGTGGAGACGATCGACGCCGGCATCGTGTACGTGAACGCGCCCACCATCGGCGCCGAGATCGGCCTGCCCTTCGGGGGGACCAAGCACACCGGAAACGGGTTCCGGGAGGCGGGCACGCACGGCATCAGACAGTTCAGTCAGGTGAAGAGCGTGTACGTCGACTACTCGCAGCGCCTGCAGCGGGCCCAGATCGACAACCGCCCGCCCGTGCCGGGGGAGACGGGGGCATGAGCACGCAGGAGTGGCTCGACCGGGACGCCCGGGTTCTGGCCGGAGTCCTGTACCGCTACTTCGACGTGGTGGCCGAGCGGGGCCAGGGCAGCTGGGTCGTGGACGCGGAAGGGCGCCGGTACCTGGACCTGGCCGCGGGCATCGCCGTGGTCAATCTCGGCCACTGCCATCCCCGGGTGGTGGAGGCCATCCAGCGCCAGGCGGCGACGCTCATCCACACCTCGATCGTCGTGCACAACCAGCCCAACGTGGAGCTGGCCGAGCGGCTGGCCCGGCTGTGCCCCTTCCTTGACGAGCCCCAGGTCTTCTTCTGCAACTCCGGGGCCGAGTCGGTCGACGGGGTCATCAAGATGGCGCGCAAGACGACGGGACGGCCCGGGGTGATCGCCTTCACCGGGGGCTTCCACGGCCGCACGCTGGCGGCCACGTCCCTGACCACGGCCAAGGCCCGCTACCGGGCGGGCTACGGCCCTCTGCTGCCCGGCGTGTACCACGCCCCGGTGGCGTCGGCCCTGGCCGGCCTGGACCAGCTCCTGGACGCGGTGGTGGCGCCGTCCGAGGTGGCGGCCATGGTCGTGGAGCCGGTCCTGGGCGAGGGGGATACGTGGTGCCCCCGGTGGCCTGGCTCCAGGGCCTGCGCCAGCGCTGCGACGCCCACGGGATCCTGCTCGTGTTCGACGAGGTCCAGTGCGGCGTGGGCCGCACCGGGAGATTCTTCGCCGCGGAGACCTTCGGGGTGGCACCCGACGCCGTGCTCTTCGCCAAGGGCGTCGCCTCCGGTCTGCCCCTGGGCGGGATCGTCGCACCCAGGCGTCTGATGGAAGCCTGGCCCCCGGGGTGCCACGGCTCCACCTTCGGTGGCAACCCCGTGGCCTGCGCGGCCGCCCTGGCCACCCTGGAGGTGATCGAGGAGGAGGACCTGTGCCTGCGGGCCAGGGTGCTCGGAGAGCGGGCGCTGACCCGACTCGCCGCCGCCGCGGCCGATTGCCCGGGCGTGGTCGTCGACGTCCGGGGCGTTGGGCTCATGGTCGGCGTGGAGCTGACCTCGGCCCAGGTCGTGGAGGAGGTGCAGCGCCGGTGCCTGGATCGGGGTGTGCTGCTCATCTCCTGCGGGCCCCACCAGGAGGTGGTGCGCCTGGCTCCTCCGCTCACGATCAGCGACGAGGAGCTCGAGCACGGCCTGGACGTGCTCTGCGCCGTCCTGGGTGAGATCGGCGTCAGTAGGCGAGAAGGTCGCGCAGCGTCGTGATCAACCGGCCCCGGGGCGACGCCAGCTCCTCCAGGGCCTTGGCGAAGGGAACCGGTGTGTCGAGGGCGCCCAGCCGACGGACGGGGGCGTCGAGGCGGTCGAAGGCGAGGTCGGCCACGGTCGCGGCCACCTCGGCCCCGAAGCCCCCGGTGACGGGCGCCTCGTGCAGGACGAGCAGCCGGCCTGTGCGCCTGACGGAGTCGGCCACCAGGTCGGTGTCCCAGGGGAGGAGCGATCGCAGGTCGATCACCTCGACGTCTGCACCTTCTTGGGCCGCCAGCTCCTCGGCGGCGGCCACGGCCCAGGGCACGCCGGCCGACCACGTGGCCACGGTGGCGTCACGGCCGGGCCTGGCGATGCGCCCGGCGCCGATGGGCACGGTCACGTGCCCGGTGGGGACGGGGCCCCGGGCGCTGCGCGTCGAAGGCGGCCAGCAGCAGCCCCCGGGCGTCGGCCGGGGTGGCGGGGGCGACGCCCTTGAGCCCGGCCACGTGGCAGAACCACGCCTCCACGTCCTGGCTGTGGAACGGGCCCGCGCCCAGCCCGCCCCCGACGGGCAGCCGGAGCACCACGGGGACGGACGCTCCCCAGCGGTAGTGGGTCTTGGCCAGGTTGTTGACGATCTGGTTGAAGCCGCAGGTGACGAAGTCGCCGAACTGCATCTCGACCATGGGGCGGAAGCCGTCGAGGGCGAGGCCCATGGCCGCTCCGATGGCACCGGATTCGATGATCGGTGTGTTCCGCACCCGCGGCGATCCGAACTCGGCGAAGAGGCCGTCGGTGGCCTTGAACACGCCTCCGTACTCGGCGATGTCCTGGCCCAGGAGGACGACCCGCTCGTCGGCCGCCATGGCCGTGCGCAACCCGTCGGTGATGGCGTCGAGGTAACGGAGCTCGCGCCCGCCTTGGTCCGGCTCCTCCGCCGTCTGCGGCTGCCGCCTCAGCGGCGCGGGGGGAGCCCACACGTCGGCCACCTCGCGCTCGGGGGTCGAGTCGGGCACGGGTGCGGCCAGGGCGCCGGCCACCGCGTCGTCGATCTCTGTCTGCAGCGCGGCCCGGAGGCGGGCCCGCTCGTCCTCGGGGCAGACACCGCTCTCGTCGAGCACCGCTTCCAGGCGCACCAGGGGGTCGAGGCCGGCCCAGCGCTCCACCAGCCCGCCGGGGACGTAGTCGGTGCCCGAGGCCTCCTCGTGGCCCCTCATGCGGAAGGTCTTGCACTCGAGCAGGGATGGACCCTGGCCCCGGCGGGCCCGCTCCGCGGCCGCGGAGACGGCGGCGCGTACCGCGAGCACGTCGTTGCCGTCCACCACCTCCCCGGGCATGCCGTATCCCGGGGCCCGTTGGGCCAGGTCCTCGCAGGCGTACTGCTCGTTGGTTGGCGTCGACAGGGCCCACTGGTTGTTCTCGATGACGAACACCACGGGGAGCTTCCACACCGCGGCGAGGTTCATGGCTTCGTGCACGTCGCCTTCGCTGGTCGCGCCGTCCCCGCAGATGGCCACGGCCACCGTGCCCCTGCCCCGGAGCCGGCCGGCCAGGGCCAGGCCGTCGGCGACGGGGAGCATGGCCCCCAGGTGGCTGATCATGCCCACGACCCGGTGCTCGAGGCTGCCGAAGTGGAACGAGCGCTCCCGCCCGTGGCTGTAGCCGCCCTCCCGGCCCAGGAGCTGGCGCAGGAGGCGGTCGAGGTCGAACCCCCGCCCCGTGAACACGCCCAGGTTGCGGTGCATGGGGAGCACCCAGTCATCCGGCTCCAGGGCGCTCACGATGCCGACCGACACCGCCTCCTGGCCCATGCCCGAGAACCACTTCGACAGCCGGCCCTGGCGGACGAGCACGAGCATCTTCTCCTCGATGAGCCGGGGGAGGAGCAGGGCCCGGTACAGCTCGGCGAGCTCCGCGTCGGAGAGCCCCGCGGCCACGTCCGGCCCTGCCTGCTCTGTCCCTGTCGTCACCGTCGCCAGTGTCCCACCGGGGCGAGGACAGAGGAGGCGGCGCGGCCCCTACGGGGTCTCGCCCATGTCGGCCAGGAGCGTCAGCAGGTCCTCGGCGTGCTCCTCCTCCACCACCAGGATGTCCTCCATGAGGCGCCTGGTCGTGGGGTCGCCCGTGTCCAGCCAGCGGATGATCTCCTGGTAGGAGGCGATTGCCACCCGCTCGGCGACCAGGTCCTCCGTGATCATGTCCACCAGGCCCGTGCCCGGGGCGTACTCGGCGTGGCTGCGGGCGACCAGGGTGGCGGGATTGAAGTCGGGCTCGCCCTGGAGCTGGATGATGCGGGCCGCGACCAGGTCGGCGTGGCCCTGCTCCTGGTTGGCGTGCTGGAGGAACTCCTGGGCCACGGGTGAGGAGTGGAGGCCCTGGGCCATGTAGTAGTGGCGCTTGTAGCGCAGGACGCAGACCAGCTCGGTGGCCAGCACCTCGTTGAGCACGGAGATGACCCTGTCGCGGTCGGCTCCGTAGGTCTCGGTGATGGCCCCCTTCTCGATGTGAGCCCGGGCGTTGCGGCGCAGCGTCTCGATGTCGGACAGGAAGTCGCTCACGGCCCCTCCTTGTGTGACGAGCCGGCAGCGACGCTACCGCTGGGGCAGGGATCGCGGCCCCGGCGTGCGGCCTGGTCACGGGCGTGAGGCCACGAGCATCGACCGGCGGAGGAGGCCGGCCTCTATGGCCCCGAGCTGGGATCGCCTTTCGGCCTGGCGGGCCACGAAGGTGTCGCGGCCCAAGAGGGCCTCGAGCTCCGGGCGGTGGGCGTCGTAGCTCTCCATCCAGGCCCGGGTCACGGAGGCGAACTCAGGCGTGAGGTCCGTCTCCCGCACGTCCACGAATCCGGCAGCGCCCAGCAGCTGGGTGTGGGGCCGCGAGCAGGCCACGGCGACGGGGCCGGCCCGCGCCCCCCGCCGGTGCTGGGCCCGGGTGAGGCCGTCGGCCAGGTGGATGGTGTGGAAGGCCGTGCGGCCTGCGGGGCGGAGGAGGCGCAGGCACGCTCTCAGCACGGAGAGCTTGGCCCGCAGTCAACAGAGCACGTCGGTGTGCACTATGGCGTCGAAGCTGTCCGGGGTGAAGGGCAGATGCCGGGCGCTGGCCAGCACCGAGCCGACCCGGCCCGAGACCTTTTCGGCTCGAGCCCGGGCCGCGCCGGCGCGCAGGGCCTCGACGGGTAGGTCGCTGAGCACGGCCGTGCAGCCGTGGCGCTTGGCCAGGTAGAGCCCGGGCCACCCTCGCCCCGATCCCAGGTCGAGCAGGCGGGTCCCGGGCTCCAGCCCGAGCACCTGGCCCAGGACGTCGGCCTGGGCCAGGGTGGTGTAGCCGTTGGCGCCCCAGTCCCCGCCGATGACGGCCAGCTCCACCGCCCTGGTGGCCTCGTTCTGGCCCACCCCGTAGCGGGCGATGAAGCGGTCCAGCGTCTGGCGCTCAGCCTTCGTCCCCTCCGGTGCCATGGCCGTCTATGGCGCCTGGGGCAGGACGCGATCGGGGAGCGGGTGCCGGTAGAGACGGGCCGCGTTCTCGCAGCACATCAGGCGCAGCTCGGCTGCGGGGATGTGACCCCAGAAGCGCTCGATCACGGCCTGGGTATCGGGCCAGGTGCCGTCTCCGTGGGGAAAATCGACCTCCACCATGACGTTGTCGACTCCGATGGCGTGGCGGGTCTCGATGGTCGAAGGGTCGTCGATGGTGCAGAACCAGAAGTTGCGGCGCAGCACGTCGGCCGGGCGAATGTCCCAGCCCAGGCCGTACCCGGAGCGGTCGACGATGTTGTCGAGGCGGTCGATGAGCATGGCCACCCAGCCGATGCCGCCCTCGGACATGGCCAGCTCGAGGTCGGGGTAGCGCAAGGGCCAGCCCGACCAGAGCCACTCGGCGCAGGCCGTGAGGGACATCTGGCCGAACAGCGTGGCGCCGAGCTGGACGCCGGGGCAGCCCTCGGGGAAGTCGGCCATGCCCGAGGAGCCCACGTGGAGGCTGACGACTGTTCCCGTCTCGGCGCAGGCTCGGACGATGGGCTCCCAGTAGGCGGTGAAGATGGACGGGAGGCCGAGACGGTGGGGCCGCTCGGGGAGGGTGACCGAGCGGAAGCCCCGCTCGGCGTTGCGCCTGATCTCCTCGGCGCCGACCTCGGGGTCGGACAGCCAGGTGATGCCCATGGGGATGATGCGCTCCGGGTACGGGGAGTACCACTCCTCGAAGAGCCAGTCGTTCCAGGCCCGGGTCACGGCCAGGCCGAGCTCGGGGTCCGAGCACTGGGAGAAGACCCGGCCGCAGAACCCGGTGATCATGGAGGGGAAGTTGAGCGAGGCCCACACGCCGTTGATGTCCATGTCCTGCACGCGGGCGTGGATGTCCCAGCAACCCCGTCGCATCTGGTCGAACCGGAAGGGCTCGAGCTCGACCGTTTCCGGCCTCCGGCCCGCCACCGCGTTCATGCCCACCTGGCTGTAGAACTTGCCGTCGAACTCCCAGACCTGGTGGCCCTTCCTGTTCTCCACGATCCTGGGGGCCCGGTCCTGGAGCGGGCCCGGTAGCCGGCCCTCGAACATGTCGGGTGGCTCTACCAGGTGATCGTCGACGGAGATGACGGTGTAGCGCACCTCCCTGGGCTCGGGCTCGGGGAGGAAGAGGTCCTCGGCCGTCGTGGTCATCCCACCATTCGATACACCACGGCGGCCGGAGCGCCACCCCCAGGTGCCCCGGAGGGCAACCCGGGCCGCCCGGGCAAGCCCGGAACTATGGTGAGCGGCGGAAATCGTCTCGCCGCGAGCAAGGGGGCCACATGCAGGTTCGGGACAAGATCTACATCGACGGTGCCTGGGTCCCGTCGACCGGAACCGGCACCATCGACGTCACCAACTCGACGACCGAGGAGGTGATGGGCAGCATCCCCGACGGCACGCCCGAGGACGTCGACCGGGCCGTCAAGGCAGCCCGCGCCGCCTTCCCGGGCTGGGCGGCCACATCGCGGGAGGAGCGGGGGAAGTACCTCCAGCGCATCACCGAGGGGCTGCAGGCCCGGATGACGGAGATCGCCAGCACGGTGGCGGGCGAGGTGGGCATGCCCCTGAACCTGTCCATGATGATCCAGGGCGGCTTGCCCACCATGACGTTCGGGTCCATGGCCGAGGTCGTCGACTCATTCGCCTTCGAGGAGCAGATCGGCAGCTCCCTGGTGGTGCGGGAGCCGGTGGGGGTGGTGGGGGCCATCACCCCGTGGAACTACCCGCTGCACCAGATCGCGGCCAAGGTCGCGCCGGCGCTGGCCGCGGGCTGCACCGTGGTGCTCAAGCCCAGCGAGGTGGCGCCCCTCAACGCCTTCATCCTGGCCGAGATCATCGACGAGGTGGGGCTGCCCCAGGGCGTGTTCAACCTGGTGGCCGGCGTCGGCCCGGTCGTGGGTGAGGCCATCGCCGCCCATCCCGATGTCGACATGGTGAGCTTCACCGGCTCGACCCGGGCGGGAAGGCGGGTGAGTGAGCTGGCATCGGCCACGGTCAAGCGCGTGGCCCTGGAGCTGGGGGGCAAGTCGCCCAACGTCATCCTCGACGACGCCGACCTGGAGCGGGCGGTGGCCGACGGGGTGGGCAAGTGCTACCTGAACTCGGGCCAGACGTGCTCGGCCCTGACCCGCATGCTCGTGCCCCGGTCCAAGCTGGCCGAAGCCGAGGCCATCGCCGTCAAGGCGGCCGAGGCCTACACGCCGGGCGATCCCTTCACCGAAGGGACCCGGCTCGGACCCCTGGTATCGGCCGTTCAGCGGGAGCGGGTGCGCAATTACATCAACAAGGGAGTGGAGGAAGGGGCCAGGCTCCTCACCGGTGGCCCGGAGGCACCCGAGGGTCTGGACAAGGGCTACTTCGTCCGCCCCACCGTGTTCTCCGACGTGCGCTCGGACATGACCATCGCCCAGGAGGAGATCTTCGGGCCCGTGCTGGCCATCCTCCCCTACGACACGGAGGACGAAGCGGTCGAGATCGCCAATGACACCATCTACGGCCTCGCCGGTGGTGTGTGGTCCGGCGACCCGGAGAGGGCCAAGGCCGTGGCCCGGCGCCTGCGCACGGGCCAGGTCGAGGTCAACGGGGGGAGCTTCAACCCCATGGCCCCGTTCGGCGGATACAAGCAGTCGGGCCACGGGCGTGAGCTGGGGAAGTTCGGGCTCGAGGAGTACCTCGAGGTCAAAAGCCTCCAGACCTGACCTATCGGGAGCACCGCCCCCGAAAAAGCGCTGGTCCAGCCGGGGCCGAGCAGGGATCGGCTCGCCGCGGGGCGAACCTAGGCGGAGCGCGGCCACATGTGTCCTTCGTCACGCGCGGTCGGTATTCGACCGGGGGGTGACGGGTATGACTCATGTGACCGGTGACACACTTAGCGTCGGTGGCCCCGCCCTGGTCGCCATTGGAGGTTGGCTACAGCCATGAACAGGACGACGCTGGCTCGCCGCTACGCCCCGTTGGCGGCGGCCGTCGCGGTCCAGCTGCTCATCATCGCCACCATTCCCTCGAAGGCCCCCACGGCCGGACTGGCCGCCGGCGGCGGCGTGGCCGGCGGGGGATCCGCCGGAGAGGCGGTGGCGGGATCGCCGGGAGCGGCGGCGGCGGGGGCCTCGGCCAGCGTCGGTGGGCCCGGGGGGGCGGCCGGTCCTGGTGGCGCGGCGCCGGGAGCGGCCGGCGGAGGCGGCGGGGGCGCGGCGGCCCCGGGAACCCCGGGCGCGGCCGCGGCGGCCAGCGGGGACACCAGCCACTGCGTCGGAGGACGCGAGTTCGACCCCGCCCTCGCCTACTGGGCCCCTCCGTGCGTGGCCGGCGCCGTCGGTAACGCCGCCACCGCGGCTGCGGCGAACAACGGGGGCGGCACCTACCAGGGCGTGAGCGACAAGGAGATCAAGATCGTCGACTACGTGTCGAACTACGGCGCCGAGGTCAACGCCATCCTCCAGGCCGAGGGCCTGCTCGTCACCTACGACCAGGCCAAGTCCTTCGACACGGCCATGGCCAACTTCATCAACGGCCACTACGTGCTCTACGGACGCAAGGTGAGCATCGCCACCTACTCGGGCCAGTGCCAGAGCGTCCCCCCCGACTACGGCTGCCTCATCCCGGAGATGGACCGGGTCATCGACACCTACCACCCATACATGTTCTTCTGGAACACCACCCTGTGCTCGGCCTGCTACCAGGAGATCGCCAGGCGCAAGGTGGTGGCCGTGGGTGGCGTGGGATTCTCCGACGAGTTCGCCAACACGCTGGTCGACCCCAGCACGCGCGGTCAGCTGTTCTACAGCCCGGGGGAGAGCGCCAGCAGGACGGAGAAGGCCTTCGCCCAGTTCTACTGCAGCCAGCTCTCCACTCAGACCAACCCCAACCGCAAGGTCCGCTACGCCGAGACCCAGAACCAGCTCCAGAACTTCAACGGCCAGCCCCGGAGGCTGGGGATCATCAGCACCAACGACCCCGACAACGAGAACACGGTCAAGAACGTCCTGGTGCCCGAGATCCACCGGCTGTGCGGCAACGGCGAGGTGCTCAACCACTTCTACTTCTACGCCCAGGACATCAACACCGCGGCCCAGCAGGTGGCGGCGGGCATCGCGGCCATGGACACGCCACAGGACCCGGCCAACATCGTGCTCTGCCTGTGCGACCCGGTCGCTCCCGCCTTCCTCTACGAGGGCGAGCAGGGCAACAACTACTACCCCGAGAACGTGATCGCCTCGGACCAGGGCATGGACTTCGACGTGGTCGGCCAGTCCTACGAGACGGGCCTGGGCTGCCCGAGACCCTCCGGAGGGTGTGAGTACGACATCGCCTACGGGCTGTCCACCGTCGGGCCGCTGGGCCCCCAGGACAACGTAGAGGGGGTTCGGGTGTTCAAGGCGGGTGGTGGCACGCAGCTGCCCTTCACCCCCCTGAGCGCCACGACCATCGCCCAGGCCTACGTGATGATGGCCAACCTCATCGAGGCCGCCGGCCCCACGCTGAACCCCAGGAACATGTCGGACCGGGCAGCCGGCATGGGCACGATGGGCGGAGGCAAGAGCACCAACGCCCTGCTCGCCTTGGGTCCTGGTGACTGGAACTGGATCCAGGACGCCCGGGTCATGTACTTCGACAAGCACAAGAACTCGCCCTACAACGACAAGCCCGGGACGTACGTGCAGATCGAGGGGGACCGCTACAACCTGACCCAGTACCCGGGCATGCCCGACGGGCCCCCGGTGCCTGACACCAAGTCGAGGACGCCGTGACCGGGGCTGACGGGCGGGGCCCTCAGCCCTTGACCGCTCCCTACCCCCTGAGGCCGTCCTCGTGACGGCGACGATGGAGCGCCCCGGCGCTCCCCCCGAGCCCTCACCCGACAAGGGGCGGGGCCGGCCCTCGGGCCTGGGCGAGGTCATGGAGCTGCTCCAGAGCGACACCATGGTGGCCAAGTCGGTCCGGGGGGCCCTGCTCGGCGTCGGCTTCTACATCGCCGTCCAGCTCTACTTCCACCTCTCGCTCAACTACCTCATCGCCGGCGTCGCCCTGGGCTCCCTCTACGGGATCGTGGCCGTCGGGCTCATCCTCATCTACCGCACCAACCGCATCATCAACTTCGCCGCGGCCGCCATCGGCGCCGTGCCCGCCATCCTGGCCCTGCTCCTCGACGTGCAGAACCACATCAGCTACCTGCTGGTGGCCCCCATCGCCCTGATCGGCGGTCCCCTGGTCGCGGTGCTGGTCGACATCACCATCATCCGGCGCTTCTCGCGCTCGCCCCGGCTCATCCTCTCCGTGGTGACCCTGGCCGTGGCCACGGGCCTGGCCGCCATCGGGTTCTTCATCCCCATCTGGCTGGGCGCCCGGGCCGGGGAGATATCGCTGGTGCCCACGCCGTGGGACCGGTGGGTGATCAAGAACGCCCATGGCAAGCCCATCCTGACCGGCAACCAGGTGGCGGCTCTGCTGTCGGTGGTGGTGCTGACCATCGCCCTCACCCTGTTCCTGCGCTACACCCGGATCGGCATCGCCCTGCGGGCCTCGGCCGAGAACGCCGACCGCGCCTCCCTGCTGGGGATCCCCGTGCGCCGGGTGCAGACGGTGGCGTGGGGCCTGGCCGGGCTCCTGGCCGCGGTGGCCATCTTCGTCCAGGCTCCCCTGATCGGTGTGCCCAGCAACGCCACCCTGGGGTTCGACACCCTGCTCTACGCCCTGGCCGCGGCGGTCTTCGCCCGCATGGAGTTCATGGGTAGAGCCCTGGTCGCGGGCATGGCCGTGGGCATCATCATCTTCGGCTCGGTGGCCAAGAACGGCGACAACAACCTGGCCTCGGCCCTCATGCTGGTGGTGATCCTGCTGGTGCTGCTCATCCAGCGCCGCACCGTCACCCGGGCCCTGGACTCGGACACGTCCAGCTGGCAGACGGTGAAGCAGTTCCGCCCCGTACCCCTGGAGCTGCGGGGCCTGCGCGAGGTGCAGACGGCCCGCCTGACCCTGCTCTGCCTGGCCGCGGCCGTCGCCGTGGCCGCCCCCTTCCTGGTGCCCATGGCCGACATCCCGCTGCTCACCGTCATCTGCCTGTACGCCATCGTGGCTGTGTCCATGGTCGTGCTGACGGGGTGGGCGGGCCAGATCAGCCTGGGCCAGTTCGGCCTGGTGGGCGCGGCCGCGGGCGTGGCCGGGGGGCTGGTCGGCCACCACAACATCGACTTCTTCGAGGCGATGGCCATCGGCATCGCCGCGGGCGTGGCCGCGGCCGTCATCATCGGCCTGCCGGCCATACGCATCCAGGGCCTCTATCTGGCGGTGACGACGCTGGCCTTCGGCTATGCCATCCAGAACTACTTCCTCAACCCTCGCTACTTCGGCAAGCACTTGGGCATGGTGGGGCTACCGGGGCACCTGTCCACCCGGCCCATGCTGTACCAGCGCATCAACATGGACAACGAGCGCACCTTCTACTTCGTCTGCATCGTCTTCCTGGCCGCGGCCATCCTCATGGCCACCTGGTTCAGGAAGAACCGCAGCGGCCGGGTGCTCATCGCGGCCCGTGACAACCAGCGGGCGGCTCCCTCCTACGCCATCAACCTGGTGCGCACCAGGCTGGCCGCTTTCGCCGTGTCCGGGGCCATCGCCGGGATGGCGGGCGTGCTGTTCGCCTACGACCAGCACAACGTGATCAAGGACACCTACAGCGTGCAGGCCAGCATCGCCATCTTCCTGGCCACCGTGATCGGCGGGCTCACGTCCGTCCCCTTCGCGGTGGTGGGCGCCGTGGGCCTCGAGGTCGTGACCCTCTTCGGCCACCGCCTGGACCCGATCCTGGGGAAGAACATCGCCTCCATCCTGCCCCTCCTCCTGCTGGGGCCGCTCCTCATCGTCCAGCTCTACTTCTATCCGGGCGGTACGGCGGAGGCCATGTTCCAGGAGCGGGACAAGTTCCTGCGCAAGGTGGCGGCCAAGCACAACATCCTGGTGCCGTCGCTGGTGGCCGACAAGCGGGTGGAGACGGGCGAGGAGGAGCAGAGCATCGTCACCCAGGCCGAGCAGCGGGTGGAGGAGGCCGAGACCTTCGACCTGGGCGGGGACGCAACCGTGGCCTGCCCCGTCTGCGGCGATGTCCTCACCCTGGCCGAGGCGGCCCACCACCCGCACCTGCAGGTGGCCGGCAACGGTGAGGTCGAACCCACCGGGGCCCGGGGCGGCCAGACCCGGCTCCAGCAGGCCCGGGAGGCCCGCCGATGAGCGGGCCCGCGACCCAGGACAGGACCCGCTGGACCGAGCGCCTGCTCGGGCGCCGCCGGGAGGCGGCGGTGCCCGCCGACGTGCAGGACGGCCAGGGCGGACCCGACCGCCTCGCCCTGGTGTGCCGGGGCGTGGACGTCGCCTACGACAAGGTCCAGGTCCTCTTCGGGGTCGACCTCGAGGTGCGCCAGGGGGAGATCATCGCCCTGCTGGGGACCAACGGCGCGGGCAAGTCCACGCTGCTCAAGGCCATCTCCGGGTTGGTGGATCCCATCGCCGGCACCATCGTGTTCGACGGCCGTGACATCACCCACGCCGACGCGGTCGAGACCTCGAAGCTGGGCATCATCCAGGTCCCGGGGGGCAAGGCCGTGTTCCCCACCCTCACCGTGGCCGAGCACTTCCGGGCCGGGACCTGGCTCTACGCACGCGAGGACCCGGCCGAGGTGGCGGCGCGGGTGGACCAGGTGCTGGCCCTGTTCCCCCGCCTCCGGGAGCGTTGGGACCAGATGGCCGGGAACATGTCCGGTGGAGAGCAGCAGCAGCTGGCCCTGGGGATGGCCTTCGTGGCCAAGCCCAACCTGCTCATCATCGACGAGCTCTCCCTGGGGCTGGCGCCCACCGTGGTGGAGCAGCTCCTCCAGATCGTGCGCCGCATCCACGAGCAGGGCTGCACCATCATCCTGGTCGAGCAGTCCGTGAACGTGGCCCTGACCCTGGCCGAGCGGGCCTACTTCATGGAGAAGGGCGAGGTGCGCTTCTCCGGCCCCACCGGCGAACTCCTGGAGCGGGGCGACATCCTGCGCTCGGTGTTCCTGGAGGGCGTGGGCTCGGTCACGGGTGGGCAGGGCGACGGGACCAGGACGGCCGCCTCCCCCAGACGCCGGGCCAACGGCGAGCGTCAGGCCGCCCCGGCCGTGCTCGAGGTCTTCGGCCTGACCAAGCGCTTCGGCGGCATCACCGCGGTGGACGACGTCACCTTCGACCTCAGGGAGCACGAGATCCTGGGTCTCATCGGTCCCAACGGGGCGGGGAAGACGACGATCTTCGACCTCATCTCCGGGATCCTGACCCTGGACGCCGGGCGCATCGCCTTCAACGGCAGGGACGTCACCAGCTGGGGGCCCGACCGCCGGGCCGCCATCGGGCTGGGGCGCTCCTTCCAGGACGCCCGCATCTTCCCCACCCTCACGGTGGCCGAGAACGTGGCCATCGGCCTCGAGCGCCACATCGACACCCGGGACCACCTGGCCGCGTTGCTCAACCTCCCCGCGGTGCAGGAGTCGGAGGAGGACGTCGCCTTCACCGTCGACGACCTCATCGAGCTCATGAACCTGGGGGCCTTCCGCGACAAGTTCGTGGCCGAGCTCTCGACCGGCACCCGGCGCATAGTCGACCTGGCCATGGCCATCGCCCACGACCCGACCGTGCTCATCCTGGACGAGCCCTCGTCGGGGATCGCCCAGCGGGAGACGGAGGCGCTGGGACCCCTGCTGCGTCGCATCCGCGAGGAGACGAGCTGCTCCATGCTCATAATCGAGCACGACATGCCCCTCATCACGTCGGTGTCCGACGAGATCATCGCCCTCGACCTGGGCGCGGTCGTGACCCGGGGGACGCCGGAGGAGGTCACGTCCGACCCCCGGGTAATAGAGTCCTACCTCGGTGGGGACATGGCCGTGATCCATCGCTCGGGATCGGGAGGCTCGGCCACGCCGGGTTCGGAGGACGCCAAGCCGGCCCGGGCCCGACCCCGGCGCCGGGCCAGATCGGAGGGAGAGGCGTGAGGCGGGTGCTCAGGGGCCTGGCCGCCGCCGCGGTGGCCACCGCGGCCATGACGCTCCTGGAGGTGCCCATCGCCGGCGCGGCCGCACCCGACCAGACGGGGTGGTGGAGCACGGCCCAGCCCGCCTCGGGGGCGCTGCCCAACGCCACCGCCAACCCCGGTGAGCTCGAGGTGGCGGGTTCGCCCGCCGGCCCGGTGGCCTTCGCCGCCGTGCTGTACAAGGTGCCCTCCGAGCAGGACGGACAGTCGGTGGACCCCACCCAGGCCTCGGGCACCCTCATCCTCAGCATCGCCCCCAACAGCAGCACCCAGGGGGCCAGCCTGCAGGTGTGCCCCATAACGTCGCAGTGGAAGGCGGAGGAGAACGGGGCCATGACCGACGCCCCCAAGTACAACTGCCCCGCCACCCCGATCGCCGGACAGGTCTCTCCCGACGGCAACACGGTGACCTTCACCCTGGCGTCCAGCCTCATGACCCAGCCCGGTCAGTTCGACCTGGCCGTGCTGCCCAGCGGGCCCGCGCCCTTCCTGGTCAAGTTCGCCAAGCCTGACCAGGGCTCCATGGGCGTCAGCGCCCCGCCCGCCGCGGGCGGGCCGACCTCGGGCGACACGGGCGCGTCTCCGCCGGAGGCCACCACCCCCCTGACCCCGGCCACCGCTCTGGCCGGGCCCACCCTGCCCCCGAGCGGAGCCGGACTGTCGGCCTCCATCCCCACCGACACGCCCCTGGCCGCGGCTCCGCCCCCCGCCCCGGCGGCGCCGGCCCCGGCCTCGCCCTCCCTGGGGCTGCGCCGGGCCGGGCACGCGTCGGGCTGGACCAAGGAGCGCCAGCAGCAGGTCATGTCGGTCGGGCTGCTGATGGCCATCGCCGCCGCCCTGTGGTGGATGGGCGGTGCCGCTCAGCGGGCGCCCCGGCTCCTGGGCTCGCTGGGCGGACGTAAGCCCGAGGCCCAGGCCGCGGCCGTGCGGGTGGGGGGCGTGGGCCGCTTCGCCCGGCCCCGGACAGCGGCCCCCCGCCCCATCTGAGCTTCCGGCCGGTTTCCGACCGGCAGGGGGGTCGAGCCCGGCTCAGCCGTGATTGTGGACAGGTCCGGCCACGGGCAGGGGCTGGCCCACCCGGTGCTCGTAGCCGGGTAGGGGCACGCGGTAGACGCAGCAGTCGCAGTTCATGCGGGCCTCGCCCGCCACCGCCTCGGCGTAGCGGTCGAGCACCAGCGAGGCGATGCGGGGATCGGGCCCCAGGTAGGGGCCGACGGTCACGGTCGTGGCCGGGTGAGCCGCCGACCAGGCCTCGACCTGGGAGCGGATGCGGGCCACCAGCACGCCTGTGAACAGGAAGTAGGGCACCACGCCCACCGTGGTCGCCCCGAGGAGGCGGCAGCGCTCCAGGGCGGCCGGGACCGAAGGGGGGGCCAGGGACACAAAGGCGGGCTCGGCCCACCCCAGGCCGCAGGTGTCCTGGAGGAGGCGGGCCACCTTGTGGAGGTCGGCGTTGGCGTCGGGGTCGGTGGAGCCCCGCCCCACGAGCACCACCGCGGCGGAGGACCCGGACCGGGCCGCGGGGGTGAGGGCGGCGGCGATGCGGTCGGAGGCCACGGCCAGGACCTTGGGGTGGATGCCGAGGTCGCGGGCGTAGGCGAAGCCCACACCGGGGTGGCGAAGGCGGGCCCGGTCCAGCGCCGCGGGCCCGTCGCTCTTGAGATGGCCGGCGCCCAGCAGGACCAGGGGAACGCCCACCACCGAGGTCGCTCCTTCGGCCACCACGTCGTCGATGGCCTCGTCCAGGCCGGGGTGGGCCAGCTCGATGAAGCCGCAGCCGACCTGCAGGGCGGGGGAGGCCGTCTTCACCGCCCGGGCGAGGCGCCAGTAGTCGGCCACCCCGGCCCCCGACCGGCTGCCGTGGCCGATGAGGAGCAGGGCGGGGGAGTTGTCGCTCACGACGCCGCCGCCAGGCGGGCCAGGGCGTTCACGACCGCGGCGGCCGCGCCCGAGCCGCCCTTCTCGCCCACGTTGGAGATGGCGGCAAGCCCGCTGGCCCTGAGGCCCTCCTTGGCCTCGGCCGCGCCCACGAACCCGACGGGGAGACCGACCACCAGCGCGGGACGCAGGCGCCGCTCAGCGGCCAGGCGCACCACCTGGGCCAGGGCGGTGGGGGCGCAGCCGACCACCACCACCGCGCCTTCGGGGTGCCGGGCCGCGGCCACACCCATGGCCGCGGCGCTGCGGGTCAGGGGCGCGGCCTGTTCCGCGGTGACGTCATCGAGGTAGCAGAGGGCGGCGGCGGCCGTGATCCCGGCCCTGACCATCTCCACGTCGGCGATGACCGGGGCGCCGGCCCGGAGGGCGGCGACGCCGGCCGCCACCGCGTCCTGGTCGAGCACGAGGCTGTGGGCGAAGTCGAGGTCGGCGGTGGCGTGCACGACCCTGGCCACCACCGCCCCTACATCCGGGGAGAGATGGTTCAGGTCGACCCGCCGGCTGAGGATGCGGTGACTCTCGGCTTCGATGGGGTGCACCCCACTGGTCGGCGTCATCCCGTCACCCTCCCGGCTCCCCGCCTTCGCCCGCCTCGGAGATGGCGTCCCGGGGGCAAACCTCGATGCACGCCAGGCAGCCGGTGCAGAGCGAGGCCAGCAGCCCCGGGCGGAGCGGGGCGCGCACCAGCGCCCGCTCGGGGCAGGTGGCCAGGCAGGCGCCGCAGGCCGTGCAGCGGCCATCGATGAGCAGGGTGGCGGTCACGGGCCGTACCCCCGGGGCGTCACCATTCGCCCCGAGACCACCTTGGTGGTGGAGGCGCCCACTACTACGCAGGTGGTCATGCCCACGTCGTCGGGATCGAGCCGGGCCAGGGTGGTGAGGAAGACGCGCTGGCCGTCTCGCCCCGCGTCGGTGACCACGCCGACGGGGGTCGAGCGCGGCCGGTGGGAGAGGAGCACGTCGCGCGCCGCGCCCAGCTGCCAGGGCCGGCCTCGGGACCGGGGGTTGTAGATGGTCACGGCGAGGTCGGCCCGGCCCACGGCGTGCAGCCGGGCCTCGATGGCCGACCACGGGGTATGGAGGTCGGACAGGCTCACGGCGGCGTGGTCGTGGCCCAGGGGCGCGCCCAGCAGGGCGGCCGCGGCCAGCGCCGCGGTGACCCCGGGGACCACGGTGACCTCGACCCCGGGCCCGGCCTGCTCGGCCAGCTCCAGCACGAGGGAGGCCATGGCGTACACGCCGGGGTCGCCTGAGCAGACCACGACCACCCGCCGGCCCGCGGCGGCCTCGGCCAGGGCCTGCTTGGCCCTGACCAGCTCGGCGCCGATGGGTGAGCGCACCACCTCCTGGCCCGGGCCCAGGAGGTCGGAGGCCTGGTCGACGTAGGGGCCGTAGCCGATCACGACCTCGGCCGCCCGCACCGCGGCCCCCGCCGCCGGAGTGCGGTGGGCGGCCCCTCCCGGGCCCAGGCCGACCACGGCGACGCGACCGGGCGGGCCGGCCCGGCGGGCCACGGCGACGGTGGCGGACGGGCCCCGACGCTTGGGAACGACCAGGGCGGCGCCGGGCCCGGCGCCGAGGAGGGCGGCGGCCTCGGCCACGCTGGGGGTGCCCACCGCGCCGGCGACCACCGGGCTGGGGTTGGGGACGGGCACGCCGGCCAGGGCGGCCGCGGGGAAGCCGTGCACGGGCCGGCCCAGGACGCGGCCCACAGCCCGCAGGGCGGCGTCGCCGGCCCGGCGGTCGAGGGTCGCCACGGCCGCGGCCGACTCGGGGGTTAGCCCGGCCTGGGCCAGGACCTGGCTCACCAGCCCCACGACCTCCTCCTCCGAGGTGGCGGTGGCGGCCCCCACCCCGACGACCAGCGAGGGCGGGTGGAGCAGGGCCGTGGGCAGGCCGGACCCGGCCAGCGCCGGCGACGACGCCCCGTCGGTGACCACGATCCGGGCCTCCACCTCCCCGGGCGCGCCTGCCGCCGCCGCGAGGAGGTCGGTGAGGGCCGGGGCCAGGGGCCAGCCCAGGGGGTTGTCCACCGCTACGCGGCGGCCATCGAGGAGGGCGGTGGTCACCTGCGCGGTCTCACCCCGCACCACCAAGCCGGGGAGGTCGTCCAGGGCGGGAAACCCGACGGCGTCGGTGGCCGTGGTGACCACGGGCGCGGCTGCGAGAAGGGCGGCCACCTCCCGGGCCAGGGCGTTGGCGCCACCC
This sequence comes from Actinomycetota bacterium, assembly GCA_005884125.1. Taxonomy (GTDB): domain Bacteria; phylum Actinomycetota; class Acidimicrobiia; order Acidimicrobiales; family AC-35; genus AC-35. Next base: position 8,522 of record VAXP01000123.1, on the reverse strand, counting down.
CCGTGGCCGCCGCACAGGGCCACGGCGTGCAGGCCGGCGTCGTCGACGCACACCACGGCCGGATCCCGGGCCTTGTCGGCCAGAAGGGGGGCGACGATGCGCACGGCCGCGCCGGTGGCCAGGAAGAGGACGAATCCCTGGACGTCGGGCCACCGCCGGCGCACCGTCTCCGCGGCCTGGCCGTGGTGGTGCGGGTAGGGGAGGCGGGCGGCCAGATCCCGGCCCCGCTCGGTGACGGATACGGAGAGCACGGTCACGGGTGTTCCTCCGGCCCCCAGACCACGAAGACCGGGTTCTCGGCCTCCAGGCGCAGGCCGCCGTCGGGAAGGCGCACGCCCCTGGCCACGTCCAAGGCCACCAGGGAGCCGAGCCGGCCGGCCGCGGCCGCGGCCCTGTCCATGGCCGCGTAGGTGGCGACCACCCGGCCGCCGGGGCGGAGCCGGTCGAGCACGGCGTCGAGGACGGGGAGGCCCCCACCCCCGACGAAGGCCCGGTCGGGGGAAGGAAGCCCGAGGAGGGCTTCCGGCGCCGATCCTTCCACCACCCGCAGGGGCACGCCGTGGTCGCGAGCGTTGCGTCGGGCCGTGCACGCCCGGGCCGGGTCCCGCTCCACCGCCCACACGTCCAGGCCGGGAGCGAGGCGGGCGCACTCCACGGCCACGCTCGCGCTCCCGGCGCCCACGTCCCACACCACGCCGGCGGCGGGGAGCTCGAGCTTTCCCAGCGCCACCGCCCGCACCTCGTCCTTGGTGATGAGCCCGTCCCGATGGGCGAAGGCCCGGGCGGGCAGTCCCCACGACAGGGCGCGCCGGGCGGGCACGCCGCCGCCGGCGAGGAGGACGACGACGGACAGCGGGTCGAAGCGGCCCGAGGCCAGCCCGTCCAGGTCGATGGTGGTGCAGCTCTCGTCGGGGTGGCCCAGGCGGCTGCACACCGCGCCGGAGACGCGGGCGGGACTGCGGCCGGCACCGGCGTCGGGGCCGGCCAGGGCGGCGCGGACAGCGGCGCCCACCGCTTCGGGCGGCGAGTCGGGGGACGTGAGCACGGCAACCTTGCCGTCAGGGGCGCGCAGGGCGGTGGCGGCCAGGGCGACGGCCTCGGGCAGGGGCCGGCCGTGGGCCGAGACCACCGCGGCGTCGTCCCAGGACAGGCCCAGGCGGGCGAAGGCCAGCGAGACGGATGAGGGCGCGGGATGGACCTCGAGGAGCCCGGGACCGAAGCGACGGGCCAGGGGACGCACTATGCCGAAGAAGCCGGGGTCGCCCGAGGCGAGGACGCACACCCGCCCGGGCTCGGCGGCCACTGCGTCGAGGACGGCGGCCACGTCGCCCTCGACGGGGGCGGTGCGGGCCCGCCGGCTCACCACGGGCCCCGCGGCCCCGAGCTGGCGGTGGCCCCCGACCACGAGGTCGGCGCCGGCCAGGGCCCGCTCGGCGGCCGCCCCCAACGCGCCCGCCCCCCCGGCCAGGCCCACCACGGCGATCGAGCTAGGCACGGGCGACCATCTCCTGGCCATCGAAGTCGACCATGAGGATCTCGACGGCCAGGGCGCCGGCGCAGTGGGCCTCGCACGCCCGGCGGGCCCACAGGCAGAGCACCTCCAGCGGCGAGGTCCATCCCGCCTGCACGCACGTCTCGAAGAAGTGCCGGGCCGTGGCCGTGGCCGTGGCCGCGGCCAGAACCTCCGGGGGGGCGACAGCCTCGAGGGCGGCGCGGGCCAGCACGTCCCCGTCGACGCGGGAGCGGTGGAAGTGGGTCATCATGACGCCCGCGGCCAGCTTGGCGATCTTGCCGGCCATGCCCACGAACACGGCCCTGCGCATTCCCGCGGCCGCGGCCCGGCGCAGGGCGATGCCGGTGAAGTCGCCCACCTCGACGAAGCAGACCGTCGGAAGCCGAGGGAGGAGGCGCTGGGCGGCCACGTCGGAGCGGCTGCCGGTGGCCAGCACGATGGTGCGCTCACCCTGGGCCGCGGCCACGTCCACCTGCTGAACGACGGAGGCCCGCCACGACGCGGTGGAGAAGGGCCGCACGATGCCCGTGGTGCCCAGCACCGAGATCCCCCCCACGATGCCGAGCCTGGCGTTGCTGGTGTGCTCGGCCATGGCCTCGCCCCCGGGCACGGACAGGGTGACGTCCAGGGGCTGGTCGGTGACCTCGGCCAGTGCGGACAGGATCATGCGCCGGGGCACGGGGTTGATGGCGGGGGAGCCCACCGCCAGCCCCAGCCCGGGCAGGGTGACCGTCCCCACGCCGGGCCCGGCCCGCATGCCGGTCACGGTCCCCTCCGGTGCGGCCGCGACCTCGGCCGTCATGCGGGCGCCGTTGGTGCAGTCGGGGTCGTCGCCCGCGTCCTTGACCACCACGCAGCGGTTGATCGACTCGACCTCCACGGCAAAGCCCACCCGCCGGCCGTCGGGGAGGGTCACCACGACCCGGTCCGGCGGCGCTCCATCGACGAGCCCGAGGGCCGCGGCCTTGGCCGCGGCCGAGGCACACGTCCCGGTCGTCCAACCCGTGCGCAGCCGTGGACCGGGGCGTGGGTCCGGGCCGGGCTCGACGGCCTGTCCGGCCCCGGCGCGGGGGACGCGGCTCACGCCGGTCGCCCCGCAGTGGACCCGGACCGGGAGCGGCGCCGCAAGCCGTGGGCGAAGGCGGGGTCGTAGAGGTTGCTGCGGGCGGCCGGGTGGGGCCGTCCGGCCAGGGCCGGCCCCACCAGCACGAGCACGGTGGTGCGGGCGCCGGTGGCCTCGAGGTCGGCGGGTAGCCGGCCCAAGGTGGTGCGCAGCACCCGCTGGTCGGGCCACGTGGCCCGCACCACGATGGCGGCCGGGGTGTCGGGGCCGTAGGCCGAACCCGGCGCCAGCAGCTGGGCGGCCAGCTCGGCGGGACGGGCGGCGGAGAGGAAGACGGCGAGGGTGGCGCCGTGGGCCGAGAAGGCGGTCACCGACTCGCGCTCGGGCATCGAGCTGGCCGTGCGTCCGGCCAGGCGCGTGAGCACCACGCTCTGGGCCACGTTGGGGACGGTGAGCTCCTGGCCCAGGGCGGCTGCGGCCGCGCCCAGCGAGCTCACGCCGGGAACGATCTCGAAGTCGCGCCCCTGGGCCACGCACCAGTCGATCTGCTCCTGGATGGCGCCGTAGACGGAGGGGTCCCCGGAGTGCAGCCTCACGATGGCGGCGTCGGGGTGGGCCTGGTAGACGGACAGGACGTCCTCCAGGGTCATGGACGCGGAGTCGTGCACCACGGCGCCGGCCGGCGCGTGGTCGAGCACGGCCTCGGGCACGAGGGAGGAGGCCCACACCACCACGTCGGCCGCGGCCAGGCGGTCCCTGCCCCGCAGGGTGATGAGGTCGGGCGCCCCGGGGCCGGCCCCCACGAAGGAGATCAACGGCCTCGGCTCCCGGGCGGCACCACGACGGTGGCCAGGTAGCTGACCGGGCCCTCACCGGAGGCGGGCACGTCGGTGAGCCGGCCCACCCGCTCTCCGGGGAGGCCGAGCAGCTCTCCCATGACCGCCCCCTCCAGGCGGCCGGCCCGGGCGAGGGCGGAGGTGATGGCGGGGAGGTGCTTGCCCCCCTTGTACACGACGATGGCCCGCTCGGGATCTGCCAGGGCGCGCTCGAGCGCGGCGATGCCGTCCAGCGCGGCCACCAGGGTGAGCTCCTCGGTGCCGTCGAGGAGCACGGTCGCGGCCCGGGCCGCGAGATCCTGGAAGGCCATGATCCCGGGGACGGTCTCGATCCTCAGCGTGGGCCGCAGGGCGCGGGCCGCGGCCACCAGCGAGGAGAAGGTGCTGTACACGTTGGGGTCGCCCAGGGTCACGAAGGCGACGTGCTCGCCCGCGTCCAGGTAGGGGAGCAGGGCCTGGGCCGCGCCCCGGTGCGACTGGGCCCGCGCCGTATGGCCGTTGCCGGCCCCGTCATGGGTGGGTGGGACCATGGCGAAGACGACGCGGTGGACCGCGAGGTCGGGGTCGGCCCGGCGCACCACGCTTTCGGCCCTGCCTTCGGTGTCGGCGGCCACCGCGGGGGCCACGACTCGGTCGGCCTGGCGCAGCACCCGTAGGGCCCGGGCCGTGATCAGCTCGGGGTCGCCCGGGCCCACACCCACGCCCGTGAGCCGTGCCTGTCTCGCCTCGATCGGCGGTGATGACATGGTCCTGCGCCGGCGCCGGGTCGCTGAGCAGCCGCGGGCCCAGGGGCTGGCTCCCGGCTCCCCACCTCACCCCGAAGGGCGAGGCTCCCCGGTCACAGCGGCGCCACCGCGCCGGACTCACACCGGCTGTCCGTGGCCTGCGGTGGCGTGAGCGTAGTGCGCCCGGCCCGGGCCACGAAGGCCTCGGCCAGGTCGGGCCGGGCGGCCAGATGGAGGTGGAGGTAGCTGGCCAGCAGGGTGGGCGAGGCGAAGCCCTCCGTCCCCCTGCCGAAGCGCGACTCCAGGGCGATGGCCTCGCCCGGAGGCGAGACCACCGAGTAGTGGAACTCGTGGCCGCGCAGCTCGGTCCCCACCGGGCCCAGAGGGGACGGGTGCAGGAGTCGGGCCCGCCGGTACCCGAGGGTGAGACGGTCGGTCATGGTGGCTTCGGCGTCGAGCACGCCGGCCAGGGGCAGGCCGTCGAGCGAGCGGGCCAGCCACATGAGCCCGCCGCACTCGGCCCAGGTGACGAGGCCGGCCCCGACCCGAGCCCTGACGTCTCCGAGGAGCGGTCGGTTGTCGGCCAGGGCCTGGGCAAAGGCCTCGGGGAAACCCCCGCCCACGACCAGGCCGTCGACCTGGCGGGGGAGCCCCCGGTCGGTGAGGGGGTCGAAGGGGACGAGCTCGGCGCCCGCCTCGGCCAGGCGCTCGTCGTTGTCGGGATAGGCGAAGGAGAAGGCCGGGCCCCGGGCCACCGCCACCCGGACGCGGGCCACGGGCCGGGCCTGCGCCAGGGGGGCGACAGCCCGGGCGGGCGCGCCCCGGGCCAGGGCCAGGAGGGCACCGACATCGCACGCTCGGGACACGCTCTGGGCCAGGCGGTCCAGGGCCCGCACCACCTCGTCTCGGTGCTCGACCACGGGCACCAGCCCCAGGTGGCGGTCGCGCCAGACCAGGGCGTCGTCGCGGCGCAGCACTCCCAGGACGGGGAGACCCAGGGGGGCCAGGGCCTCTCGCAGCATCACCTCGTGACCGTCGCTGCCCACCCGGTTGAGCACCACCCCTTCCACCCGGACGGAGGGGTCGAAGCTGCGGAACCCGTGGACCAGGGCCGCCACCGAGCCGCTGAGGGCAGCGGCGTCGACCACGAGCACCACGGGCGCGCCCAGGAGGCGGGCCACGTGGGCGGTGCTGGCCGTCCCGGCGTCCTCGGCGGCCCCGTCGAAGAGCCCCATCACCCCCTCCACCACGAGCACGTCGGCCCCGTCGCCCGCGGCCGCGGCCAGGGGTGCCACCGTCTCCGGGCCCGAGATCCAGGCGTCGAGGTTGCGGGAGGCGCGCCCGGTGGCCAGCCCGTGGTAGCCGGGATCGATGAAGTCGGGCCCGACCTTGGCCGCGCCCACCGAGAGCCCCGTCCGGGCGAGCGCGGCCATGAGCCCGGTGGCCACCGTGGTCTTGCCCACGCCCGAGTGGGTGCCGGCCACCACCAGGCGGGGCCCGAGTGCGGGGCTCATGGGCGCCCGAGCGTAGGGCACCGGTACGCGGCCTACCCTCGGCATCGTGTCGGGCCGCGCCACCGCCGCACTGGTTGCACTGGTTGCGCTCGCCGCCTCCGCCGGGTGCGGCGGACAGCGACCCACCCTCTCACCGGTGACGAGACCCCCGGCCACCGTGGCCCCCACGTCCACCACGGCCACGACGATCCCCGTGCCCGCGTTGGCCGGCGCTTCCACGTCCGAGGTGTCGGTCCCACCGGGGACGGCGACCCAGTCGTTGCTCACCGGGATCCGCGTCTCCCACCAGGCCGGCTTCGATCGGGTCGTCTTCGACTTCCGGGGCCGGGCCCCCGGTTACCGCGTCGGGTACGTGAGCCGCCCCATCCTGGAGGACGCGTCGGGCCGGGAGGTGCAGGTGGCCGGGAGCGCCGTGCTGCGGGTGCACCTGGAGCACGCGTCCGACGGCGACGCGTCCGGCCACTCCACCTACGCCGGCGCCGACGACCTGCGCCCCGACAGCACGACCAACGTCGTCGAGCTGGTGCGCGCCGGCGGATTCGAAGCGGTGCTGACCTGGGTCATGGGCCTCAAGCAACAGGCGCCCTTCCGGGTGCAGACCCTGGCCGGCCCTCCCCGCCTGGTGGTGGACGTGGCCGCGCCCTAGCCCTCGGCCCCACGTCCGCCTCAGTACTCGATGCCCTTCTTGGCCGTGATGCCGCGGTCGAAGGCGTGCTTGATCTTGCTCATCTCGGTGGCGGTGTCGGCCACCTCGACGAGCTCGGGCGCCGCGTCGCGACCGGTCATCACCACGTTCGTGCGCGGCGATCGGGCCTCGATGCCGGCGACGACGTCCTCTACCGCCACCCACCCGTAGCTCACCGCGTAGGTGATCTCGTCCAGGATGAGCAGGTCGTAGTCGCCCGACGCCAGCTTGGCCGCCGCCACCTCCCAGGCGTGGCGCCCCTTGGCCGCGGTCTCGTCCAGGTCGGTGGACTCCCACGTGAACCCGTCTCCCAGCGTGTGCCACTCCACGCCCAGGTGGTCGGCCAGCTTGCGCTCGCCCGTGCGCCACTTGCCCCCCTTCACGAACTGGACAACCCCGACGGTCCAGCCCCGGGCCCACCCCCGGCCCATGACCCCGAAGGCGGCCGAGGACTTGCCCTTGCCGTGCCCGGTGTTGAGCAGCACCAGCGACTCGGCGCGGGTCATCGGCGGAACGGTAGTGTTCGGCCCGCAGCGCAGGGAACCCGGTGTGAGTCCGGGGCTGTCCCGCAACTGTCACCGGGGAGCAAGCCCCCACCGAACGCCACGGCCCTTCGGGGCGGGAAGGCAGGGGGTGAGCGCTGATCCGGGAGCCAGGAGACCTGCCTGCCCGCAGCACCGCCGGCCCCGGCCGGAGGGGAGACGGAGGAGACGCGTGGACGTCGTGCAGTTGCAGACCCGGTCGCGTCGTGAGGGCGCGCGGGACCTCCCCGTGCTGGTTTGGCGCCTCCCCGCGCCCATGCGCGTCATCGCCTCGGCACCCCACGGCGGTGGTCTGGGCACCAGGCGCTGGGTGCTCAACGCCCAGGTTCCCGCGTCCTACGCCCGCCGCGACCCCGAGTTCCACCTGGCCAAGCTGGGCGTGTCCCTGGGCCTGGCCGGCCGCGGTGTCGGGATGCTCACGGCCGCCGACGTACGGCGCTACGCCACCGCGGCCGACGACGGGGTGGAGGCGCTGGCCACGGTGGGGCTGGGCCATCCCGTCCAGGCCGCTGCCCCCGACGACGGCCGGCCCGTGGACCTGGTGGGGACCATCAACCTGGTCGCCCTCCTGCCCGAGCGCCTGTCCGACGCGGCCCTGGTCAACGCGGTGGCCACCGCGGCCGAGGCCAAGGTGCAGGCGGTGCGGGAGCTGGGCCTGGACGCCACGGGCACGGCCACCGACGCCCTCTGCCTGGTGTGCCCCGAGCAGGGGAGGGCCCATTCCTTCGGCGGGCCCCGCTCGCTGTGGGGCGCCCGCCTGGCTCGGGCCGTGCGCCGGGCCGTCGTCGACGGGGCGGGGACGGCCACGCGGTGATCGCCCTGGTGCTGGGCGGGGCCCGGTCGGGCAAGTCCGAGGTGGCCGAGGGCATGGCCTCCCTGCTTCCCCAGCCCGTCACCTACGTGGCCACCGCCTTCCTCGATGACTGCGCACCCGACGGCGGAGACCCCGACCTCCTCGTCAGGGTGGCGGCCCACCGGGCCCGGCGCCCCCCGGCGTGGCGCACCGTCGAGCTGGACCCGGCGTCGGACCTGGCCGGGGTGACCGGGCAGCTGACGGGCACGGTGCTCGTCGACTCCCTGGGCATGTGGCTGGCGGGCGCGGACGAGCGGGCGGGCCACGGCGACAGGCTGTGCCGGGAGCTCGTGGACCGGCCCGGCGACACCGTGATCGTGTCCGACGAGGTCGGCCTGGGAGTGCACCCTTCCAGCCCTTCCGGCCTCGTCTTCCGCGACGCCCTGGGAGAGCTCAACCGCCGGGTGGCGGCCGTGGCCGACGACGTCGTGCTGGTCGTGGCCGGGATGGTGCTCCCGCTCCAACCCGCGCCGGCCCGACCCGGAGGGGGATGAGTGCGCTCGGCCATCTCCTTCCTCACGCCCCTGGGCGGGGCCCGGGCGCCCACGCCCGAGGCCCTGGCCTGGTTCCCGGTGGTGGGTCTGGTCCTGGGCCTGGCCCTGGGCGGGCTGTGGTGGGGCGGGGCCCAGGTGTGGTCCACGGGCCTGGCTGCCGCGGTGGTGGTGGCCGCCGACCTCGGCCTCACCGGCCTGCTGCACGTGGACGGCCTGGCCGACGCGGCCGACGGGCTTCTGGCCCCCATGTCCCGCCGACGCCGGCTGGAGGTGATGGCCGAGCCCGGGGTCGGGGCC
>VAXP01000060.1:542-12642 GCA_005884125.1 Actinomycetota bacterium | reverse complement strand
GCGCAATATGCCCACCGCGTCCACATCGGCTCGCTGGGCGGCGGGGAGGAGCTCCTGCAGGGCGGACAGGGTGGCCAGAGCGGTCAGGCGCAGCGCGGTGCTGGGCGAGGACGAGCCCTCCCTGCTGCCCACGATGCGGCGGTTGCCTTGCCGGAGGGTGACGCTTATCGACGTGCGCGAGCCTTCGACGGACAGGCTGACACCCTCCACGGCCAGGCGGATGGGCTCGTGGTCCTCGGCGCGGCCGGCGCCGACGGCCGTGGCGTTCATGTAGTTGTAGTTGTCCTCCATGCCGGCGACCGGCGCGCCCGGCGCCGGGCCTGCGCCCGGAAGCTCGTCGAGCTGGACGACGGAGACGACGCGGCGGTCGATGTCCAGGCCGAAGGTCGTTATCGCCACCGACTGCACGTCACGTACCAGCTGTTTGGCGTGCTTCTCCGTCGTGGCCAGGACGTGGACCTCGACGGGGACGTCCTCCTCGTCCATGACGACACGGGCGGCGGTGACCCCCGGGATGCGGCACAGCTCGTGCTCCAGCTCACCCACGTCGACCACCACCTCCCAAGGCTAGTGAGCCGCCCGGCGGCTCCGCGGGATGTCCTGGTCAGGGGCTGCGGCCGGCCTCTCCTGCCCTTGTCCCGGGCTCGGTCGCCACCTCGTCGGGCCCGTCGGGTTCCCCGGTCGCCTCCACCCGCCGCGGCGGCCGGAGCAGATTGGCCAGGACGTCGGCCACACCCAGGCTCATGATGATGTCGCCGAAGGAGAGAACCTCGTGGAGGGGGCGCACCGGGATCACGTCGGAGAGGATCGTCAGGCGGTCAGAGGGACGAGCCAGGTGGTGCTTGCCCACGACGCGGAGGTGGGCGAGCTTGTCGGCCGGAGCCGCCCTGGCCGCGAGGACGGCCGAGGGTCGCACCGACATCCCTCCGTTGAGGGTGATGGTGAAGGCGTTGAGGGCCAGGCCCACCAGCACCAGGGGCATGCCCACGAGCCTGAGGTTGGCCACACCGAACAGGAGCAGAACGGCATAGGAGGCGATCAGCGCGGCCATGTCCCAGCCGTCGGGGATGCGGCTCACGGCGGCCTGGAGCACCAGTCCGGCCAGGAGCAGGGGCCAACCGCGGATCTGCTTGTCAGCCAGGAAACGGGGGCGCCCGCCGCTGAGCAGGCCCAGGACGAGCCCGACCGCCACGGCGACGATCGTGAAGCCCATGTGCCCGCCACGCTACCGTCCGCATCCGTGGCCGATGAGGTCCTCTTCGACGTCTCCGACGGTGTGGCCCGGGTGACGATCAACCGGCCCGAGAGGCGTAACGCCATCTCGTGGGGGGTGACGACGGGGCTGCGGGAGGCCCTGGCCCGGGCCAAGGCCGACCCGGCCGTGCGCGTCCTGGTCCTCACCGGGGCGGGGGACAAGGCCTTCTGCGCGGGAGCCGACCTGACGGGCATGGCCGAGGGCGCCGGGTTCGTCGACCTGCACCAGGGGCGGGGCGAGCTGGCCCGGCTCTTCCTGGAGATGTGGGACCTGGGAAAGCCCACCATCGCACGCGTCCGCGGCTATGCGCTGGCCGGGGGGTTCGGGCTGGCGCTGGCCTGCGACCTGGTGGTCGCAGCCGACGACGCCCAGTTCGGCACGCCGGAGGTGGACGTGGGGCTGTGGCCCTACATGATCACCGTCCCCCTGGTGCGATCGATGCCCCCCAAGCGGGTGCTCGAGCTCATGCTCACCGGCCGCCGGGTGAGCGCCCAGGAGGCGGAGCGGATCGGCTTCGTAACACGTGTGGTGCCGGTGGACGAGCTCGACGCCGCCGTCGACGAGCTGGCCGCCACGCTGGCGGCCAAGTCGCCCGCGGTGATGAAGCTGGGCCGGGACGCCTTCTACGCGGTGTGGGATCTTCCCGCCCGGGAGGCGCTGGGGTACCTGCACACGCAGCTGACCCTGACGACTCTGACGGAGGACTCGCGCGAGGGCATCGCCGCCTTCGCCGAGAAGCGCCCGCCGCGCTGGACCGGGAGGTAGCCCACATGGCCGACGTTCCCAGAACAGCCCCGCCGGAGGAAGCAGCGCCCGAGGCGGGCCGGGCGGGCAGCTCGGCCAGCTCTCCGGACCAGGCGGCCAAGGGGGCCCAGGAAGCCCAGCTGCACGACTGGGCCCCGCTGGTGGACGACCTCCGGCACCGCCGGAGCCGGGCCCTGGCCATGGGTGGTCCTGAGCTGGTCACCCGCCAGCGCTCGCTGGGGAAGATGCCGGTGCGGGAGCGTCTGGACCTCCTGCTCGATCCGGGTACGTGGGTCGAGTACGGCCTGCTGGCCGACTCCATGGATCCGGCCCTGGCCGAGAGCAAGGGCTATCTGGCGGCCGACGGGATGGTCGCGGGCGTGGGCGAGATCGACGGCCGGCGGGTCGCCGTCTGCTCCTACGACTTCACCGTCCTGGCCGGATCCATGGGCGCGGTCGGCGAGCACAAGACGGCGCGCATGCGCGAGCTGGCCCTCCGCCAGCGCATACCGATGATCTGGCTCCTCGACTCGGCCGGAGCCCGGATACAACAGTCGACAGGCTCGACCTTCGCAGGCGCGGGGGCGCTGTTCCGCGAGCAGGTCACCATGAGCGGGGTCGTCCCCATGGTGGCGGCCATGCTCGGGCACTGCGCCGCGGGCACGGCCTACATACCCGCCCTGGCCGACTTCGTTCCCATGGTCAAGGGGACTTCGTCGATGGCGCTGGGGGGCAGGCACCTCGTGAAGGCGGCTACCGGCGAGGACGTGACCGAAGAGGAGATGGGAGGCTCGCAGGTCCACAACCGTGTAAGTGGCGTCGCCGACCTGGAGGTGGCGGACGACGCCGACTGCCTGAGGGTGGTCCGCCAGTACCTGTCCTACTTTCCGTCCCACAACCGTGAGGCGCCCCCCCGCCGGCCCACGTCCGATCCCGCCGACCGGCGCTGCGAGGAGCTGTACGACGTGGTGCCCACTGCGCCTCGGCGCGCCTATGACATGCACCGCGTCATCCATGCAGTTGTCGACGACGGCGAGTTTTTCCCCATGAAGCCGGACTGGGCCCGCAACGTCATCACCGGCTTCGCCCGTTTCGGCGGCCAGCCCGTGGGCATCGTGGCCAGCCAGCCCAAGGTCCTCGGTGGGACGCTGGACGTGAACTCGGCGGACAAGTCGGCCCGTTTCGTCTGGCTGTGCGACGCCTTCGGTATCCCGCTCGTCTTCCTGCAGGACGTCCCCGGCTTCACCGTGGGCTCAGCCGTCGAGAAGCAGGGGATCATCCGCCACGGCGCCAAGATGCTCTTCGCCGTGTCCGAGGCGAGCGTTCCCAAGGTGACGGTGGTGTTGCGCAAGGCGTACGGGGCCGGCTACTTCGTGATGAACGGCACCGCCTACGAAGCCGACTACATCGTCGCCTGGCCCACGGCCGAGATCGCGGTGATGGGACCGGACGGGATGGTCAACATCATCATGCGCAGGCAGCTGGAGGCGATCCCCGAGGGCGAGCAGCGGACCCAGGCCCGTCTGGCCATGGCCGAGGAGCTGCGCAAGAACATCGATCCCTACATCGCCGCCGGTCACGCCCAGGTCGACGCCATCATCGATCCGGCCGAGACCCGGGCTGCCATCGTGAGGGGGCTGCGGGTTTCGGCTACCAAGACGGTGGAGCGGCCCTGGCGCAAGCACGGGGTCCTGCCCGTCTGAGACCGCCGGGACGGCGGGTCAGCGGCCGCGGAGGCGGCGCAGGGCGAGCCGGAGCGCCTCCTGCTCCCGGGCGTCGTGGGCGCACTTGCGCAGCAGCTCCAGGCGATGGCGCCAGGCTGCGGTCATCTCTTCGCCCCCGGCACCGCCGGCGCCGTCGGCCCTGTCGAGCTCGGCCTCCATCAGGCGAAGCTGGAGTTCGACCTCGGTGTAGCGGGCGGCGACCGGGGGAAGGCGCTCGGCCTTGGCCTGCGGATAAGAGGTGTTCTCGACCAGCTCCCACGGCTCGAGCTTGAACAGCCCGGCCAGGAGGGTGACGGTGCGCTCGCTGGGCACGGTCAGGCCGGCCTCGAGGTGGGACACGGCCACCCGGGAGATGGCCAGCCGGGTCGCCAGGTCCTGCTGGGTCCACCCCAGCTCACCGCGCAGCCGTGCGATCCGGCGCCCCAGGTTCTCGGCCATGTGCCAACTGGGTTAGCAGACAGGTGGGCTGGCCGCAGGTACAACATGGCCATGGCCAAGCGCGCGCTCATCACCGGCATCACCGGGCAGGACGGCTCCTACCTGGCCGAGCTCCTCCTCGATCAGGGCTACGAGGTCATCGGCATGCTGCGCCGGAGCAGCACCCTGAACTTCGAGCGCATCGCCCACATCCAGGACCGGGTGACCCTCGTGACCGGCGACCTGCTCGACGAGATCTCGATGATCAGCATCCTGCGCGAGCACCGGCCGAACGAGGTGTACAACCTGGCGGCCCAGTCCTTCGTGCAGACCTCCTTCTCCCAGCCCGTGCTGACCGGTGAGACGACGGCCCTGGGCGTGACCCGGATCCTGGACGCCATCCGCATCGTGGATCCTGAGATCCGCTTCTACCAGGCCAGCTCCAGCGAGATGTTCGGCAAGGTCCACGAGGTGCCCCAGCGCGAGACCACCCCGTTCCATCCCCGCAGCCCCTATGGCGTGGCCAAGGTGTACGGCCACTGGATCACCGTGAACTATCGCGAGAGCTATGGCCTGCACGCGTCGTCGGGGATGCTCTTCAACCACGAGTCCCCTCGCCGGGGGCTGGAGTTCAGCACCAGGAAGATCACCAACGGCGCAGCGCGCATCAAGCACGGGCTGGATACCACCCTGGCCCTGGGCAACCTCGACGCCCAGAGGGACTGGGGTTTCGCCGGTGACTATGTCCGGGCCATGTGGCTCATGCTCCAGCAGGACGAGCCCTCCGACTACGTGGTGGCCACCGGCGAGACGCACTCGGTGCGGGAGCTGTGCGAGCTGGCGTTCGGGCGGGTGGGCCTCGACCACAAGGACCACGTCGTGGTGGACGAGAGGTTCTTCCGCCCCGCCGAGGTGGACCTCCTGGTCGGCGACGCGTCCCGGGCCCGCCAGACGCTGGGGTGGAAGCCCGACGTGGGTTTCTCCGACCTGGTGGCGATGATGGTCGACGCCGACCTGGAGGTCGTGGCCAGGTAGGCCGCCGAGACGGGCGGGCGCTAATACACGGCGCGACGGCGGCCCGACACCAGCCACACCAGCAGGGCCGCGCCCAGCACGGCCAGCACGAGGGAGGCCAGGGGGTGGTGGTGGGCGTTCCAAGCGCCGCCGAAGAGCACCGACCCGGCGATCCCCCCCAGGAGCGAGCCACCCAGGCCGCACAGGGCGGTGGTGATGTAGCCCATGGGCTGGGGCCCGGGGAGGGCCAGGCGTCCCAGGGCCCCGATGAACAGGCCGCTCAGCAGCCAGAGCAGGATGAGCGCGATCACGCCGGTAGTGTCATCGGTCGCCGTCCGGCGCACAAACGGCCCAAGGCCGGACGGCACCACCGAAGCCGGCAGGGCGGCGGGCGAACGGCCTGCGGGCGACGGCCCGGGGGTCTGCCGTAGAGCGAGGAGCCGTCGTGACCGAGGTCCGAGCGGAGATCACCGCCAACGTGTGGCAGGTCCACGTCGAGGTGGGCCAGCAGGTGGCGGAGGGCGACACCCTGGTCATCCTGGAGTCGATGAAGATGGAGATACCGGTGGAGTCCCCCGTCGGCGGCGCCGTCGCCAGCGTGGCCGTCAAGCCTGAGGATCAGGTGCAGGAGGGCGACCTGATCGCGGTGATCGACTGACCGCAGGTCCCCGGATCAGTAGTTGGCGGGCAGCAGGCGGCTGAAGTTCTCGAAGAACAAGAAGAGGAGCACCAGGAAGGCGGGCGTGCCCAGGGCGTAGGCGGGCCAGCGGCGCCAGAGGCGGCCGAGCACCCAGGCCCCGAGCCACACCGCGCCCGCCGCCACGCCCCACCCAAGCGCAGGAAAGCGGGCCGCGCTGGCGCCCGAGAGCCCGGCCCTGGGGCGAGACGCCGCGGGTGCGGGTCCGGCGGGGGCCACCGCGGCGGGAGGTTGCTGGGAGGGAGGGGGCGAGGCCGCGGCCGTGCCGATGAGCTGGGACACCACGACCAGGCGCTGCGACGCGCTGAACCTGGGGTTGCACGTGGTCAGCGTCAGGCGGTTGTCGGGACTGGCGTCGAGAACCTGCACCTCGTCCGGGCTCACCACCCTGCTCGCCCGCACCCGGTACTCGAAGGACCCCTGCCTGGTGGTCACGAGGATCTCGTCGTCGGGCTTGAGGGAGTCGAGGTCGAAGAAGGGGGCGCCGTAGGTCGTGCGGTGGCCGGCGATGGCCGCGTTCCCGGGCTGGCCCGGCAACGGCGTCCCCGGGTAGTGCCCCGGGCCCCTCTTGAGGTCGTCCAGGGCCACGCCCTCCACGACGATCTTGTCCAGTTTGAGCCGGGGGATCTTCATCCTGGCGACGGCATCGCCGTCGGGGACCGGAGGCGGCGCACTGGCGGGGTCGAGCGTCGTCGGCGGGGCCACGGTGGTCGGCTCCGTGCGTTGCGCCGGTGAGGTGGGTGCGGCCCCCTGGAACTGGTGGCGCAGGGCCCGTTGGCTGCGGGCCTCGGCGAAACCCGTCCCCCACAGCTCGTAGGCCACGAACAGCAGGATCAAAAGGCCGATGGCGATGAGGGTCCGGCCCACACCGGCAACCAGGCGACGCACGGGTCCGGGCTGGTCGGGCAGCGGAGCGACGCCGGCCATGAGGTCACGGTAGTGCTGGGCTTCACCAGCCCTCTGGTCATGGCTCGGGGCGTTTGTGACCCCCGTTTGGCGCATGGTAACCGGAGGGTCCGGCCCCGTACCATGGGCCCGACCGCATGGCGCTTGCGATTCGCTTCCGCTCGGCCGTTGTCCTTCTTGGCCGTTTTCCCGCATTGGCGGGCGTCGACTTCGACGTCGCGGCAGGCGAGACCGTGCTGGTGCAGGGACCCAACGGGGCGGGCAAGACGACCCTGCTGCGGGCCTGCGCCGGCCTGGCGCCCGTGGTGGCCGGCGAGGCAGAAGTCCTGGGCCACGACCTGCGTGACGATCGACGCGCCGTGCGCCGTCAGGTGGCGCTGCTGGGTCACGCCACCCAGCTCTACGACGACCTCACCGTCGCGGAGAATGTCCGGTTCGCGGTACGCGCCGCCCGAGGTCGGTCACGGGACGACGGCGACGGGGCGGCGGGCGTGCTGGAGCGACTGGGCCTCGATGGGAGGCTGCGTGACGTCACGGTGGCCCGGCTCTCGGCCGGCCAGCGCCGCCGTACCGCCCTGGCCATCTGCATGGCCCGCCGGCCCGAGCTGTGGCTGCTGGACGAGCCCCACGCCGGCCTCGACGCCCAGGGCCGTGACCTGCTCGACGACGCCGTGCGGGCCGCCGTCGCCGGAGGCGCCACCGTCGTGCTCGCCTCTCACGAGGCCGACCGGGCTCTCGCCCTGGCTACCCGGGCCGTGACTATGGCCGGTGGCCAGGTCCACCACCAGCCCGACCGGCGGGCGGCCTCGGCCCCACGAGGGGAGCCCGCCCATGTTGCGTGACGCCCTGCTCGTGGCGGGCAAGGACCTGCGCATAGAGCGACGCTCGCGGGTGACGACCAACCAGGTGGCGCCCTTCGCCGTGGTCGTGCTCGTTCTCTTCGCCTTCGCCCTGGATCCCGATCGGGGCCTGCTCACCCGGGCCGCGGCCGGGCTCTTCTGGGTGGCGGTGCTGTTCTGCGCCATCCTCGCCGTGCAGCGCAGCTTCTCCGTCGAGTCGGCCGACGGCGCCCGCGATGGTCTGCGCCTGTCCGGCCTCGACCCCGCCGGGATCTTCCTGGGCAAGGCGGGGGCGGTGGCCCTGCAGCTCGTCGCCCTGGAGGCTCTGCTGGCGGCGGGCGTGGTCCTCCTCTACGGAACTGACCTCAGGGGTGGCGTGGTGCTGTTGGCCACGTGCGCGGCGGCCACCATCGGCCTGGCTGCTTCGGGGACGGTCTACGGGGTGTTGTCGGCGGGGCTGAGGGTGCGCGAGACACTGCTCCCCCTCCTCCTCCTCCCCGTGGCCGCGCCCGTGCTTCTCTCCGCCACCCGGGCCTGGGAGGTGGCTCTGGGCACCGGAGGGGCAGGTGATGGCGCCGGCCCCTGGCTGCGCCTGCTGGTCATCTTCGCGGTCGTGTACGTGGCCTTCGGGGTGGTCGCCTTCGGGGCCCTCTTGGAGGAAGCGTGAAGGGCACGGCGACGACACTGACCCGGGTGCTGGGGTTCTGCGCCCTGGTGACGCTGGCGGGCACCGTGGTGCTCGGATTGTGGACGACGCCTCCCGACGTGGTGCAGGGAGAGCTGGTCCGCCTGATCTACATCCACCCCGCCATCGCCACCATGGGCGAGGTCGCCTTCGGCGTGACCGCGCTGGCCAGTCTCCTGTACCTCTGGCGTCGCACGCGCGACCGGAGGTGGGATCTCCTCGCGGGCGTGTCGGCCGAGGTGGGTGTCGTGTTCGCATCCCTGACCCTGGTCACGGGCTCGATCTGGGGGCGCCCGACCTGGGGCGTGTGGTGGACCTGGGACGCCCGCCTCACGACCACGGCGCTGTTGCTCGCCCTCTTCCTCGGGTACCTCGCCCTGCGCCGGGTGCCGGGCGAGGCCGGAAGCAGGGCGACGCGCTCGGCCATCGGCGGCCTGGTGGCCGCGGTCGACGTTCCCATCGTCCACTACTCGGTGAACTGGTGGCGGACGCTGCACCAGGGGTCCACCCTCCTGCGGCGCAAGCCCCTGATCCACGGCGTCCAGCTCGAGGCCATGCTGCTGGGGTTCGTCGCCTTCGCCCTGATCTACGCCTGGTTGGTCGTGCACCGCTACCGGGTGGAGGACCTGGCCACCCGGCTCGAGGACCGCGGCTTCGAGACAGCCCTCGCCGAGCGGCGGGCCGAGGCCGACGAGCTTCTCGAGGTGGTGTCGTGAACGGGTACGTGGCCGCCGGCTACCTCGTCTCGCTGTCGACCCTGGCCGCCTACGCCGGTTGGGTCGTCCGGCGGGGCCGGCAGCTGGCGCGCGACAAGCGCCGAGCAGAGGCGGGGCCGACGCCTTGACCATGGAAGCAGGAACAGAGGCGGGCGCCGAGGCGGAGGAGTCGGGGCTGCGTAGCGGCCCCGGCGCGGTCGGCCCGGCTCCTCGGGTGCGGGCCCGTGACAGGGCCCGGACCCGCCGGTCGGGGCCCTTGTGTTCCTGGTGGTGGAGGGACTCGGGAGCGCAACCGTGTACTTCAAGACGGCGGACGAGGCCGTCGCGTCCCGGGCCCAGCTCGGCACCCGCCGCTTCCGCATAGAGGGCCTGGTCGTGGACCGCTCGGTCCAGGAGCTGAGCCACGGCGAGATCAGCTTCACCATCGAGAGCAACGGCACGCGCGTCCCCGTCATCCACACGGGGGAGCAGCCCGCTCTCTTCCGGCCCAACATCCCCGTTGTGCTGGAGGGTCACTTCGCCGGAGACGTCTACCGCAGCGACCGGATCCTGGTGAAGCACAGTGCCAGCTACGTGGCCCGTCATCCCGAGCGCGTCACCGTCCCGACCCCGCCGCCGGCGCCCTGATGGACGCAGCCATCGGTCGAGGGGCGGTGCTGCTGGGATTCCTCGCCGCCGTCACCGGTGTCGTCACCCTGGCGTGGGGTCTGGCCCGCGGGCGCCGGTCGCTCACCTGGTTGATGCTGGGCGGCGCCGTGGTGGCGGTGCTCGCCATGGAGCACGCCCTGCTGACCCACAACTTCTCGCTGCGCTACGTCGCCGATCATGGCAGCCGCGAGACCCCGCTCCTGTTCACCATCACGACGCTGTGGTCGGCCTTGGAGGGATCGATCCTGCTGTGGTCCCTGGTGCTGGCCGGCTACATCGGGGCGGTGGCGGTGCGCTTCCGCTCCCGGGCGGCCGACCCCCTGGTGGCCTGGGCCACCCTCACCAGCTACACCGTGGCCGCCTTCTTCTTCGGTCTCATGCTCGGACCGGCCAACCCCTTCCGCACGGTCAAGGGCATCATCCCCCTGGACGGGCCCGGGCCCAACCCGCTGCTGCAGAACCACCCGTTGGTGGCCTTCCATCCCCCCCTGCTCTACATGGGCTACGTCGGGTTCACGGTGCCCTTCGCCTTCGCCGTGGCCGCGCTGGTGACCGGGCGCCTGGGTGAGGGATGGCTGGTCGAGACCCGGCGCTGGACCCTGCTGGCCTGGGGCCTGCTCACGCTGGGGATCGTCCTGGGCGCCTGGTGGTCCTACGAGGTGCTGGGGTGGGGTGGCTACTGGGCGTGGGACCCGGTGGAGAACGCCTCCTTCCTCCCCTGGCTGACGGCCACGGCCTACCTGCACTCGGTCATGGTCCAGGAGCGACGGGGCATGCTGCGCGTCTGGAACCTCTCGCTCCTGCTGGCCACCTTCAGCCTCACCATCCTGGGGACGTTCCTCACCCGCTCGGGCGTACTCGACTCCGTCCACGCCTTCACCGAGTCGGCCCTGGGCCCGGCCATACTCGCCTTCTTCGGCTTCGTCGTGGCCGTGGTGGTGGTGCTCATCGGCTGGCGGGGTGATCAGCTGCGCTCGCCCGGGTCCATCGACTCGCCCATATCCCGGGAGGGCGCCTTCCTCGGCAACAACCTCCTGTTCTCGCTCTTCGCCTTCGTCGTCCTCCTCGGGACGGTGTTCCCGTTGCTGGCCGAGGCCGTGAACGGCCAGCGAATCTCGGTGGGCCGGCCCTACTTCGACACCATGACCGAGCCCGTGGTTCTGGCCCTGCTGTTCCTCATGGCCGTGGCGCCGGCGCTGCCCTGGCGCAAGGCTTCGACCGAGCTGCTGCGCCATCGCCTGCAGTGGCCGGCGTGGGCGGCCGTGGCCACCGTGGCAACCTGCGTGGCGTTCGGCGTGCGCGGCATCGAGCCCCTGACCGCCTTCGGGCTGGGCGCCTTCGCGGCCGGAGCGGCCGTGCGCCAGCTGGTCCTGGCCGCCCGCCGGTCGGGGTGGGCCGGTCTCGTGGGCCGGGCCAACGGGGGGATGATCGTGCACCTGGGCGTGGTCGTCATCGCCGTCGCCTTCGCCGCCAGCCAGTCCTTCGGGCATCGGGCCGAGTTCCGGCTCGCGCCAGGACAGACGGCCCGCCTGGCCGGCCACCGCGTCACCTACCTCGCAACCCGCCAGGTCCGTCACGCCAACCGGCTGGCCCTGGAGGCGAGCGTGCGGGTCGACGGCAAGCGGGTCATGCGCCCCGCCCTGTCGGAGTTCCCCTTCGCCACCCAGGCCGTGGGCACGCCCTCGGTGAGGGTCGGTCCGGTGGACGACGTGTACCTCACGCTGGTCTCGGCCCCATCGCCAGCGGGCGGGGACGCGGTGATCGGCGTCGTCGTCCAGCCCCTGGTGTCCTGGCTGTGGGTGGGGGGCGGTCTCATGGGGCTGGGGACCCTGCTGGCCGCGGCGCCGGGCCGGCGCCGCCGGGGCACCCAGCCGGCATCGGAGGTCTCCGCCGACGAAATCCCGGGGGCAGGCCCCGCCCCCCGCGACGAGCGTGTGCTCGAGCCCGTCTCGGTGGCCGGCGACGTCGCCGGGGTGCCGGGGGCGTGATGCTCGGGGACAGGACGTGAGGGGCTGAGCGGGCTGAGCGGAACCGAAACCGACACATACGAAGGGGCGGCACCGCTGCGCCGGCCACGGCGGCGGACGGCGCTGTGGGCCGCGGCCAGCGTGGGCGGGCTCGCCGTGGTGCTGATCGCCGTACTTGCCACCCGGCCCAGCTCCGAGGCCGTCCAGGCCCGCAGCCCTCTTCTGGGTAAGTCCGCCCCCGACGTGGTCGCCACCGACATGGACGGCCATCAGGTGACGCTCAAGAGCCTTCGGGGCCGGTTCCTCCTGGTTAACTTCTTCGCCAGCTGGTGCGTGCCCTGTCAGCACGAGCACCCCCAGCTCGCGGCCTTCAACCAGCACCACCAGGCCGCGGGCGACGCCTCGGTGCTGGGCGTGGTCTTCGAGGACGACGCCGCGTCGGTGCGCCGGTTCGTGGCCGAGCAGGGCGTCAACTGGCCCATGGTTCA
>VAXP01000060.1:0-506 GCA_005884125.1 Actinomycetota bacterium | reverse complement strand
GTTCATCGGTGAGGTGAAGGCCACCCAGCTCGACGCCCTCGTCCGGCAGGCCGAGCAGGCCCGGGCGTGAGCGACTCATCCCGGCCCGCAGGCGCTGCGCCCGAGCCGCCGACGGCCGAGGCAGCCACCGCGCGGGCGGCGACCCCGCAGCCCACGGCCGCGCCGGCCGCGACCGCGCCGGCCGCGACCGCGCCGCCCGGGGCCCGGGGCCGTCGGCGGTGGCGGGTGTGGCTGCCGTGGGCCGTCCTGGTGGTGGTGCTGGTGGGGGCGCTGGTGATCGGCGCAGGCCGCGGTGGCGGCAAGGAGAGCGTCGATCACCGGGTGCAGCGGATCGCCAGCGAGGTGCGCTGCCCGACGTGCCGGGGATTGTCGGCGGCCGAGTCCGACGCCAAGACGGCCGAGGCCGTGCGCGAGGAGATCGGCACCAGGGTCCAGCAGGGTCAGAGCGACGGGCAGATCCGGGCCGCGCTGGCCGACCGCTACGGCGCCGACATCCTGCTGCGCCC
>VAXP01000059.1 GCA_005884125.1 Actinomycetota bacterium | reverse complement strand
AGTGTGCCGGACCGTGGAGGTCGCCGGGCCGGGGTTCATCAACCTCACCCTGGAGGAGGCCTACCTGGCGAGCCAGATCGAACACGCGGCATCCGACCCTCGACTCGACATGCCCGAGGCCGCCCAGCGTCACACCTTCGTCGTGGACTACTCGGCGCCGAATTCCGCCAAAGAGATGCACATCGGTCATCTGCGCAGCACAGTGATCGGAGACGCCCTGGCCCGAACGCTGGGGTGGCTGGGCCACGGGGTGATCCGTCAGAACCACATCGGCGACTGGGGCACCCAGTTCGGGATGCTGATCGAGCACTTGGCGACCTCGGGCTGGAGGCCCGGATCCAGCACGATCTCCGACCTCAACCAGCTCTACCAGGAGGCTCAGGCCGCGTTCGAGAGCGACCCCGCCTTCGCCGAGCGGGCGCGCCGGCGGGTGGTGGCCCTGCAGTCGGGCGATCCCGCCACCCTGGCCCTCTGGCGAGAGCTCATCCGGGAGTCAGAGCGACATATGGAGGAGGTCTATTCCCGCCTGGGGGTGCTGCTGACCAGGGAGGACATGCGGGGCGAGAGCTTCTACAACGACCTCCTGGAGCCGACGGTGGAGGAGCTCTCGTCCAAGGGGCTCCTGCGCATTGACGACGGTGCCCTATGCGCCTTTCCTCCCGGATTCACCGGTCGCGACGGCACACCACTGCCCATGATCGTGCGCAAGAGCGACGGTGGCTTCAACTACAACACGACCGACCTGGCCGCCGTGCGCTTCCGGGTGCGGGAGCTCGGTGCCGATCGCCTCGTCTACGTCGTGGACGCCCGACAGGCCCAGCACTTCGCCATGCTCTTCGCCATCGCCCGGCAGGCCGGATGGCTGGGCGAAGAGTTTCGGGCCGAACATGTGGCCTTTGGCACCATCCTGGGCCCGGATGGCCGTCCGTTTCGGACCCGGGCCGGGGGGACGGTACGGCTCTCCGAGCTCCTCGACGAAGCCGCCGAGCGGGCCGCCGCCATCGTGGCCGACAAAAACCCCGATCTGACGCCCTCGCAGCGCGCCGAGGTGGCCCGGGCCGTGGGCATCGGAGCGGTGAAGTACGCGGACCTGGCCAACGACAGGGTCAAGGACTACGTCTTCGACTGGGACCGGATGCTGGCCATGGACGGCAACACCGCCCCGTACCTCCAGTACGCCCACGCCCGGATCCGCTCCATCTTCCGCCGAGGCGAAGAGGCGTTGAGCGACGGCATCATCCGCGAACCGGGCCAATCTGTCACTTTGGTCGAACCGGCCGAGCGGGCGCTGGCGCTGGAGCTCGTCGGTCTAGCCGGGGTTCTGAACGCGACGGCCGATCACCTCGAGCCTCACCGGATCTGCACCTACCTCTTCGACCTGGCCTCGGCGTTCACCACCTTCTACGAGTGCTGCCCCGTCCTAAGGGCTCCCTCCGAGGAATCGAGGACCAGCCGCTTGACCCTCTGCGAGGTCACGGCCCAGACGCTGTCTGTGGGCCTCGGGCTCCTCGGGATCGAGGCCCCGGAGCGCATGTAGCCGCCGGCTGGCCGCTCCTCCGACACCCCCCCGCCACCCAGAGGTTTCTCGAAGGTTCTGCCTCCAGCCTGACCCGGATACCCAGCACGGGAGGCGAACCAATGTCGTACCGAACACCGTCCTTTGTCCATCTACTCCGGCGAGCTAGACGCTTGCTGGGCACGGCCCTGGCGGCCGCCCTGACGCTTCTGCTGGTGCCCTTGGGCCAGCCCGCGGCCCACGCCGTCACTGCCGTCAGCCCCGGCGCGGCGCCATTCGGGCCCGCAAACACCGTCATTCCCAATTGGTACGCGGATGCCGCAGGCGTGCGGCTCCAACCCTGCGCCGCCGGGCTGCCCCTGTGCCCCTTCGCTCCGGCCGACTTCGCGCCCTCGGGTGGGGAGGCCTTTTACTACAGGGCCACCTCCACCTTGAGCACCGCCCCCCCGCCGGGGATCCCCGCCGTGAAGTCCGTCTTCGTGGCGGGCCTGGAGGCAGCCTTCGTGCCCGCCCCGCTCAGCATCTTCGAGCGGATGCGCATCCGGGTTCAGGTCCCCCAGACCGGCACCTACACCGTCACCTACCCCTACGGGGTGAAGACCTACAACGTGGGAGTGCTGGGGGCGGCAGCCGAGATCAACGACACAGTCGACACCGGCTGCCTCGGCGCCTGCACCACCGCGGCGCAGTTCGCTCTGGCGGCACCCGGCGGCCAGGGGCTCAACTCGGTCGAGCCCTTCCTGCAGCTGGCACCAGGGGTGGTGCCCACGGCGGGCTTTCTGAGCACCGGCGTGGCCAACCCCGTCGTCGGCAGCCCCTTGGGCACCAACTTCTTCAGGGTCGAGGGCTCGGGCATCAACCCCGGGACGGACCCCACGGCGGCATGCCCGGCGCCCCTGACCGGCCCCAACTGCATCCAGCAGAACAACTTCCTGGTCCAGGGCCAACTGGCCCCAGGGCTGACGGCGGCCCCGACGTCGCTGAGCTTCCCCAACCAGGCCATGGGCACCACCAGCGCCCCCCAGACGGTCACGGTCACCAACAGCACGGCCGCTGGCCTTCCGGTGACATCGGCGCTCGCCGGGGCCCAGGCGGCCCAGTTCACGGCCACCCCGGGGGCGACCCCGTGCCCCGTGGCCCCCGCCACCCTGGCCCCAGCGGCGAGCTGCACGATCAAGGTCACCTGGGCGTCCCCGGCTACCCAAGGGACGAGCAGCGCCGCCGTGCTGACGATCACAGGCGATCCGGCGGGGCCGATCAACGTGGCCCTGACGGGCTCCACTCCTGAGGCGGCACCCACGGCCAGCCCGGCCCCTGGGACCTTCTCCTCGGCCCAGTCGGTGACGCTCAGCGACACCGATCCCGCGGCGACCATCCACTTCACCCTGGACGGCACCACCCCCACGGCGACGAGCCCGACGTTCAGCGCGCCGATCCCGATGGGTAGCTCGGCGACCGTCAAGGCCATCGCCGTGTCCGCCGGGGGGGTGTCGAGCGCCATGGCCTCGTTCCCCTTCGTGATCGTCATACCTCCGCCGCCTCCGCCGCCGCCCCCTGCTCCGGCCCCGGCGCCCGCTCCGGCTCCGGCACCGGCACCGGCTCCTGCTCCCGGGCCCGCCCAGGTCCCGCTGCCCCTGCCCCTGCCTGCACCGGCTCCCGCGCCTGCGCCCAACCCCGGGATCAACCCCATCAGCCCCCGGCCCCTCACGGCCAACGGCTACTGGCTGGCTGCCTCCGACGGTGGTGTCTTCAACTTCGGTGACGCCGCCTTCCACGGCTCCACCGGGGCCATCAAGCTGAACAAGCCCATCGTCACCATGGCCTCCACCCCCTCCCGCCAGGGTTACTGGCTGGTGGCCTCAGACGGAGGGGTCTTCAACTTCGGTGACGCCGCCTTCCACGGCTCCACCGGGGCCCTGAGCCTCAACAAGCCCATCGTGGCCATGACGTCCACGCCTTCGGGCAACGGCTACTGGCTCATCGCCTCCGACGGCGGGGTGTTCAGCTTCGGCGACGCCGCCTTCCAGGGCTCGACGGGGGCCATCCCCCTCAACAAGCCCATCGTGGCCATGGCCTCGACGCCCTCGGGCAACGGCTACTGGCTCATCGCCTCCGACGGTGGGGTCTTCAACTTCGGCGACGCCGCCTTCCACGGCTCCACCGGGGGTCTGCCGCTCAACCGGCCCATCGTGGCCGCCGCGGCCTCTCCCTCGGGCCAGGGCTACTGGCTGGTGGCCTCCGACGGCGGGGTCTTCAACTTCGGCGACGCCGCCTACCGCGGCTCCACCGGGGCCATCCCCCTGAACAAGCCCATCGTGACCATGGCCGCCACCCCCACGGGCAACGGCTACTGGCTGGTGGCCTCAGACGGAGGGGTCTTCAACTTCGGTGACGCCGGCTTCCACGGCTCCACCGGGGCCCTCAGCCTCAACAAGCCCATCATCGGCATGGCCGCCTGAGCGAGGCGCAGCGGCCTAGCCCACCCACCTCGCGTCACCGCCCTTCTTTTGGGGTCGCCTTCCATGCCGGATTAGGGCGGTGACGCAGGATCAACACCCTGTGGCCGACGCAACGATGCGTCGGCCACAGGCGCGTCCGGGGCGGGGTCGCGCGGCCTGGCGGCGGGTGCGGCCATGGACCCTTTGGGCTAGCGCTAGCCCGAAATCCGAATCACCTTCCCGGCCGTAGTGCTGGGAACAGGGGGGGTGAGGGCCGCGGTCCGGTACCCGCAGCAGCCGCAGATGGCGTCGTCGGCTGCTCGGTCGCCCGCCCGCGCCTCCCACGCAGAGCGTCGGAGCGAAAGGTTTCCGAAAGGCCGACAAGTCACCCTCCACCCCGAGCAGGAATGGCGACCGGGCCCATCCGGTCCGGTGTTCGGGAAGGCTGCGGTGTCCAGGTACCTCCTTACATCCCACGACGGGTTCGGGGTCGGCCACGTCAGGCGGAATTTCGTGATCGCGGCGGCGCTCCTGGACGAAGACCCAGGAGCCGAGGTCGCTCTGGTCACAGGCCTGGCCCTCGACCCGGGCTGGCTCGTCGACCCCCGCATGACCATCGTCCGGGTGCCCCCGCTCATCAAGATGAACAACGGGGTCTACCGCGGGGTCGGCATGGGCTTCGACCAGACGATCGCGGCCAGGGAGGACCGCTTCCTCGGCGCCGTGGAGCTCTTCGAGCCCGACGTCGTAGTCGTCGACCGCCACCCCCACGGGGTGTCAGGCGAGCTCCGGACCGGGCTGCGTCAGGCCGCCCATATGGGCGCCCATCTCGTGCTCGGCCTACGCGACGTGCTCGACGAGCCCGAGGTCATCGCCGCCGAGATGGCGGGCGAGGCCTGGATGGAACTGGGCGACACCTTCGACAGCGTGCTCGTGTACGGGAGCCAGGAGTTCTGCGACCACCAGCGCGAGTACGGCCTCTCCCTGACCCCGGCCTATTGCGGTTGGGTGGTGGAGAAGCCGCCCGCGACCGAGATCGACCCCGAGGTGCTGGTCGTGGCGGCCGGAGGTGGCGGCGACGGCGAGGCCGTGTTCCGCCTCGGTGTGGGGACGGTCGAGCTCCGGCAGGACTGGAGGGCCACGCTGGTGACCGGCCCCTACGCCGATGCGAGCGCGACCCGAAGGCTCGTGGCTGACTCGACGGCCCGGCGTCGCCTCCGGATCGACCTCGACATCCCCGGGTGCGGCCCTTCCTTCGCGGGAGCGGGCGCCACCCTCCAGATGGCCGGCTACAACTCGACGTTCGAGGCCCTGGCCGCGGGGGCTCGACCCATCCTCGTCCCCCGCCGGCATCCCCGGCGCGAACAGCTGATCCGGGCCAGTCGCCTGGCCGCCCTGGGGCTGGCCGACGTGCTCGACGAGGACCCCACTCCGGCCGACGTCAGCTGGCTCCTCGACCAGCCTCGGCACCTGCCTCCCGAACGCCTCGAGACCGCCGGCATCTCCCTCGACGGCGCACAGAGGACGGCGAGGTTCCTCGCCGGCGTCGGGGGCAACTCCCGTTCCAGCGTGGCGGAGACGGAAAGGTGGGCCTGGCAATGAACGGACGACCGGGGATGCGGGCCGTCGTGACGGGTGCGGCAGGCTTCATCGGGAGCACCCTGGCCGAGCGGCTGGTCGCCGGCGGCCACGACGTCGTCGGGGTCGACTGCCTGACGCCCTACTACGACGTGGTCGCCAAGCGCTCGAACCTGGATGGCCTCCTCGACTCGGCCGGCTTCACCTTCGTCGACGCCGACCTCAGGGACTGCGACGTGGAGGGACTCCTCGAGGGCGCCGACGTCGTGTTCCACCTGGCCGGACAGCCGGGTGTCCGCCTGTCGTGGGCCGACGGCTTCGGCGACTACGCCGGCCACAACATCCTGGCCACCCAGAGGTTGCTGGAGGCGGCCAAGCGGCGCTGGGTCAAGCGCGTCGTGTACGCATCCAGCTCCTCGGTCTACGGGAACGCTCCGTCCTACCCGACGGCCGAGAACGCCTCCCTACGACCGCACAGCCCCTACGGGGTGACCAAGCTGGCGGCCGAGCACCTCTGCACCCTCTACGCCGACAACTGGGGCCTGTCGACCGTCTCCCTGCGCTACTTCACGGTCTACGGGCCCAGGCAGAGGCCCGACATGGCCATGCACCGGCTCATCGCCGCCGCCCTCTCGGGCCAGCCCTTCCCATTGTTCGGGAACGGCCAGCAGGTCCGCGACTTCACATTCGTGGACGACGTGGCTCGAGCGACCATGCTGGCGGGCACCACCGATGTCCCCGCGGGGTCCGTGCTCAACATCGCGGGTGGATCCTCCACGACGATGGTCGATCTGATCCAGGAGGTCGCGTCGGCGTGCGAGCGGCCGCTGGAAGTTCGTGTGACGCCGGCCCAGCCCGGCGACGTCGAGCGCACGGGAGGATCCACCGCCCTCGCGCTCGAGCTGCTCGGATGGCGACCGCTTACCGACCTATCCGCCGGCATCGCCCGGCAGGTCGAGTGGCACCGCACCCGGATGGCGAGCGACACCTTGATTCGAACTGCCTAGCCAACCCGATTAGAGGAAGAACAAGGAATGCACATCACATTTGTGTATGGACGTGACTCTGAGCTCCGGGTGGCAGAGGGCACGGATCGGGCCTGCGGAGGGATGGTGGCCGGATTGCTTTCGCTCTCCACCAGCCTTGCCGAACGGGGCCATGAGGTCGACGTCTTCGCCCGCTGCGACCAGCCCGGCATCCACCGTGGCGTCCGCTACCACGCCCGGGAGGAGCTGGCCGGCTTCGCCGAGGTCGTCCAGCCCGACGTCGTGGTCGTGATCCCTGACGGACTGCCCCTCCTCTTCCCCATCCGGACGCGGGCGCGCGTGCTCTGGACCGGAAACGCCTTCTCATCTGGCGACGTGGCCCTCACCGCCAGCTGGCCCTGGGCCACGCAGCTGGGCGAAGCCGGTCAGCGGGCTCGCTTGTACCCGCTCTCCCTGTTCTCCTCCTCGATCGACCTCGTCGTGGCCAAGTCAAACTGGCAGCAGCGGCATCTGAGCGAGCAGATGGGGCTGCCCGAGGACCGGTTCCGCGTGATCTCCAACGGCGTGGATCTCGACAAGTTCGTCTCCAGGGACTGGCCTCGTGACCGCCATCGCATCGTGTACACGAGTCAGGCCCGCAGGGGACTCGATGCCCTCATCGACCTCTTCCCAGCCATCAAGTCTTCCGTCCCCCAAGCCGAGCTGCACGTGTTCAGCTATGACGGCGACGCCCCTGCCTGGCTCTCGGAGCGGGCGGCCGCCCTTCCCGGAGTGCACTGGCGGGGACGGGTCTCCAAGTCGATGCTCGCCGACGAGCTCCGCTCGGCGGCCGTCATGGTCTACCCGAGCACGACCAGGGAGACGTTCTGCACCTCGGTCGCCGAGGCGCAAGCAGCCGGTCTCCCCGTCGTCTGCTCGTCCCAGGGAGCGCTCCCGGAGCGCGTGCGGGACGGCATCGACGGGTTCGTGATCGACGACGACCCCAGATCCGACGAGTTCGGCAGCAGGTTCGTGGACGCGGTCGTGAGCCTGCTGACCAACGACGCCCGTCGGGCCGGGATGGGCCGGGCCGCCACGGCGATGGCCGCCCAGCGCTACGACTGGGACGGCGTCGCCGAGCAGTGGGAAGCCGAGCTGCTGGATCTCACCGCCCGCCGGCCCTTGCGGATGCCCGACGTGTCGGTGCCCTATCTGCTCGACCCTGCGGTGCTCCGTGTCGGCGACCGAGGCCACACGGCCCGAGTGCCCGCCGATCTGGCCGAGCAGTGGCTCCGCTCGGCCTGGGCGTCCTACGGCTACGACGGAACGATCCCGGGTCTGTGGGCGGCTGCCGATGTCAGTGCTTGAACAGGTTGAGCGCCGCGGGACCGGCGCCATCACCTTGTCGCCTCCCGGGGTAGGGGGGGAAGGGACGACCCCCGCCACCCTGGTCATGTTCCTGAAACGCTTTCCCCGCCTGTCCGAGACCTTCGTGCTCAACGAGATCCTGGAGCTTCGCCGCCAGGGCGTTCCCGTGCAGATCGTCGCGGTCACAGATCCGCGAGAGGCGACAGCCCAGCCCGAGGCGGCCGCCCTCGTGCCTGAGGTGATCTACCTGCAGGGCGAGCCCTGGCCCCGCCGCCTCTTGGGGGGCCTGGCCACCGCCGCGCGCCACCCCCTGGGCACGGCCCGGGCGGTGAGAGCCCAGGCGACCCACCCGTCGCGGGCCGGTCTGCGTCACCTGGCCCAGGCCTTCCTGCTGGTCCGGGCCATCCGCAGGCTCGGTCCGGTGCACGTCCACGCCCACTTCGTCCACGTGCCCGCCTCCGTCACCTACCTGGCCCATCTCCTGTCGGGGGTGCCCTTCAGCTTCACCGCCCACGCCAAGGACCTCTACACGACGGACGTCGCCCGCGTCGCTCGCCGGGCCAAGGCGGCTGCCTTCGTCGTCACCTGCACCGAGGCCAACCGCCGATATCTCGAGGACGTGGTCGGCGTCGATCCAGCCCGGATCAAGGTCTGCCGGCACGGGGTGGACCTGCGCCGGTTCGCCCAGATCGAGCGGAGGCCGGCACCGCGACAGATCCTGAGCGTCGGACGCCTCGTCCCCAAGAAGGGCTTCGACGTCCTCATCCGGGCCTGCGCCGAGCTCACCCGCCGGGGAGTCGACGTCGATTGCCGGATCGTGGGCGACGGCCCCGTGCGAGCCGACCTGGAGAAGCTCGTCGACGAGCTCGACCTTCGGGAGCGGGTGCGGCTCGAGCGCGGCAGGCCTCAGGTCGAGCTGCTGTCGGCCTACGCCGAGGCCTCCGTCTTCGTGCTGTCGCCCTGCGTTCAGGCCAACGGCGACCGGGACGGGATCCCCAACGTGCTCCAGGAGGCGCTCGCAGCCGGTGTGCCGGTGGTCACCACTGCCATATCGGGCATCCCGGAGGTGGTCCGCGATGGCGTGAACGGTCGCCTGGTGGAGCCCAATGACCCCATCGGCCTGGCCGGCGCCATCGAGGAGCTTCTCCACGACGGCGCCCTGCGGGCCCGGCTCGGTACCGCGGCCCGCACCCTCGCAGCCCAGGAGGCGGATCTGACCGAGTGTGTGAGACCTCTCACCGCCGAGTTCTCCGCATCGCTCAGCTCTGTCTCGGGAGGGTCCGGCCGCCCATGAGGATCGTCTACCTGTGCCCGGACTCCGGGATACCCGTCCTCGGCCACAAGGGCGCGTCCGTCCACGTCCGCTCCATCACCGAGGCTCTCCAGGCACGCGGCCACGAGGTCCTTCTCTTGTGCGCCAAGCTCGGAGCCGGCAACCC
>VAXP01000058.1:9383-15934 GCA_005884125.1 Actinomycetota bacterium | reverse complement strand
CCGCCAGCGGGATCTCGAAGGCGCCGGGCGTCCACACCTCGGTGACCGAGGCGGCATCGACGCCGTGGCGCAGCAGGCCGTCGATGGCCCCGGCCAGCAGACGCTCGGTGATGAGGTCGTTGAACCGGCTGCACACCACCGCCACCCGCAACCCGTCTCCCCGCAGCTGCCCGACATACAGGGGGCCGCCCGTGGCAGCCGTGGCGGGCGGGCGCCGGCCCGAGCTGGTGCGGTCAGAGGACGTCATCGATGCCTTCAAGGAGGTGGCCCATACGCTCGCGCTTGGTCCGGAGGTAGGCGATGTTGTGGGGGGTGGGCTCGGAGACGAGCGGGACCCGCTCCACCATCTCCAGGCCGAACCCTTCCAGACCACCGTACTTGGCCGGGTTGTTGGTCATGTAGCGCATTGTCGTGATGCCCAGGTCGACCAGGATCTGGGCGCCGATGCCGTACTCCCGGCTGTCGACGGGCAGGCCCAGCTCCACGTTGGCGTCCACGGTGTCGAGGCCCTGCTCCTGGAGGCTGTAGGCCCGAAGCTTGTGGGCCAGGCCGATGCCCCGGCCCTCGTGACCGCGCAGGTAGACGATGACCCCCATGCCCGCCTCGGCGATGAGACCCAGGGCCGCCTCCAGCTGGGGACCGCAGTCGCAGCGCAGGGAGCCGAAAACGTCGCCGGTGAGGCACTCGCTGTGCACACGGACGAGGACGTTCTCCTCGCCCTGCACCGCCCCCTTCACCAGGGCCAGGTGCTGGTCGACGTTGAGGACCGACTCGTAGCAGTAGCAGGTGAACTCACCGAAGCCGTGGACGGGTATGCGAGCCTCGGCGATGCGCCGCACCAGCTTGTCCTTCTGGCGCCGGTAGCGGATGAGGTCGGCGATGGAGATGACCAGCAGCCCGTGCTCCTGGGCGAAGCGCTCCAGCTCGGGCAGGCGGGCCATGTCGGTCTTGTCGTGGTTCACGATCTCGCACAGCACCCCGGCCGGGTACATGCCCGCAGCCCGGGTCAGGTCCACCGCGGCCTCGGTGTGGCCCGCCCGCTTGAGCACGCCGCCCGGGCGGTAGCGCAGGGGCAGGATGTGCCCGGGTCGGGCCAGATCGGCGGGACGGGTCGCGGGGTCGATGAGGGCCTGGATGGTTGACGCCCTGTCGGCGGCCGAGATCCCCGTCGTCGTGCCGTGGCGGTAGTCGACGGTGACGGTGAAGGCGGTGCGCTGCGACTCGGTGTTGGTGGAGACCATGAGGGGCAGGTCGAGCTGGTCGAGGCGGTCACCGGTCATGGGCACGCAGATGAGCCCGGACGTGTGGGCCACGAAGAAGGCGATCTTCTCGGCCGTGGCCGACTCCGCGGCCATGATCAGGTCGCCCTCGTTCTCCCTGTCCTCGTCGTCGACCACCACCACCATGTCTCCCCGACCGATGGCGGAGATGGCGTCCTCGATCCTGGCGAATCCCACGTCACGACCTCCCATACCGGCTGGACACAGGCTCCAGCAGCCGCTCCACGTACTTGGCCACCACGTCCACCTCCAGGTTCACCCGTGCCCCCGGTCCCTTCAGGCCCAGCGTCGTCGCCTCCGCGGTGTGGGGGATGACGGCCACGGTGAACCCGTCCTCCAGAGCGGCCACGACCGTGAGGCTGCAGCCGTCGACCGCGATGGACCCCTTCTCGACCACGTAACGCAACAGGTCGGGAGGCGTGCGCACCCGCAGCTCGGGGGCGGGCTCGACCACCTCCCCCACCGCGTCCACGTGGCCCTGGACCAGATGACCCCCCAGGCGATCGACCAGGCGGACCGGTCGCTCCAGGTTCACCGGGTCGCCCGCCCGCAGGTCCCCGAGGTTGGTGCGCCGGAGGGACTCGGCCACCGCGTCGGCCCGCCACCAGCCATCCCCGACGTCGACCACGGTCAGGCAGCACCCGTTGACCGAGATGGAGTCACCCACCTTGGCGTCCTCGGTCACGGTGCGGGCCTCGAACGTGAAGCGGGAGCCGTCGCCGCACGCAACCCGGTCGCCGACCCGGCCCAGCTCCTCCACGATGCCGGTGAACATCGCTAGGCCGCCCGCCCCTCGGCCCCGGCCAGCTCGACCCTGAGGTCGTCCCCCAGTCGCTCGACCGACAGGAAGCGACTGCGCCACAGGTCGGTGATGGTGGCCACTCCCGTGCCCTCGAACAGGGGCCGGGCGTCGGAGCCGCCGGACAGCGCCGGAGCGAGGTAGATCACGTAGCGGTCGACCAGCCCGGCCGCGTGGAACTGATGGGCCACGGTGGCGCCTCCCTCGACCAGGAGCTGGAGGACGCCTCGCCCGCCCAGCTCGTCCAGCACCAGCCCGGGGTCGCCGGCCAGCTCGAGGGCGGGCTGGACCCGAGCCCCGGCCGGAGCCCGCCCCAGCACCACCCGCTGGGGATCGCGCCCCGACACCAGGCGCACGGTGAGGGACGGGTCGTCGGCCCGGACCGTCCCCGCGCCCACGAGCACGGCGTCGCTCTCCGCCCTCAGACGATGGGCGTCGGTGCGGGCCGCATCCCCCGTGATCCAGCGGCTGGTGCCGTCGGGGGCCGCCGTACGGCCGTCGAGGGTGGCGGCCAGCTTGAGCACCACCCACGGCCGCCCGGTGCGGCGGTGCTTGAGATAGGGGGCGAGCTGAGCCTCCACCTCGGCCGCGCACGTCCCCACGGTGACGTCCACGCCGGCCTCCCGCAGCGCCTCCAGGCCCCGACCGGCCACGTTCGGGTCGGGGTCCTGGATGCCGACCACCACCCGCCTCACCCCAGCGGCCACGACGGCGTCGGCGCAGGGCGGGGTCCGCCCGTGGTGGGCACACGGCTCCAGGGTGACGTACATGGTGGCGCCCTGCGCCCGGGAACCGGCCGCCTCCAGAGCCACGGCCTCGGCGTGGGGACCGCCCGGGGGCTGGGTGGCGCCGCCGATCTGCTCACTCCCGCAGTCGAGTACGGCGCCCACCCACGGGTTGGGCGAGGTCGAGGTCCGGACGGCGGCGGCCAGCTCAATGGCCCGCCGCATCCCTGCCTCGTCCGACACGCTCGCTCCTCTACCGCTAACGCGGGCGCGCGACAGCAAGGCCGCCGCGCCCTCGCTCCCATCCGGACTCTGACCGTCGGCCCCGGGGTTCCACCGGGTCGGCCCCCGGCCTGGGCCGGGGGTTCGCGGGCTCTCACCGCCGGTCGGGACTTTCACCCAACCCCGCGAGGGGCATGGCTTTGGTTCTCTTGACCACTCAGTCTACTTGAGCACCCGCCTCCGGCCCATCCCTCGGGATGACTACCCGAGGTGATCCCGTCGGGCGGTGGACGCAGAGGCTCAGTGCTCGGTGGGCTCGCCCGCCAGCAGGGCCAAAGCGTGAGGCACCACGTCCAGCACCGCCTCGAGGCACTCCACCGCACCGCGGGTGGAGCCGGGCGTGTTGAGCACGATCGCCGCCCCGGCCGTGCCTGCGACGCCCCGGGAGAGCCGTCCCAGGGGGTTGACCAGGTGCATGGCCTCGGCCAGCCCCGGAGCGTCGCGGTCGACGGCCAGCCGGGTGCCCTCGGGCGTGAGGTCCCGGGGCCCGAAGCCCGTGCCATGCGCACCAGGGCCTGGGCCACGGACTCGGTACCGTCCGCCACCACCGCCGTCTCCATCACCTCGAAGCCCGCTTCCCGGAGCCGGGCCGCGACGGCCTGGCCGGAGCGGTCCTCCCTGGTCCCCCCCACCACCCCGTCCGAGACGGTGAGGACCTTGGCTTGAAGTGGGCTCACCCCGCGGTCGTGGAGGGCTCCCACCCGGCCCGGTCGGCCGCGGCCCGGATGCGGCGGGCCGCCTCGACGGGGTCGTCCTGGCCGAAGATGGCGGAGCCGGCCACGAAGACCGTGGCTCCCGCCTCGGAGGCGATGGGAGCGGTGTCCTCGTCGATGCCCCCGTCCACCTGGATGGCCACGGGGAGGTCACGCCTGTCGATCTCCTCCCGGGTGCGGCGCACCTTGGGCATGACCTCGGCCATGAACGTCTGCCCGCCGAAGCCGGGGAACACGGTCATGAGCAGCACCAGGTCGATCTTGTCCAGGTGCTCGGCGAAGGCCTCGAAGGGCGTGTCCGGGTTCACGGCCAGCCCCGCGTCCAGGCCCAGGTGGCGCATCTCCGCGATCAGGGTCTCGGTCTCCCCCAGCTCCACGTGCACCGAGCACCCGTTGGCTCCCGCGCTGCGGAAGGCCTCCAGGTACTTGCCCGGGTTGGTCATCATCAGGTGGCAGTCCAGGTAGAGGTCGGTGTGCTTGCGCAACGACCGCACCACCGGGGGGCCGATGGTCAGGTTGGGCACGAAGTGGCCGTCCATGACGTCCACGTGCAACAGGTCGGCCTCGGGGGCCACAGTGTCCACGGCGTCGCCCAGGCAGGCGAAGTCGGCCGAGAGGATCGACGGCGCGATGCGAGCCACCTGGGCCACCGCGGGAGCCTACAGCCCGGCCTTGCGCAGCCCGACGACGAACATGCCGTCGGTGGCCGCGGCCTGGGGCAGCAGACGGGCGCCCCGGCCCAGCGCCTCCCACGGCGCACCGGGCCCGGGCTCGGCCTCGAGCCCGGGGAAGCGCTCCTCCAGCCAGCGGTCGACGTCGACGGTCTCGGCCGCGGTGAGGGTGCACACGCTGTACACGAGCCTGCCCCCGGGGCGCAGGACGTCGACCGCCGCGGCCAGCAGCTGGCGCTGGAGCTTCGCCAAACGGGCCACGTCGCCGGGCTGGATCCGCCAGCGGGCGTCGGGCCGGCGGTGGAGCACGCCCAACCCGGAGCAGGGCGCGTCCACCAGGACGCGGTCCAGAGAGCGGGGCACCAGGGGAGGCCGGCGGGCGTCGGCCGCCACCACGGCCAGGTTGGCCAGGTCCAGCCTGGTGGCGTTGGTCGCCACCAGGGCGGCCCGGTTGGGCCTGACGTCGGCGGCGACGACGAGGCCCGGTCGCGTCCCGCTCCCCAGACCCCTGCCCAGGGCGGTGGCCTTTCCCCCGGGCGCGGCGCACAGGTCGCCCACCCTCTCCCCCGCGGCGACACCGACGTAGTCGGCCACCCACTGGGAGGCCTGGTCCTGCACGTAGCCGTCCTGCCGCTCGCTCACAGCCGGGGCCAGGTTCATGTGCCTGAGCACGGCCAGGGCCGCGTCGGGGCCCAGGTCGGCCGCGAGGCGATCGACGATCCAGTCCGGGTAGCTGAGCGCGGTGGCCGGGTCGGGCCAATTCTCGACGGGCACGATCGTGGCCACCCGGCGCAGGACGGCGTTCACCAGCCCCCGGGCCCGCGCCGGGGCGACGTCGACGGTGGCGGCCACGGCCGCGTGGGCCGGGGTGCGGGTGAAGGCCAGCTGGTAGGCGCCCAGGCGCAGGGCGGCGCGGACCTCGGGCTCGACCGGACCCTGCAGGAAGCGGTCCACCAGCCAGTCGCAGGCCCGGCGCATCCTGGTCGTGCCGTAGACGAGCTCGGTGACGAAGGCCCGGTCCCGCCGGCTGAGGCCCGAGTCGCGCAGCAGACCGGGAAGGACGAGATTGGCGTAGGCGCCGGTGTCGATGCGGCCCAACGCCTCCAACGCCACCGCCCGGGCCCCGCCGGGGCCGGCGCTCACGATCCCAGTCGCTCGCCGGGCTGGGGGCGGGCCCCTCGCAGCCAGGCCTCGGCGCCCTGGGGAGCCCGGCCCTCGGGCTGAACCTCGACCAGCTCCAGCGCGCCTTCGCCCGTGGCCGCCCTGGCGCCGGCGAGCTCACCGGGCGGCCCCGATGACGCGTCGAACAGGGGACGGGCCCGCAGGACCAGGAGGCGCCTGCCCCGCCACGTCGTCCAGGCCCGGCCCACCCGCACCAGGCGGTGCAGCTCGACGGCGGGACGGGACCAGTCCAGGCGCAGCTCGTCGTGGTCGATCTTGGCCGCGTAGGTCGCCTCGCCCTCCTGGGGCACGGGCTCCCCCAGCCCGGCCGGGCCCGCGGCCAGCCGCTCCACGAGCATGGCCGTCCCCACGTCCACCAGGCGCACCCGCAGCTCCTGGGCCGGCTCCTCGGGCCCGATCTCCACCCGCTGGCACGCGTACACGGGACCGGTGTCGAGGCCCTCCTCCAGCGCCATCAGGCAAACCCCGGTCTCGCTGTCGCCGGCCAGGATGGCCCGCTCCACGGGCGCCGCCCCCCGCCAGCGGGGCAGGAGCGAGAAGTGCAGGTTCACCATGGGCAGCCGTTCCAGGACGTGGGGGCGGATGAGACGGCCGAAGGCGACGACCACCCCCAGCTCGGCCCCGGCGTCGAGGACGTCATCGACGCGGTCGCTCACGGCCAGACCCAGCTCCTGGGCCGCGGCCTTCACCGGAGTGGGCAGCAGGTCCGCTCCCCGGGCCCGGCGCCGGTCGGGCTGGGTGACGACGAGAACGATCTCGTGGCCGGCGTCGACCAGCGCCCGCAGCGGCGACACGGCCGCTTCCGGGCTCCCCAGGAAGGCCAGGCGGGCCAGGCGGCCGGCCTCCCGCCTATCCCGCCGACCGGCTCCGGCCGGCTTCCCCGGGCAGCTCCAGAGCCC
>VAXP01000058.1:0-9325 GCA_005884125.1 Actinomycetota bacterium | reverse complement strand
TCGAGGCGCTCGATGAGCAGCTTGCCCTCCAGGTGGTCGTACTCGTGCTGGAAGATGCGGGCCAGAAGCTCGTCGGCGTGGATCGACAGATCGTTGCCGTCGATGTCCACGCCCGTGAGGTGGACCTCCTTGGCCCTCACGATGGGCCAGTACAGCCCGGGCACGGAGAGGCAGCCCTCTTCGTAGGTCCATTCCCCGTTGTGGTCGTCCAACACGGGGTTGATGACGACGTGGGGCCCGGTCTCGTCGTGGGCGTCGTACACGAAGATCCTGCGCTGCACCCCGACCTGAGGAGCGGCCAGCCCCACGCCGGGGGCGGCGTACATGGTCTCGATCATGTCCCGGGCCAGGCGCCGGACGCCTTCGTCGATGTCGGCGATCGCCGCGGCCCGCTGGCGGAGAACGGGGTCCCCGAACACGCGGATGCCGTAGGACGCCATCGGGCGCAGAGCGTACAGGTCCGCCTCAGACCCGACGGGGGTCCACCTCCACCCGAACACGGGCCGCGGGACGGGCCGCGGCCGCCAGCGCGTCGCACAGCGCGCCGTGGTCGGGGGCCCGCGCCATGAAACCGCCGGCGCCGTCGGGGCCGGCGACGTCCACCCCGCGATCGCGCCCTACCTCGCGCAGCTGGGCAGCCAGCTCGGGCCCGCCCTCGCCCGACACCAGGGCCAGGGCCTTGGCCGGGGGCAGGCCCAGCTCGGCCCGGCGGGGCGCCTCGCTGGTCGCCAGCCGGCCCGGGTCGGCGTGTAGGGCAGCCTCCAGGGCGGGATGCCGGGGCTGGCGGGTCTGCACCGCCACCCGCCCTCCCCCGTCCCGGCCCCCGACGAGGCGAGCGGCCCGGGCCAGCAGGGCCAAGGCCTGCTCGGCCGCCCCGTAACGGGGGGCGAGCAGCTCCTGGTCCATGTCCAGGAACACCACCGCACCCGCCGAGGGCACGCGGTGCAACACCGCCTCGGTGCCGACCAGAGCCACGGCCGTGGGGCTCACCTCGGAGGCGGGGCCCGCCACCTCCTGCACGGGGACGCGCAGCAGGGCCTCGAGCTCCTCCCGAGCCCGGGTCACCCCGGCCCGGACCACCTTGCGCACCTTCCCACCACAGGCCAGGCACACGGGAGGGCGCTCCGTCCCGCAGGCGGGGCAGCGCAGCGTCCTGGGATCCCCCTGCAGCTCGACCGCGGCGTGGCAGTGGGCGCAGCGGCCCAGCTCACCGCAGGAGGCGCAGGCCACCAGGCGGGCCCTGCCCTTGCGGTTGAGGACGCAGACGGCCGGTCCTCGTCCCCGGGCCGACGCCACCTCCTTGCGCAACAGCTCCACGACCCGGACCGAGAACAGGCCCGTGCGGGGGTCGTCGCTGCGCCGGTCGACCACCTCCAGGGCGGGCCATCCCTGGCGCTCCACGCCCCGTGCCGGGCGCAGCTCGGTGCCCCACGCCAACAGCTCCAGCGTCGGGCACGGACTGGCTATGACGCAGGGCGCGCCGGCCCGCTGGGCCCGCTCTGCCGCCACCACCCAGGCCACCCACGTCGGGGCCCGCTCCTCGTGGTAGGCCTCGTCGTGGCCGTCGAGCACGACCACCGCGCTGAGGCCCGTCACCGGGCCCCACGCCCCGGCCCGGGTCCCCACGACCGCCGTCGCCCCCGCCGCGGCCAGGGGCCACTCGCCGGGCAGCAGGGCGACGTCGACGCCGGCCCAGCGCAGCCTGGCGCTGAGGCGCTCGGCCCCGGCGTGCGATGGGGCCAGCACCAGCGCCGAGCCGTCACGCTCCCGAGCCCGGGCCAGCGCCGCGGCCACGAGCGGGAGCGGGTCGGCGGGCGGGGGCAGGCGCAGCACGGACCGGGGCCGGGCCAGCGCCTCCTGGGCCAGATCGTCAGGGGGCCAGGCCGAGGGGAGGGTCGCCCGCCCAGGGCGGGGCGGGAGCTGGCGCACGATGCGGGGGGGCGAGGCCGTCTGCAGAAAGGTCGCCATGGGCCCGGCCCAGCGCCAGGCGGCCCAGCGGGCCAGCTCCACCAACTCGGGAGCGGGCCCCATGCCCGAGACGGAGCTGAGGGGGCGCAGCCGCACCCCTTCGGGGGGCGCCACCCGGTCGGCCACCACCCAGCCTCCGACCCGCCGGTTGTGGAGCACGGCGCGCACCCTGGTGCCCACGCCCACCGCCTCCTCCAGGCGCTCGGGCACGAGGTAGTCGAAGGGGCGGTCGATGGCTGCCACATCGGGCAGGACCCGCACCACACGGGGCCCGTCGCCTTCGGGCCCGTCGCCTTCGGGCCCGTCCGCCGCGGGAAGGGTCAGAGCGAGAGCGCCCGCTTCACGTCGTCCACCTTGGGGGTGGCCTCCCACGTGAACTCCTTGTCGGGCCGGCCGAAGTGCCCGTAGGCCGCGGTCCGCCGGTAGATGGGGCGGCGGAGGTCGAGGTCGCGGATGATGGCCGCGGGACGAAGGTCGAACACCTCGTCGATCATGGCCGTGATGCGCTCCGGGTCCACCGTCTCGGTGCCGAAGGTCTCCACCATGATGGACACGGGCCGGGCCACCCCGATGGCGTAGGCCACCTGGATCTCGCAGCGCCGGGCCGCGCCCGCGGCCACCACGTGCTTGGCCACCCACCGGGACGCGTAGGCCGCGGAGCGGTCCACCTTGCTGGGGTCCTTGCCCGAGAAGGAGCCGCCTCCGTGGCGGGCGGCGCCGCCGTAGGTGTCGACGATGATCTTGCGCCCGGTCAGGCCGGTGTCGGCGTGGGGGCCACCCAGCTCGAAGCGCCCGGTGGGGTTGGCCAGCACCCGGTAGGAGTCGCCCGCGAACTCGGGCGGGAGCATGGGATGGATCACGTGCTCGTTGAGGTCGGGCTTGAGCAGCGTCTCGATGTCGAGCCCGGGCTGGTGCTGGGTGGATATGAGCACGGTGCGCAGGGCGACGGGGCGCCCGTCCTGGTACTCGAAGGTCACCTGGGTCTTGCCGTCCGGGCGCAGATAGGGCAGCACCCCCGCCTTGCGCACCTCGGACATGCGCTGGGCCAGACGGTGGGCCAGCCAGATCGGGAGGGGCATGAGGTCGGGGGTCTCGTCGCAGGCGAAGCCGAACATCATCCCCTGGTCGCCTGCGCCCTGGGCGTTGAGCAGATCCTCCCCGCTGCGACCGGTGCGGATCTCGTAGGCGGTGTCGACGCCCTGGCCGATATCGGGAGACTGCTCGTCGATGGAGACGATCACCCCGCAGGTGTTTCCGTCGAAGCCGAAGCTCTCGCGGTTGTAGCCGATGTCGCACACCGTCTTGCGCACGAGCTTGGGGATGTCCACATAGGTGTCGGTGCTGATCTCGCCCGCCACCGCCACCAGGCCCGTGGTCAGCAGGCACTCACACGCCACCCGGCCGAACGGGTCGCTGGCCAGAATGGCGTCGAGGACGGCGTCGGAGATCTGATCGGCCATCTTGTCGGGATGGCCCTCCGTTACCGACTCTGAGGTGAAGGTGTAGCTCCTGGTCATCCTCGCTCCGTGCTGTCGTCCCCACTGCTATCACCGCCGCGGCCGAGCCGGGCGCATACCGCATCCAACACGATGCGAGCCACCTCCCGCTTGGCCGTCAGCCCGACCTGCTGCTCGGTGCCGTCCCCGCCCAGCAGGACCACGGCGTTGGTCTCGTGCTCGAAGCCCACCCCCGGCGCCGATACATCGTTCGCCACGATGAGGTCGATCCCCTTCGTGCGCAGCTTCTCCGTGGCCCGCTCCCTCAGCTTCCCCGTCTCCGCCGCGAACCCGACCAGGACCTGGCCCGGGCGGCGCCCGCGGCCCAGGGCGGCGAGGACGTCGGTGGTGGGCTCGAGGACCACCTCGGGGACGCCGTCGGCCTTCTTGATCTTGTCCTCGGCCGCCAGCTTGGGCCGGAAGTCGGCCACGGCCGCGGCCATGACGATCACGTCGCAGGCGTCGCTGCGGCCCAACACCGCCTCCTCCATCTCCGCGGCCGTTTCCACCCTGA
Source organism: Actinomycetota bacterium (assembly GCA_005884125.1). Lineage (GTDB taxonomy): Bacteria > Actinomycetota > Acidimicrobiia > Acidimicrobiales > AC-35 > AC-35. The sequence continues at coordinate 5,347 of VAXP01000058.1, read as the reverse complement.
CCACGTCGATCCCCGCGGGGACGGGCAAGGAGGTCGTCGTCACCAGCGTCACCAGACCACCCCGGGACGCGGCCTCCTCGGCCAGGGCGTGGCCCTGCCTGCCCGAGGAGCGGTTGCCCACGAAGCGCACCGGGTCGATGGGCTCCCGGGTGCCGCCCGCGCTCACCAGCAGGCGCACGCCCTCCAGATCCCGCGGCCCCAGGACGCGCTCGAGGGCGGCCAAGATCTCGTCGGTCTCGGCCAGCCGGCCCGGGCCCTGGTCACCCCCGGCCAGGCGCCCCACGCCCGGCTCCACCACGTGGACGCCCCGGTCCCGCAGGGTGGCCAGGTTGGCCTGCACGGCCGGGTGCTCCCACATCTCGGTGTGCATGGCCGGGCACAGGACCACGGGCGCTCGGGTGGCCAGCAGGGTGGCGGTGAGCAGCTCGTCGCTGATGCCGGCGGCGTAGGCGCCGATGACCCGGGCCGTGGCCGGAGCCACCACGACAACGTCCGCCCCCTGGCCCAGCCGGGTGTGAGGGATGGGCTCGGGCCCGCCCCACAGCGAGGTGCGGGCCGGCTCCGACGCCAGGGCCGAAAAGGTGAGCGGGGCCACGAAGCGGGACGCGTCCGGGGTGAGCACCGGCGCCACCCACGCCCCCGCGTCGACCAGCCTCCGGCACAGATCCACCGCCTTGTAGGCGGCGATGCCCCCCGAGACGCCGAGGACGATCCGTCGCCCCGTCAGAGGTCCCGGCAACGATCCCTACTTGTCGGCTTCCTCGACCTCTTCGGGCCGCCGCACGAAGGTGATCTTGGAAGCCGCGATCTCCTCCAGGGCGATGGAGAGCGGCTTGCGGGACAAGGACGCCACCTGGGGGGGCACGATGGTGCCCAGCCCCTCTCCCAGCTGGTTGAAGTAGGAGTTGATCTGCCGGCCCCGCTTGGCCGCCATGGTCACCAGGGTGAACTTGGAGTCGACCTTGTCGAGGAGGTCCTCTATGGGCGGGTCCATCATCGTGGGTCGGCGCTCGGCCATGAACGTGCTCCCTCAACTGCTTCGGTCGGCTCGGTAGCGCTGGAGTATACCGGCGACCTCGTCCACGGCCCGCTCCAGGTCGTCGTTGACGACGACGTGGTGGGCCAGCCGCCTTCCCTCCTCTTCCTCCTCCTGGGACATGTCCAGGCGCCGGGCCACCATCTCGGGGGGGTCGCCCCGGCGGCGCAGGCGCTCCTCCTGCACCTGGCGCGAGGGCGGCACCACCAGGACCATCACCGCGTCGGGATGGCGCTCGAGGATCTGGCGCGCCCCCTGCACGTCGATCTCCAGCAGGAGGTCCTTGCCGGGAGCAGCAGCCAGGGTGGGGGTGCCGTAGAGGTTCCCGGCCACCTCGGCGTGCTCGACGAAGCCGCCTTGGGCCAAGCGGGCCAGAAAGGACCCGTGATCGACGAAGTGGTACCAGTCGTCGGGCTCGCCGGGACGCTGGGCCCGCGTCGTCCATGAACGCGAGAGCACCAGTCGGGGATCCCGGGCCAGCAAGCGGCTGATGATCGTGGTCTTCCCCGACCCGCCGGGGGCGGAGATGATGAGGATCAGGGCCGGCTGAGCTCTTTGAGCAGTGCCTCTTTCTGGTTCACGCCCAGGCCCTGCACGCGACGCGTCTCGCTGATGCCGATGGTGTCCATGAGCCGGCGCGCCTTGACCTTGCCCAAACCGGGAAGGGACTCCAGAACCGCGAGCACCTTCATCTTGCCGACGACCTCGTCGCGCTCCCCCTGTTCGAGGAGCTCGGCGAGGGTTATCGAGCTCATCTTGAGCTTCTCCTTCAGCTCGGCGCGCTGGCGGCGCGCCGCGGCCGCCTTCAAAAGCGCGGCTTGGCGCTGATCGGGTGACAGTGCAGGAGGAAGCGGCATGGAATTCACCCTAGCGCGGTACTTCTACTCCGTCGCCTGGTCGTTCAAGCCCCGCCCGAATCCTCTGTCAACCCATCGACGAGCGCGGCGGCGGCGGCGACAGGATCGCGAGCCGCGGTCACGGCGCGGCCCACCACCAGCAGGTCGGCCCCCGCCTCGAAGGCGGCCTGCGGGGTCGACGCGCGCGCCTGGTCGTCCCGGGACGTGCCCGGGAGGCGGATGCCGGGCACCACCGCCACCAGCCGGGGTGCGAGTTGCTTCGCCTCCCTCACGTCACTGGCGGCGCAGACGATCCCACCACAGCCCGACTCCACCGCCACCCGGACGCGGTTGCCCAGCACGTGGGCCGGGGCGCCGCTGTCACTGGTCAAGATGGTCACGGCCACGGCCGTGGGAGGGTCCAGCCCGGCGCGCTTGGCCCCCTCGGCCAGCCCCTCCACCCCCTCTCGGAGCATGGTGGCCCCCCCGTGGGCGTGCAGGGTCAGATACGAGACGCCCAGTGCGCCCAGCACACGCGCCGCCCGCCCGACGGTGGTCGGGATGTCGTGGAGCTTGAGGTCGAGGAACACCTGGTAGCCGGCGTTGGCCACCTCCACGACCGCGTCGGGGCCGGTGGCGCAGTACAGCTCGAGGCCCACCTTGGCCACGCCGAACCAGGGTCGGAGGTCGCGGGCCAGGCGGGTGGCCGCCACCAGGTCGTCGACGTCCAGGGCCAGCACCAGCCGTTGCCTGAGCTCCTCCGGGGCCGAGCGCTGCGCCGTGGCTCCGCCTGCCTGCTTGTCACCCATGGGCCGCTCCGATCAGCTCGTCGATCCGCTGCACTCCGTGCCGCTGGCACCAGGTCCGCAGCTCGGCCAGGACCCGGGCCGGGGCCCGGGGATCGGCGAAGGTCGCCGTCCCCACCTGCACCGCGTTGGCGCCCGCCATCATCAGCTCTACCGCGTCCACACCCCGGGTCACGCCCCCCACCCCGACGATGGCGGCGTCGGGGAAGGCCGCCCTGCAGTCGTAGACGGCGCGGACCGCGACGGGCCGGATGGCGGGCCCGGAGATCCCGCCCCCTCCCCCTCCCAGGGCGGGCCGGCGCGTCTCGGTCTCGATGGCGAGGCCCATCACCGTGTTCACCAACGTCAGCGCCTCGGCCCCGGCCGACAGGGCCGCGGCCCCGATCTCGGTCACGTCGGTGACGTTGGGGCTGAGCTTGGCCCAGCGGGGCCGCCGGCAGGCGGCGCTGGCCGCCACCGCCTCGGCCGTGGCCGACGGGGAGTGGGCGAACATGCGGCGGCGGTCCTCCAGGTTGGGGCAGCTGACGTTCACCTCCACGGCCACCACCTCAGGGGGCGCGCCGGCGAGCATGGCCGCGGCCTTGGCGTAGGCCTCCACCGTGTTCCCCCAGATGCTGGCCACCACTCGGGCCCCGCCGGCCAGCAATCCCGGCAGCTCGGACTCCATCCACGCCTCCACCCCCGGCCCTTGGAGCCCCACGCTGTTGAGCATCCCGCCCGGAACTTCCACCAGCCGGGGAGGCGCATTGCCGGGGCAGGGCTCGGGCGCCAGCGACTTCACCACCACCGCGCCGATCTCGCCCAGGTCGAAGAAGGCCCCCAGCTCGGCCCCGTGCCCGGCCGTGCCCGACGCCGTCATCACCGGGTTGGGCAGGCTCACCGAGCCCACCCTGGCCCCGAGGTCGGGCCCGCTGCCGCGCGACGAGATCACAGGGGGAGGCGTAGCTGGTCTCCTTGGTGGAACTCCTGCAGGGTGCGCACCGAGAGGCCGTGGCGGGCCCAGTCGGCGATCCCGGCGGCCGCGGCCCGGGCCGCGGCGATGGTGGTGAGGCAGGGCACCTGGTGCACGTTGGCCGCTCGCCTGATGTGGGCCCCGTCGGCTCGAGGGCCCCGGCCCCGGGGCGTGTTCACCACCAGCATCACCTTGCCGCTGGCGATGAGCTCCACCGCGTCCACCCCTCCCTGCTCCGACGCCGCATCGGACAGCTCGCTGACCTTGGCCACCACCGCCTCGACGGGGACGCCGTGCTCCTCCAGGTAGGCCGCCGTCCCCGCGGTGGCCACCACGCTGAAGCCCAGCTCCAGGAACTTGACGGCCGCGGCCAGACCCCCGGCCTTGTCCCGGTCGGCCAGGGAGAGGAAGACCGAGCCCCCCTCCGGGAGGCGGTTGCCGGCGGCCATCTGGCTCTTGGTGAAGGCCAGGCCGAAGGTGGTGTCCACGCCCATGACCTCGCCCGTGGAGCGCATCTCAGGGCCGAGCACCGTGTCCACGTCCGGGAAGCGGTTGAAGGGAAGGACGGCCTCCTTCACGCTGACGTGGCCGCCGGCCACGGGCGGGCGCAGCAGGCCCTCCGCCCGGAGCTGGCCCAGCGTCGAGCCCGTCATGACCCGGGCCGCCACCTTGGCCAGGGGTACGCCCGTGGCCTTGGACACGAAGGGCACCGTGCGGCTGGCCCTGGGGTTGGCCTCGATGGCGAACACCTGGCCCTGCTTCACCGCGTACTGCACGTTGACCAGACCACGGACGTCCAGGGCCTGGGCGATGGCCCGGGTGTAGGCCTCGATGACCTCCACCACGGGCTGGAGAAGGGTGGGGGGCGGGATGACACAGGCCGAATCGCCCGAGTGGACCCCGGCCTCCTCCACGTGCTCCATGACCCCGCCGATGAGGACCTCGCCGCTCCCGTCGCGCACGGCGTCCACGTCGACCTCGACCGCGTCCTCCAGGAAGCGGTCGATGAGCACGGGGCGCTCGGCCGACAGGCCTCCCTCGCGACCGAGCGAGCCGAAGCCGCTGAGCTCGTCCATGGCCCCGCGCAGCCCCTCCTCGTCGTACACGATCGACATGGCCCGCCCGCCGAGGACGTAGCTGGGCCGGACCAGGGCGGGGTAGCCGACGCGGGCCACCACGGCCAGGGCCGCATCGACGCTGGCGGCCGTGCCCCCCGCGGGCTGGGGGATCTCCAGCCGGGCGCACAGGGCGTTCCAGCGCTCGCGGTCCTCGGCCAGGTCTATGGACTCGGGGCTGGTGCCGAGCACCATCCCCGGGGGAAGGCGCCCGGCCAGCTTGAGGGGCGTCTGGCCGCCCAGGCTCACGATCACGCCCTCGACCCGGCCCGGGCCCGTCTTGGCCGCGCCCTCCACGTCGAGCACGTTGGCCACGTCCTCGGCGGTGAGGGGCTCGAAATACAGCCGGGTGCTGGTGTCGTAGTCGGTGGACACCGTCTCCGGGTTGCAGTTGACCATCACCGTGTCGTAGCCGGCCTCACGCAGGGCGAAGCTGGCGTGCACGCAGCAGTAGTCGAACTCGATGCCCTGGCCTATGCGGTTCGGTCCCGACCCCAGGATGACCACCGTGGGCCGCTCTCCTGTGCGCACCTCGTCCTCGTCCTCGTAGGTCGAGTAGTGGTAGGGCGTGTGGGCCTCGAACTCGGCCCCGCAGGTGTCCA
>VAXP01000172.1 GCA_005884125.1 Actinomycetota bacterium | reverse complement strand
CAAAGCATGCGGATCAGGTCAGTGGCGGTCGCCGTGGTGGTGGCGCTGGCCGCGGCGGCATGCTCGAACTCGAGCGGCGTCAAGACCACCACGAGGACGACGGCCCCGCGCACCACGGCCACCTCCGCCGGCCCCTTCGTGCACGTCGACCAGCCCGGGGTGAGCGACACCGAGATCCACGTGGGCTCGGTCACGTCGACGACCAACCCGCTGGGGGGCAACTACGGCGAGCTCAACGCCGGGATCAAGGCCTACTTCGAGATGGTCAACGGCGGCGGCGGCCTCTACGGACGCAAGCTCCGGCTCACCAGCGAGCGCGACGACGCCGTGGCAAACAACCAGGCCCAGGTCCAGGCCATGCTCTCCCAGGACAATGTGTTCTCGGTGTTCGTGGCCACGCTGCTGTTCACGGGCGCCGACCTCCTCCAACGCCAGGCGGTCCCCACCTTCGGATGGAACATCAACTCCGAGTTCGCGGACAAGGACCACCTCTTCGGCAACATCGGCGCCATCTGCTTCGGCTGCACCGGGCGCATGCTGCCGTACGTTGCCTCCAAGATCGGAGCCAAGCGGGTGGGTGTCCTCGCCTACGGCATATCCCAGCAGTCGAAGGAGGGCGCGGCGGGCACGCGCGAGTCGTTCAAGCAGTTCCCGACGGCCCAGGTCGCCTACTACGACGACTCCTTGCCCTTCGGCGTGCCCGACCTCAGCGCCCAGGTGGCGGCCATGAAGCGGGCCGGGGTCGACTTCGTCGCCGCCGACATGGACTTCAACGGGGTGTTCACCCTGGCCAAGGAGATGCAGAAGCAGGGCCTCAAGGCCGTCCAGTGGCTGCCCAACGCCTACGACCACGACTTCATGGCCGCCAACGGGCAGTTCTTCGAGGGCGACTACGTCGAGACCCAGTTCGTGGCCTGGGAGCACACGCCGCGGATCAAGCAGGTCTCCGACTTCCTGGACTGGACGGCCAGGACGGGCGGCAAGCAGTCAGAGCTGTCCATGACGGGCTGGATAGTGGCCGACATGTTCGTGACCGGGCTGCGCAAGGCGGGACCGGACTTCAGCCGCCAGAAGCTGGTCGACGCCCTCAACTCCGGGATCTACGACCCGGGTGGGCTGATCGAGCCCATCGACTGGCGCTACCGGCACGGCGACCCCACCAAACCCGGGCACGACTCGCCCATCGAGTGCTTCACCGCCGTCCAGGTGACGGGCGGCAAGTTCGTCCCCGCGTTCACGGACAAGGGACCGTGGAACTGCTTCGACGGCAGGCAGCAACAGCTGGGTGCGCCCATCACCCTGGACGAAGCCCGCCAGATACTGGCCCAGGGGCCGCTCAAGTGATGAGGCCGCCACCGCCGACGTGCACGACCTGATCAGCGCTGTCCTCCGCGGCTTTCCCATCGGCTGCGTCTACGGCCTCGTCGCCGTGGGGGTCGTGCTCACCTACAAGACCTCGGGCGTGTTCAACCTCGCCTTCGGCGCCCAGGCCTTCGTGTCGGCGGCCGTCTACTTCCAGCTCCACGTCCGCGACGGCTGGTCCATCCTCCCTGCCTTCGCCGTGGCCGTGCTGGTCGTGGCCCCTCTCGTCGGCTTCGTCCTGGACTGGTCCCTGTTCCGGTATCTGCGCAGCGCCCGGGCCGTCGTGCGCCACGTGGTCACGCTGGGTCTGCTCGTCGCCCTGCCCGCACTCGGGCTCCTCGTGCTCAACTTCGGCTCCAGTCCCGCCTTCGGCCCCAAGGGCATCGTGCCCTCCGGGTTCACCGTCTACCGCCTGGGCCAATACGCCATCACCAGGGATGAGCTGGCCACTGTCCTCATCACCTTCGCCGCCGTCGGCTTCCTGACGGCCCTGTTGCGGCTGACGACGATCGGCCTGCGCATGCGGGCGGTCGTCGAGAGCCCGCGCATGAGCGAGCTGGCCGGCGTCAACGCCGACCGGGTCGAGTCGTACTCGTGGATGCTGTCGGGCCTGTTCGCGGGGCTGGCCGGCGTGCTCTTGGCTCCGCTCTTCCCCCCGGTGAGCGCGGACAACGTCTTCCTGCTCATCGTGGCCGCCATCGCCGCCGCCGTCTTCGCCTCGCTCTCCAGCCTCCCCCTGGCCCTGGCCGGGGGCCTGCTGCTGGGCGTGGGCGGCCAGCTGCTCGCCACCGAGCTGCCCACGGGAAGCCTCCTGGCCCAGGGCCTGCGCCCATCGTTCCCGTTCGTGGCCCTGTTCCTGTTGCTCATCCTCTGGCCCGGGCTGGCCCGCCGGGCCGAGATCACCGATCCCTTGGCCGGAGTGGATCCGCCTCCGCCCGCCCTGGCCGCCGAGGCCCGCAGCCGCGAGCTCACCGTCGCCACCTGGATGGCGGGGGGCGCGGCCACGGTCGCTGGCCTGTGGTGGGCGTTGTCCGTGGCCAATGCCTTCTGGATTC
>VAXP01000122.1:26962-43462 GCA_005884125.1 Actinomycetota bacterium | reverse complement strand
GTCCCCGGCCGGGTCCTGGACCTGAGCCATGCCGCCGAGGTGGCGCTGGGCGGCTTCGGGCTGGGCGATGTCGGCGCCCAGGTCGTCGTCCCGGCCTGAGCCGCACGCACGGCCCCGGCGTCAGCCCGGGCGCTTGGGCTCGGTCGACTTGGCCAGCAGGCCCACCTCGCGCTCGAAGTCACCCACGTCCTCGAAGCCCTTGTAGACGCTGGCGAAACGCAGGTAGGCCACCTCGTCGAGCACGCGCAGCCGATCCAGGACGCGCCGGCCGATCAACTCACTGGCCAGCTCGGGACCCTCGAGTCGCAGCGACTCCTCCAGCTCGGCGGCGACGGCCTCGAGCTGCTCGGCCGTGACGGGACGGTTCTTGGCCGCGGCCCGCATGCCGGCCACGATCTTGGCCCTGTCGAAGGGCACGCGGTGCCCCGAGCGCTTGGTCACGACGACCACCGCCTCTTCCAGGCGCTCGAAGGTCGTGAAGCGCCGGCCGCAGCCCAGGCACTCCCGCCTGCGGCGAATGGCGGCGCCGTCGTCGGCCAACCGGGAGTCGACGACCTTGTCCTCCAGAGCGGAGCACGACGGGCATCGCACTCCCGCGACGCTACCGCCGCATGCCACCTCATCCGGGCTCAGCGCGGCCGTGCCCACCTGCCGTACAACTGTCGGCCCCGTCGCGCCCTCAGGAGACGACGATGGCCTCACCCACCTGCAGGGGCCGCCCGTGGCGGGCCCTGGTCCACCGGTCCACCAGGGGACGCACGTCCCCCGTGGGCTGCATCTGGCGGGCGACCTGCCACAGGGTGTCGCCCGGTTGCACCACGTGGACCACGTGCACCGCGGGGGTGGCGGGGACGCTCAGGGCCGGAGCCTGCCCGGGGGTACTTGGGGGAGAGCTCCCGAGCAGGCCGGCCACGCCCCGCACGGCAAGGACAGACGCGGCGAGGATCGACAACAGGGCAGCGCTGACGGCCAGTCGCCGGCGCAACAGGACCGCAGGCGGGACCGCAGGTCGCCGGGGGCCGATGGCCCCGCGTCCCGGAATCCGGGGCCCGGTGACCCGGGGCCGGACGGCGGGCGGGGGGCAGGGCTCGGCGCCCCACGGCCAGGGCACCTGCCGTTGCCGCACCGGGTACGTCAGCGCTGCCACGACCACTCACCCAGCCCCGGAGACGGAGGACGAACGCACGTTTGGATCCAACCACGAACGGGCGTTCGCCGTCAAGGGGAGCCGCGGAAACCCCCGTCCCGAACAGGTGTTTGCCCCGACGGGTCGGGGCTGGTACGGTACGCCTACGAACGGGTGTTTGAGAAAGGTGGGCCCCATGACCGAGGTCGTCCTCACCGGCAAGCGGAGAGAGATCCTCGATTTCATCGCCGCGCAGCTGCGCAAGCACGGCTACCCGCCTTCGGTGCGGGAGATCGGTGAGGCCGTGGGCCTGACCTCGTCCTCCACAGTGCACGCCCACCTCTCGACCCTGCAGCGCCAGGGGTACCTGCTCCGGGACCCGACCAAGCCCCGGGCCCTGGAGGTGCGCTACGACCCGTCCTCGGGCGCCCCGGTGGAGAGCCGTCCCGTGCGCCACGTCCCTCTGGTCGGAGACGTGGCCGCCGGTACCAACGTGCTGGCCCAGGAGAACGTGGAGGAGCTGCTGCCCCTGCCTGAGGACTTCACGGGCACGGGCTCGCTGTTCATGCTTCGGGTCCGGGGAGACTCCATGGTCGACGCCGGCATCCTCTCCGGCGACTTCGTCGTCGTGCGCCAGCAGGAGCAGGCCGATCCCGGCGACGTGGTGGTGGCCGGCATCCCGGGGGACGAAGCCACGGTCAAGACCTACCGGCGGCGGGGAGCCAAGGTCGTGCTCGAGCCGGCCAATCCCCGGCTCCAACCCATGAGCTTTCGAGCCGACGAGGTCAACGTCTACGGCAAGGTGGTCACCGTCCTGCGCCGGCTCTGAGTCGGGCCCCGCTCAGGGGGTGGCGGACTCGATGAGCGAGCGCAGCACGGCGTAGGCGGACTCCAGCTCCCCTCGCTCCACCCGCTCGGCCGCGGTGTGGGCCAGCGTGGGGTCCCCGGGGCCGAAGTTGGCCGCGGGTATGCCGTGGGCCGCGAAGAAGGACACGTCGGTCCACCCCAGCTTGGCCCGGGGGGGCCGGCCGACCTGCTCGACAAGGGCGGCCAGCATGGGGTGGTCCAGGGCGGGAGCGGCGGGGGCGTTGGCCTCCACCAGCTCGACTCCATCTCCCAGGGAGGGATCCAGGGCGGGGGCGAGCATCGCCGTGAGCGCCTCCCACGCCTCCTGGGCGGAACGGTCGGGGGCGAAGCGGTGGTTGACGTCGAGCACGGCCCGGTCGGGCACCACGTTGCCGGCCACGCCGCCTTCCACCCGCACCGCCTGCAGGGCCTCGCGGTACTCGCAGCCGTCGAGGACGGGGCGACGCCCCTCGTAGCGGGTCATCAGGTCGAGCACGGGGGCCAGGCGGTGCACGGCGTTGCGGCCCATCCAGGGCCGGGCCGTGTGGGCCCGCTCCCCCGCCAGCGTCACCCGGGCCCGCATGGTGCCCTGACAGCCCGCCTCCACCACCGCTCCGGTGGGCTCGCCCAGGATGGCCGCGTCCCCGGCCAGGAGTTCGGGCCGGCGCTCGAGCAGATGCACCAGGCCGTTGTCCCGCTGGGACACCTCCTCGCACACGTAGAACACGTAGGTCACGTCGACAGTGGGCTCGGGCACCGAGCGGGCCAGCTCGCACATCACGGCCAGGCCGCCCTTCATGTCGGCCGAGCCCAGGCCCCAGAGCACGTCGCCTTCCACCCTGGCCCGCTCGTTGCCGTTGGCCGGGACGGTGTCGAGGTGACCGGCCAGCACCAGGCGCCGGCCCCGGCCCAGGGAGGTGCGGGCCACGACGTTGTCCTCCACCCTCTCGACCTGCAGCCAGGGCAGACCGTGCAGCTCGGACTGGAGGTGGCCGGCCAGGGCCGCCTCGTTGCGGCTGACCGAGGGGATCTCCACCAGCTCGGCGCACCGGGCCAGCAGGTCGGTCACGGGGCCACGCCGTGGTCCCGCAGGATCTCGTTGAGCTGGGCCGTGGTGTGGCGTTGGCCCGGGGTCAGACGACGCACCACGAGCACGCAGGGAGCGAAGAACTCACCGCCCGGGTACTGGCGACGCCGGTAGCGGGTGACGGCCACGCACCACGGAGGAACGACGCCCCGACCCAGCTCCCCGCCGGTCTCGGCGTCGATGACGGGGATCCCGGGGTTGAGGATGGTGCCCTCACCGAGGGCGACACCGTCGCCGACCCGCGCTCCCTGGGTGACCATGCACCTGCTGCCGATGGTGCAGTCGTCGCCGATGATCACGGGCGCGGCCTGGGGGGGCTCGAGCACGCCTCCGATGCCTACGCCACCCGACAGGTGCACGTTGGCTCCGATCTGGGCGCACGAGCCCACGGTGGCCCAGGTGTCGACCATGGAGTTGGCCCCGACGCGGGCGCCGATGTTCACGTAGCCGGGCATGAGGATCACGCCGCGATCCAGGAACGAGCCCCAGCGGGCCGAGCCCCCGGGCACCACCCTCACCCCGGCCTCGGCGTAGCCGCGCTTCAGGGGCAGCTTGTCGGCGTACTCGAAGGGCCCGACCTCGACCGTCTCCATCTCCGACAGGCGGAAGAGCAGGAGGATGGCCTGCTTGAGCCACAGGTGGACGACCACCTCGTCGCTTGCCGCATCGATTCCGGCGACCCGGGCCTGGCCGGTGTCGAGCAGGTCCACGGCCTCGCGCACCACGCCCAGCGCTTCCGTGTCCCCGGGGCCGAGCTCGTCTCGGCGCTCCCAGTACTCGGCGATCTGCGCCTCGAGGTCAGCCATGACCGAGGAGGCTACCGGCGGAGGCTGACGGCGCCCCGACCGCCTCGGGCCACGGGCCATGGACCGTCAGCGCCCGAACAGCGCAGGCGCGGATGATCATCGACACCGGGGGTGCGCCTGGTTACCGTCCGCGGTGAGGGCTACACAGCCTGGGACGGCGGGAGCGACCCCGGCGCAGGCAGGCGATCCCTCGACCGGGGGGTGGGTTCCATGGCGCTGCGACAGCTCGGCGCACGGATCGGCCACGCATCCGTGGGTAAACCGGGCCCGAGGTGGAGAGCGGGAGCCGGGGTGCTGGGGCTGGTGGCCGCGGCCTGGCTCCCACAACCACCGGCCCATGCCTCGCCGGCCCCGACGGTGAGGGCGGCGGCGAGCAGCCAGGTCGTGGCGACCGCGCCCCTGGTCGACTGCGCCACCGAGTCACCACTGGTGGGCTTCCCCTGCAACCAGGACACGCCACCGGACACGCAGTACGCGGTGGGACCCACGGCGGCGGTGGAGATGACCAACGGCAGCGTGAGCATGTGGGCTCACAGCGACCAGACGCCGTTCGGCTCCCTCATCAGCCGGGTGTCGGAGGAGTCGTTCTTCGGGTCCATCTTCGGCGCGGCCCCCGGGTCGTTCGTCTTCACCGATCCCAACCTCCTGTACGACTCGGCTTCGGGGAGATGGTTCGCCAGCGGCCTCGTCTTCGACAATGCGTCGCAGCAGGAGTTCGTCCTCCTCATCGTCTCCCAGACGTCGGATCCGACCGGGACGTGGAACAAGTTCCAGCTCAACCCGAAGGCAGGGGTGCTCCGCGACCAGGAGAAGATAGGCGTCTCCGACGACAAGGTCGCCCTGAGCTGGGACGAGTTCACCTCGGCGACGAGCCCCCCTGCGGGAGTGGTCCTCGTCATTCGGAAGTCCGACCTCCTCGCGGGCACGGCGCCCGCGAGCTTCCTCTTCGGCCCCGATGCCAGCCGGCCCTTCCCGCTCGCCGTGCGGTCGCTGTCGCCGACCACGACTCAGCTCGTGGTGTACAACAACGCCGATCCCCAGGTGACCGAGAACAAGGGCGCCCCGACGTTGGGGGTGATGGAGTTCACGGGCACGCCGCCCAACGTCTCCATGGTCGAGTTCGACCCCGCCATACAGGGACGGGCGATGGGACCTGCCGCGTCGCAGCCCGGAGGCGCACCGGGCATCCAGACCAACGAGGACCGTCTCCTGTCGGCTTCCTGGCAGAACGGCACCCTGTGGGTCGCGGGCAACGCCGGCTGCACGTTCCCCCCCGACACCACAGACCACTCCTGCCTGGGCCTGGTTCAGGCCACGACCAGCGCCTCGGGTGTTGTCGTGACCCAGGACACCGCCCTTGGGCAGCCCGGCGTCGACTCCTACTTCCCCGCTCTCACGATGGATCCCTCGGGTGACGTCGTGGTCGTCGCCACGGAGTCGTCTTCATCCTCGCCCGCGTCCGTGGTGACCTTCGCCGAACCGGTCGGTGCCTCCTTCGGGCCCCCGAGCGTCATCCAGGCCGGCCTCGGTCACTACTGCAACTCCAGCTGCCTCGCCCCCGGGGAGACCGCAGTCAGGTGGGGTGACTACTCGGCGGCCGCGGTCGACCCGCTCAACCCGGCCCGACTTTTCGTCGCCGGCGAATACGACGCGTCGGCCACCGACCAGCTCGATTGGGGAACGCCGCCCCCCACGCCCACGCCAACCCCGACGCCGACGCCGCCGGCCTCACCGGGCTACTGGTTCGTGGCCTCCGACGGAGGCATCTTCTCCTTCGGCAGCGCCGGCTTCTTCGGCTCCACCGAGGCCACGCCGCTCAACCAGCCCATCGTGGCCATGGCCGTCACACCCACCCGCAACGGCTACTGGTTGGTCGCTCGTGACGGAGGGATATTCAGCTTCGGGGACGCCCCCTTCCTGGGTTCGACCGGGGCCATCCACCTCAACCAGCCCATCGTGGCCATGGCCACGACCCCCTCCGGCCGGGGCTACTGGCTGGTCGCGGCCGACGGTGGCATCTTCGGCTTCGGCGACGCCGGGTTCTTCGGCTCCACCGGCGGGTCACACCTCAACCAGCCCATCGTGGGCATGGCCTCCACGCCCACCGGCCAGGGCTACTGGCTCGTCGCCCGGGACGGCGGGATCTTCTCCTGCACGCACCTCAACCAACCCATCGTGGGCGTGTCCACGACTCCCACCGGCCACGGCTACCGCTTCGTCGCCGCCGACGGGGGAATGTTCACCTTCGGCGACGCCGGGTTCTTCGGCTCCGCCGGGGGGTCACACCTCAACCAGCCCATCGTGGGCATGGCTGCCCCCGACGCCGGGGGCTACTGGCTGGTCGCCGCCGACGGCGGGATCTTCTCCTTCGGGGACGCCGGGTTCCTGGGCTCCACCGGCGGGACCCACCTCAACAGGCCCATCGTGGGCATGACCGGCTGAGCCGCGGTTGTCCACGGTGGCGGCGGGGTGCCCGGTTGCCCCGGGCTTCGGCTCGGTTGGGGCTAGCGGGTCCGGAAGCACCCGGCCGTCTGGCGGGTGACGTAGTTGAAGACCTTGCCTCCGGGCACGGGCTCGCCCGCGAAGGTGAACAGGGGGCACCCGGCCCCGTCGACGGTGGCCGAGGTGAAGTCGAGCAGGTCCCGCCCGCTCGTGCACAGGATGCCCATGGTGCAGATGGCGCCCTTGAAGTAGACGGCTCCACGGTCGACGTCGGTCAGGGTGAAAGACGGCGTGGCCGAGGTGGCGTTGTTGGAGCCGCCCCCCATGTAGGTCCAGGTGGCGTTGCCGGCGTTGGGATCGGTCACCCCGTTGGTGGTGTGGAAGAACCCGACCGCGAGCTGGCCCGCCTTGGGCCCGCCGAAGGCCGCGGGCAGCATGTGGGCGCCCACGGGACCGATGCTGAAGGGCTTGGTCCACGTCTTGCCGTGATCCTTGGAGGACAGCACGTAGAGGTTGGCCACCGGTGGGAAGGGTTTGGTGCCCACGAAGCCGGCCGCCACCGCGTAGAGGTTGCCCCCGCCGTCGATGGTCAGGGCGTTGAAGATGTCGCCGAACTGCACCGTGTTGCTGCCCAGCTTGTGCCCGTCGAACGCCGTGTAGTTCTTGAAGGTCTGGCAGTGGTCGGAGGAGACGGCCATGTACACCTGGCTGAAGGTCCCGCTCAGCTTGTTGTCGGCAAGGGCGGCGAGGTTCTGGTCCTGGGTGGTGGTCGTGAACATCACGTAGAGCTTGCCGGCGCCGTCGACCACGGGCTTGGAGACCAGGGTGCCCCCGGTGACGTCGGTGGGGATGTTGGCCTCGATGGCCGGGTCGGTGACGAGCGGCCCGCACGGGTGGGCGAAGGCGTCGGCGCCCCCGTTGTCGGAGCGGAAGGCCAGGGGCTGGGCCGTCGTGAACTCGTGGTAGGTGAGGTAGACGACACCCTTCTTGTCCGCGGTCAGCCACGGACGGTCGTTGGACGGGCCCGCCTGACCCACGACCACCCCCCCGCAGTGCCCTGGGTCGGGGAAGGGCCCGACGGAGTTGAACGTGGTCCCGTGGTCGTCGCTGAAGCAGACGGCCGTTCCCACCGCCTCCAGGTCGGCCAGGTACACCCGTCCCGTGTCGGGGGCCACGACCTCGTCGGAGTCGCCTCCTCCGATGTAGGAGCCGGCGAACCGGGCCTTGTTGGCGTTGGCGAAGCCGGCGCCGTCGTTGTGGGAGGCCCACACGGCCACCCCGGGAGTGCCGTTGAAGATCGACGGGATGCTCTGGGGGCCGTTGACGTAGACGTTGTTCTTCTTGTCGGTGGCGATCCCGGGCTCGCCGCCCCCGGCGCCGACCAGCTGGACGGGCTTGCTGAAGGCCGGGGTCGCCGCCTGCCCCGGCAGCGCCGACACCGCGAACAGGGCCGCGCCCGCTCCCACGACCAGCGCCACGCGCAATCGACGGTCCACGGTCACCTCACAGGGTCAGGTTCCAGCCAGGGCGCGCCAGCCCTGCGATAGAGCTTCGCCATGGCCCGGTTCCGATCCTCCCCGGGGGTCAGCGGCCCAGGAGCCGGCGCCGCACCAGCTCGAGGCGCTCCATGGGCTGGACGGCGGCGATGCGCACGTGGCCGGCGCCTGGGGGGCCGTAGAGGTCGCCCGGGCTCACCAGGGCCCCGGCCTCGACCGCGAGCTGGCCGGTGAAGCCCCAGGCGTCGCCGCCGGGGGCGGGGGCCCACAGGTAGAGGCCGCCCTCGGGCATGGGGGCCTCCACGCCCATGCCGGCGAGGACGGCCCGCAGCAGCTCGAGCCTCTCCCGGTAGCGCTCCCGCTGGACGGCGACGTGGTCGTCGTCCTCCAGGGCCACCACGGCCGCGGCCTGGACGGGGCCGGGAACCAGCATCCCCACGTGCTTGCGCACCTCGGACAGGTAGTGGACGAGCTCGCCGTCACCGGCATAGAAGCCGGCCCGCAGCCCGGCCAGGTTCGACCGCTTGGACAGCGAATGGAGGGCGAGGAGGCCCTCG
The DNA here is from genome assembly GCA_005884125.1 of Actinomycetota bacterium. GTDB lineage: Bacteria > Actinomycetota > Acidimicrobiia > Acidimicrobiales > AC-35 > AC-35. Next base: position 35,102 of record VAXP01000122.1, on the reverse strand, counting down.
GTCCCGTGCTGGAGGACGGACCGTCGCTCGCCCGCGTAGGTGTGCTCGACGTAGCACTCGTCGCTGCACACGAGCACGTCCCGGTCCCGGGCCCACGCGGCCAGCGCGCCCAGGTCGTCGATCTGCCCGCAGGGGTTGCCCGGGCTGTTGGCCCACAGCACCAGGGCCCGACGGGCGTCGTCGTCGGCCACCGAAGCCAGGTCGAGGCGCCACTGGCGGTCGACGGCCACGGGCACGGCCCGGCACCCGGCCAGGGTCGCCCCCATCTCGTAGGTGGGGTAGGACACCGCCGGGTACAGGACCGTGTCCCGGTCGGGCCGGCGCAGGCGCAGCCACTGGGGCAGCGTGCCCACGAACTCCTTGGCCCCCACGCAGGCGGCTATCGCGTCGGGGGCCACCTCGACTCCCAGGCGCCGGCGCATCCATGCCGCAGCCGCGCCGCGGTAGGCGGCGCTGCCGACCGAAGGCGGGTACCCGGGCTCGGCGCCCGACGAGGACAGGGCGGCCACAACGGCCGGCGGCGCCGGGTCGCACGGGGTGCCGATGGACAGGTCGACCATCCCGCCTTCGTGGGCCGCGGCCTTCTCGGCCAGGCCGGCCAGGCGGTCGTAGGGGTAGGGAGGGGGCTGGAACCCCTTCGCCTCGGCAGGCGCGCTCACGGCCAGCCCGCCTCCACGCCGACCTCCCACTCCCGGAAGCGGGCCCGTCCCGCCGGCTCCAACCGGGCCCGCAGGCGGGTGCCGCCCTCCTCGTGCTGCTCGAGCAGCACCTCCCCCTCCCGGTGCACGGCGGCCACGACGTCACCCCTGTCGAAGGGCACGACCAACTCGGTGACGTCGGCCATGGATCGGAGCCGGTCACCGACGACGGTCAGCAGCTCGTTGACGCCCGAGCCGTCCTTGGCCGAGACGGCCACCGAGCCCGGGTGGGTGCGGGCCAGGCGGGCCGCCTCCGGTGTGGCGTCGGCCTTGTTGAAGGCGAGGACCTCGGGGATCTCGGCCGCGCCTATCTCGGCCAGCACGCTGCGCACGGCCTCGATCTGCACGTCGGCGTCGACGGCCGCGCTGTCGACCACGTGTATGAGCACGTCGGCGTCGGTGACCACCTCCAGGGTCGAGCGGAAGGCCTCGACCAGCTGGTGGGGCAGCTTGCGCACGAACCCCACCGTGTCCGACAGCAACACCGCCTCCCCACCAGGCAGGTCGAGCCTGCGGGTGCGGGGGTCGAGGGTGGCGAAGAGCCGGTCCTCGACCAGCACCCGGGCGTCGGTGAGGGTGTTCATCAAGGTGGACTTGCCGGCGTTGGTGTAGCCCACCAGGCAGACGGTGTGGAGCCGGGACCGGTGCCGGGCCCGCCCCTGCGTGTGCCGGGTGGCCGACAGCTGGCGCAGCTCGGCCTCCAGCTTGGTGATGCGACGGAGCAGGCGGCGACGGTCGACCTCGAGCTGGGTCTCGCCCGGACCACGGGACCCGATGGGCGCCTGGGCCGCGCCCGCGCCCCTGGCGCCGGCCTGCTGAGACAGGGCCTTGCCCCGGCCCCGGAGCCGGGGCAGCCGGTAGCGCAGGAGGGCCAGCTCCACCTGGGCCTTGCCCTCCTGGGTGCGGGCGTTCTGGGCGAAGATGTCGAGGATCACCGCGGTGCGGTCGATGGCGGTCCGCCCCAGGATCTTCTCCAGGTTGCGCTGCTGGGCCGGGGTGAGCTCGTCGTCGAACACCACCGTGTCGGCGTCCACGGTCTGGGACAGCTCGTGCAGCTCACTGGCCTTGCCCCGTCCCACGTAGGTGGCAGGGTCGGGCCGGTCGCGACGCTGGAGGACGCGGGCCACCTCGTCGGCCCCGGCCGTGTCGACCAAGAGAGACAGCTCGTCGAGCCCGCTCTCGGCCGCCTCGAGACCGACGGGCGGGATGGCCACCCCGACGAGAACGATCCGCTCCCGAAAGGCGCGCTCTATGAGGCTCACGCGAGGGTTGCGCCTCCCGGCCGCTCGAGGGCCACCTCGACCACGGCGACGAGCTGGGCCGGGCCCGTGAGGGTGACGCTGCCGTCCTCGGCGAAGGCGACCCGCAGGACGCCACCCGGGTTCCGAACGGCGACGCTCTCCCCCACCAACCCCCAGGCCCGGGCCGCGGCCGCGGCCGCGCAGCTGCCCGACCCGCAGGCCAGGGTCTCGCCCGAGCCCCGCTCCCACGTGCGCAGGGTCAGCTCGTCGGCGCCGGGTCCGGGGGTGACGAACTCCACGTTCACTCCCCCGGGGACGCTGGCCTCGGCCGACGAACCCCGGGCCGGCACGTCCACCGCGCCGGCGTCGGCCACCAGCAGCACCAGGTGGGGATTGCCCACCTCGACGCGCGCCGCGCTCTTGACGTCGCCCTTCTCCCACTCGGGAGCATCGCCCAGCACCTGGGGCCGGCCCATGTCGGCCGTCACGTGGGCCAGGCCGGAGCCGTCGGTGGGCCCGACGTCGAGCCTGCGCTCGCCCGCGGCGGTGGCCACGACCATCTCGCCGGGCGGAACCACGCCCGCGACGACCAGGGCCTGGCCCGCGCAACGGATGCCGTTGCCCGAGATCTCGGCCCGCCCTCCGTCGGCGTTGCGCAGCTCCATGGACGCGGCCAGGCCAGCTTCGGCCGGACCCAGACGGATCAGCCCGTCGGCCCCCACGCCCGTGTGGCGCTCGCACAGGGCGCGCGCCAGCTCGGCCGTCAGGGGAACGCGGCGGTCAGGGTCGAGGTAGACCAGGAAGTCGTTGCCCAGACCGTGGTGCTTGGTCAGGCGGAGCTGCGGCATCGCTCCCAGTCTCCCAGGAGGGCGGGGACGACAGCGAGCGGGTTCGGCTCCCCTCCCTCCGGCGCGTACCAGCTGATGCGGGGGTCTCGCCGGAACCAGACGCGCTGGCGTCGGGCGAACCGCCGTGTGCGGGACACGGCCCGGTCGACCGCATCCTGCAGGGGCACGCCTTCCTCGACGTGGGCCAGCAGCTCCCGGTAGCCCAGGGCCTGGCGGGCCGTGCGCGACAGGCCCCGGGGTCGCGTGCACAGGGCACGGACCTCATCGACGAAGCCGGCGTCCAGCTGCTTCTGGTAGCGGGCCTGGATGCGCCGGGCCACGACCTCGGAGGGGAGGGAGATCCCGGCCATGCGGTAGCGGGTGCGCGGGTAGGCGTCGAGCCCGGGCCCGAAGCCGGAGAAGGGCCGGCCGCTTCCGAGCGTCACCTCCAGGGCCCGCAGGACCCGCCTCCGGTTGGTGGGCAGCATGCGGGACGCGGCCAGGGGGTCAAGGGCGCGCAGGCGGGTGTGCAGGTCGGCCAGGGCGACGCGCCCGCCCCGGTCGACCTCGGCCTCCAGGGCGGCCCGCAGCTCGGGCCACTGGCCGGGGACGTCGAGCTCGTCCACCACGGCCCGCAGGTAGAGGCCCGTCCCCCCCACCAGCAGGGCCCGCCGGCCGCGGCTCTCGACGCCGGCGATGGCCTGGGCCGCGGCGGCCTGGAAGCGGGCCACGGTGAAGTCCTCGTCGGGGTCGGCCACGTCGATGAGGTGGTGGGGGACCCGGGTCCGCTCCTCGGGCGAGGGCTTGGCCGTGCCTATGTCCATGCCTCGGTACACCTGCATGGAGTCGACGGACACGATCTCCACGTCACCCAGCTCCCGGGCCAGGGAAAGGGCAACGGCCGACTTGCCCGACGCCGTCGTGCCCACCAGGGCCAGGTGCCCGGCGCTGTGTGGAGCGCTCAACCGACCGTCACGGGGATGCGGACGCGGTGGCGGGGCCGGGCGGTGATCTCCATGAGCTCTCCCGACAGGTGGTGCGGGGCGGCACCGGTGACGCGCACGGAGGCGAAGCCTCCCGCTGCGGGTACGGGGCCCGTTCCCGCGCCGAAGTGCACGAGCTTGTTCTGACGGGTGCGGCCGGACAGGACCGACGGGTCCCGCTTGCTGGGCCCTTCCACCAGGACCTCCTCCACCCTCCCGACGCGGGCTCGGTGCCTGGCCAGAGCGGAGCGCTCGACCACGACTCGCAGCCGCTCGAAGCGCTCGCCCACGACGTCGGGGGGAACGAAGCGGTCGCCCATCTCGCCCGCCTCCGTCCCCGGTCGGGGCGAGAAGATGAAGGTGTAGGCGCTGTCGTACTCGCCCTGGGCCACCACCTCGAGGGTGCGCTCGAAGTCGTCCTCCGTCTCCCCCGGGAAGCCCACGATGACGTCGGTGGTCACGGCCAGGTCGGGGATGGCGTCCCTGGCCGCGGCCAGCCGCTCCAGGTAGCGCTGGGCCGTGTACCCCCGGTGCATGGCGGCGAGCACGCGGTCGCTCCCCGACTGCAGGGGCAGGTGCAGGTGCTCGCACACGGCCGGCGTCTCGGCCATCGCCGCGAGCACGCGGGGCGTGAAGTCGGTGGGATACGGCTGGCCCACCGCCCGCAGCAGGTCGGCGAAGAGCGGCCGGGGGCGGTGGCGGGGATCGTGGGCCCACGCCTGCCCGGCCTCGTACGCATTGCCGTTGCCGTCGCCGTCGCCATCTGTCCGCAGCCGCGTGGTCAGGTCACGGCCGTAGGAGTTGACGTTCTGGCCCAGCAGCGTCACCTCGACGGTGCCCGCCCGGGCCAGCTCCTCCACCTCGGCCACCACGTCACCGAAGGGGCGGCTGATCTCCCGGCCCCGGACCGAGGGGACGATGCAGAAGGCGCAGCTGTTGTCGCAGCCGATCTGGATGGTCACCCACGCGGCGTACGCCAGGTCCCTCCGCACGGGCAGGGCCGACGGAAAGGCCTCGGACTCCTCCAGGATCTCCAACACCGGCCCTTCCAGCTCCGCTCTACGCAGGAGGTCGGCGGCCCGGTGCACGTTGTGCGTCCCGAACACGACGTCGACGTAGGGCGCCCGTTTCTGGATGCGCTCCCGGTCCTTCTGGGCCAGGCAGCCCGCCACCGCGATGCGCAGGCCGGGCCGACGGTCCTGCACCGCCTTCAGATGCCCGAGGTTGCCGTAGAGCCTGTTGTCGGCGTTCTCCCGGATGCAGCAGGTGTTGAGGACGACGACGTCCGCCTCCTCCAGATCGTGCGTAGCCTCCATACCTTCCGACTCGAGCAGACCCGCGATCCGCTCCGAGTCGTGCTCGTTCATCTGGCACCCGAAGGTGCGGATGAGGAACTTTGCCGCCACCGCGTCAGGATACGGCGAGCCACCCGAAACCGGTGGCGAGGCGAGCCGGCGACGCCGCCGAGGCGTCAGTCCGCGGGTTGGGGGGAGAGGGCGCTCTCCATGAGCACGGTCTCCCGGGCGCCGCTCACCACGCTCGGGGAGGCGCCGGCGCGGTCCCGCACGTCGACGCTGACACGAGCGCCGGCGATGGAGGCGTTGAGCCGGTCCCGGTTCTCCACCAGGAGGCGGATGGCCGTGCGGCCCTGGCCCTCGATCTCGATGTCGGCGAAGGTGGGCACGCACACCAGATCCACGCCCGAGGGGGCCAGATAGCCCCTGGCGATGGCGACGGCCTTCACCGCCTGATTGAGGGCGCCGGCGCCGACCACCTGGACTTCGACGGCACCCGCCTGGCGGACCACTCCTGCCATTGCGCCTGCCACCGAGTTGGGGCTCGACTTGCTGGACACCTTCAGTACTTCCATGGGGGACCCCCAGCCGCTGTCGGCGTACTGAGAGGGTTTCGACGGTGGTAGCGGGCTTCCTGCCCGGAGATGGGCGAAAATTCCCGTCAAACCTGGACAGTGACCATATCGGCCACCCGTCGTGCCGATCGATGGGGCCGGTGACCCACGGGCAGCGCCGGCCGGATCGATCAGTCGCCCAGGGTTATGGGCTCGTCGTCCCCGGCCCCCTCACCCAGGGGCACGTCGACCCGCGCCCCCACCCCGACCTGCTGGCGGATGCGCTCGTTGATCTCGATCATGACCTCGGGATGCTCGGCGAGGAACTGCTTGGAGTTCTCCTTGCCCTGCCCCAGCTGCTCACCCTCGTACGTGTACCAAGCCCCCGACTTCTTCACGATGCCGAGCTCGACACCGACGTCGATCAGGGAGGCTTCCCGGCTGATCCCCTTGCCATACGCGATCTCAAACTCCGCGATTTTGAATGGGGACGAGCACTTATTCTTCACGACCTTCACCCGCACCCGGTTGCCCACCACCTCGACGCCGTCCTTGATGGCCTCCAGCCTGCGGATGTCGAGGCGGACCGAGGAGTAGAACTTCAGCGCACGACCACCGGGGGTCGTCTCAGGTGAGTTGTGGACCATGACCCCGTCCACGAAGTAGTTGTGGCTCCCCTCCACCTCGATGTCGAAGCGGTGCATATTGCTGATGGGAGCCTTCTGGCCGATCGCCAGGATCGGCATGGGCAGGAGCTTGTACTCCATCGGGACGAAGACCGGCTCCACTGCGAACTGATAGCGGAACCGAGGCAGCAGCTTGTAGTCCATGGAGGGATGCACGAACGGAGCGATCAGGGCGTGAAGCTTCGCTGTCTCCTCCTTCGGGAAGGTGAGCACAGCCATGCGTCGAGCACCACTGAGTCTGAGGACAGGATGGATGTCCCAGGTGTCTGACAGATACCGGACCAGCCGCTCCCGAGTTGCCGGCTCCATGGCTTCCACGCAGATCTGGGACCGTCCGCTGCCGTCGCGGGTGCGGGCCTGGAGGCCCAGGGCTCTTTCCGTGAACGTGCCGTCGTCCTGATACCAGATGGCCAGAGACAACGGCGTGAGACTCTTCAGGTAGTCGTGGTCGAAGACCTTCTTGCCATCCACGTAGACCGCTCGGCGGACCTCAGCCAGCTCGGTCAGCGGCGTCATGTCGTGGAACACGGCACCCTTGGCATTAGTGGAACGGCAGACGTCGACATTGTCGAAGAGCGAGGCCTTCCAATCGCCGTAGTCCACCTGCTTCTTGCCATGGCCCCAGCGGAACCGGGCGCCGTAACCCGTGGAGCTCGGTGACAGAGCGCCGTCACCCATCAGACCGCCCCGCACGACTTGCCATTGGAAGTCTGAGAGGTAGTGAGGGACCGCCTGCATGACCCGGTCCCCGACGGCCAGCTTCTGGGCCTCACGCCACCCCCCGGGAGTGCGAACCAGGTGGTTCGGGGTGCAGGCGAACCCGGAGCACCCCCTGGTTTCCGGACGCGCGACGGAAAAGCGCATGAACCCATCGGTGCGGCCGTTGTCGAACCAGTTGACGACCTTCCTGGGGACGACGGCATCGAGCTCGGCGTCGTAGGAGAGGACTTCGACGGGCAGGCGCTGGTTGACGATCTTGCCGATCTTCTCCTGAGTTCCATCGGCGAGCGTGACCCGGGTATCCCAGGCCATGCAGCCAAAGAGCACGCCTATCTTTTCCCGAAGCTGATTGATGAATATGGCGATGGTGTTGGAGCGGCTGAGCGAGCCCGTCAGCTTGCGCAGAGCCTGCGACATGAGCCGGGCCTGGAGGCCCACGTGGGCGTCCCCCATCTCACCTTCGATCTCGGCGCGCGGTGTGAGGGCGGCAACAGAGTCGATGACGAGCACGTCCAACTCGTCGATGTCGACACCGATGGCCTTGGCGTACACCGGGTCCATGGCGTGCTCGGCGTCGACGTAGGCGCAGATGCCCCCGTTGCGCTGGGCCTCAGCCACCACATGCATGGCGAGGGTCGACTTCCCCGAGGACTCGGGTCCGAAGATCTCCACGACCCGGCCCCGAGGGAGCCCGCCGACACCGAGGGCCAGGTCCAGGGCCATGGCTCCGGTGGGGATGGTCTCGATATCCATGTTGGTCCTGTCGCCCATCCGCATGATCGAGCCCTTGCCGAACTGCTTCTCGATCTGGCCCAGGGCCATGTCGAGGGCCTTGTCTCGTTCCACGGTCTCTCTCCCTCTTCCCGGGGGCTTGCTCGTACGGGGCGTCACCCTACGGACGGGGTGTGACAGTCACACCTGTGTACTTCCAGGAGTGTAGTTCCGAACGCGCGTTCGGGGGTGGAAATCCCGGCGTGAGCGTGACTCAAGAAAGAGGCAGGCGCTCGACCACCTCGTAGCGGGCGGCCCGACCCTCGCCCGCCCCCAGGCGGCTGCACACCAGGGTGAGCTCCTGCACGGGCCAGCGCCCGGCCAGGGCCTGGCCGGCCAGGGGGCGCAGGTCCACGGCCCTGGTG
>VAXP01000122.1:26288-26918 GCA_005884125.1 Actinomycetota bacterium | reverse complement strand
GGGCGGCCGTCGGGGGGTTTGCCCACGCCCTTGGTGGCGCTCACCGTGGCCCGGGCCAGGGCTCCGAGGCCGTCCACGGGCACGTGCAGCACCCGCTGGCCGAAGCGCCCGGTGGCGGGGCCGAGCGCGGCGACGGTGTCCCCGGTCGATTCGACGGCGATTCGACCGAAGACGGCCACCGCCTCGTCGAGGTCCGCCTCCCCGAAGAAGCGAAGGGTCACGTGCCACTGGTCGGGGGTGGTCCAGCGCAGGCCCCGAACCTCGGGCCTGGGCAGGGCCGCGATCCGATCGAGCACCTCCTGCGAAGGCCACACGGCGACGAACAGGCGCACCCGACCAGCCTGCCGCGGGCCCAGGGCACGGGCGTTAGTGTCGGCCCCTTCGAGCGTTCAGGAGGGAGCGACCGATGGCCAAGTTCCTCATCTTCGGGTCCTACACCCAGCAGGGCGTCCAGGGTCTGCTCAAAGACGGTGGCTCGGCGCGGCGGGCGGCGGTCAAGAAGCTGGTCTCCAGCGTGGGCGGCAAGCTGGAGGGCTTCTACTTCACCTACGGCGAGGACGACGTGGTGCTCATCGCCGATCTGCCCGACGGCGCCGCCGCGGCCGCGGTCAGCCTCACCGTGAGCGCCTC
>VAXP01000122.1:0-26255 GCA_005884125.1 Actinomycetota bacterium | reverse complement strand
CGACGCCGCGGTGAAGCAGTCGCCGGCCTACAAGCCGCCGGGCAAGTAGGCGACGCGGCGCGGCCCTTCCGCTTCGGCGTCTCCACCGCCGGTGGCGCCAGCCGCGCCGAGCTGATCGCCACCGCCCGGCGGGTGGAGGAGCTCGGCTACGACACGCTCCTGATCTCCGACCATCTCGTGGAGGTGCTGGCGCCCCTGCCCGCGTTGGTGGCGGTGGCCGAGGCCACCACCCGCCTGCGAGTGGGAACCTTCGTCCTCAACAACGACCTGCGCCACCCGGTCGTGCTGGCGCGCGAGGCGGCCACCGTCGACCTGCTCAGCGAGGGTCGCCTGGAGCTGGGCCTGGGCGCGGGTCACATGCGCTCGGAGTACGAAGAGGCCGGCATCGCCTTCGACGACGACGCCATCCGGGTGCAGCGCCTGCGAGAGGCCGTCCTCATCGTCAGGGGCCTCCTCAGTGGCGAGCGCGTCTCCTTCGAGGGCCGCCACTACCGGGTGAGCGGCCACCTGGGGCACCCGCCCCCGGTGCAGCGGCCCCATCCCCCGCTGCTGGTCGGCGGCCACGGCCGGGGCACCCTCACCCTGGCCGCCACCCAGGCCGACATCGTGGGCTTCGCCGGCATCCGCCACCGGGCGGGCGGGACCGAGGTGGACATCTCCGGGTTCCGCCCCGAGGCCGTGGCCCAGCGGGTGGAGCTGGTGCGGGCCGCGGCCGGGCCGCGCCTGGACCGGCTCGAGCTCAACGCCCTGGTGCAGGCCGTCGTCACCGACGACGACGCCCGCGCCGCAGCGGAGAAGCTGCGCCAGACCGCGCCCGTCATCGCCGCCCTCTCGGTGGACGACATCCTGGAGTGCCCGTTCATCCTGGTGGGCTCGACCGACGAGCTGGTCGACGAGCTCGTGCGCCGGCGCCAGGCGCTGGGCATCTCCTACTACGTCGTGTTCGCCCCGGCCATGGAGGCCATGGCCCCCGTCGTGCAGCGCCTCCGGGGGAGTTAAGCGGGGTCGGCCGCGGGGCTCGGGGCCGCAGTCTCCTCGGCCCCGGCCAGGGCCACGTCGACCGCCCCGCCCGCGACCTCGCTGCCGGCCGCGCCCTGGGCGCCCTCCTCGAAGGCCCAGCCCCACTCCTGGCTGCGGCGGAAGCTGCGCACCGAGTACCACACCGACCACGTGATCATCCCCGCGGTCAGAGGCAGGCCGGTGACCAGGTTCACGACGAGGAAGCGCTCCACGCTCATCGACAGCGAGAGCAGCCTGCTGGCGCTGCGCATGAGCAGGTAGCAGCCCCAGGCCAGGGAGATGCGGGTGAAGATGGCGTTGAAGGTGGCCGAGGAGCGCACCTCGGGGGGAAAGTCTTGCATCTCCTGGGCGAACATCCCGGCCAGGGGCCGGCGCAGGATGCCGGAGACGAGAAAGGCGAGGCCGAAGGCGGCGTTGGCCAGCACCGGTTGGGCCAGATACACCTTGGCGCTGTGCGAGGCCAGGCCGATGAGCGCCTGCACCACGATGAAAGCCAGGGCCAGCCTGGCGATCCGGCCCGGGCGGTCCCGCTTGCGCTCGTGCCTGTAGGACAGGAGGGACACCACGCTGGCCAGCCCGATGCCCAGGGCCAGGCCCACCAGCTTCCACCCCACGTAGAACGCGAGCACGGGACCGAAGGCGTCGCGCGCGAACCGGGGCCCGCTGCCGAACAGGATCCCCCGCACCGAGGCGATGGGCACCACCGGCGCGACCGGCAGCACCGGCCCCGCGGGCTCCGCGGTACCCACCGGCTCGGAGGTACGTGCGCCGTCCACGTCACCCTCGCTCATCTCTCGAAGCTATTCGACATCCTCAGCCCGGCGGCCTGCCTGACGGGGCGGGGTCACCCTGGGTGACGCCGGCCCGTTCGAGCAGGCGCCGGCGCAGGAGATCGAGGGCAGAGATGGCGGAGAACTGGCGCACCCGGTCCCTGTCGCCGGGCAGGCGCACGCCCAGGACCTCGGCCGGCCGCTCAGGCAGGGCCAGGGCGATGAACACCGTCCCCGGGGGCCGGCCGTCCAGCTCGGCCGGGCCTGCCACCCCGGTGACCGACAGGGCCACGTCGGACCCCAGCACCCGCCTGGCCCCCTCGGCCATCTGCAGGGCCGCCTGCTCGCTGACCACGGGCCCGGGCCTGACGCCCAGGACCCCGAACTTGACCTCGGGGCTGTAGGCGACGACCGAGCCCCGGAACCACCCGCTGGAGCCGACCACGTTGACCAGCCGGGACGCCACCAGCCCGCCCGTGAGCGACTCGGCCAGGCCCAGGGTCAGCCCCTGCTGCACCAGGAGGCGGGCCACGGCGTCCTCCATGGTGGCCTCGTCCACCCCGAACACCAGGGGTCCGAGCAGGGCCCGCAGCTCGGCCTCCTCCCGGTCCAGGAGATCGCGGGCGGTGGCCGCGGTGGCCGCCTTGGCCGTGACCCGGACCTTGATCCCCTCGATGCCGCTGGCCAAAAAGGCGATGGTGGGGTTGCCCCCGGCCCGGTCCAGGGCCTCCACCCGCGGCGCCACCACCTCGGCCAGGGTCGACTCGGCCAGGCCCCAGGTCCGCAGGGTGCGCGACAGGATCGTGGCCGTGGTGCCGGCCCGGGCCTGCAGGTCGGGCAGCACGGCCCGCTGCAGCATGTCCTCCATCTCGTAGGGGACGCCGGGCACGGCGTAGACGACCCTGTCCCCCACCGGGCACACCAGCCCCGGTGCCGTGCCCCGGGTCTGGGGGATCACGGTGGCCCCGTCGGGCACGTCGGCCTGGCGCAGGTTGCTCTCCGCCATCTCCCGGCCCCGGGCCGAGAACATCGAACGGATGACCTCGATCAGCGCCGGGTCACGGCGCAGGGCCACGCCCATGACCTCGGCGATGGCCTCCCTGGTGATGTCGTCCTGGGTGGGCCCCAGCCCCCCGCAGCAGATGACCGCGTCGCTGCGCTCGAGGGCGGAGCGCAGGCACTCCACGATGCGGCCCAGATTGTCGCCCACCTTGGTCTGGAGGTGGCAGTCGATCCCGGCCAGGGCCAGGTGCTCGCCTATCCAGGCCGAGTTGGTGTCGACGATCTGGCCCAGCAGCAGCTCGGTCCCGACGGCCAGGACCTCACACCGCACGCGGCTCCACCGTCCGGCCCTCCAGCAGCCGGCGGCCGTCGAGCAGGTACTGGGCTCCCGTCCACAGGGCCAGGGCGACCGCGGCCCACAGGAACACGGCGATCACCACCTTGTGGTGGGCGGCGACGGGAGGCAGCAGGGCGAAGCCCACGGCCACGTCCTCGACCACGGTCTTGACCTTGGCCCAGGGCCGGGCGGGCACGGTGATGCCCCGGCGACCGGCCCAGGAGCGGTAGAGGCTGATCCCCAGCTCGCGCGCGGTCAGCACCATCGCCGGGATCCACCACACCTCCTCCTTGGCGACCAGCGCGACCAGGGCGCAGATCACCAGGCACTTGTCGGCCAGGGGGTCGAGGAAGGCCCCCGAGCGGGTCGCCCCCTGGCGCCGGGCCACCCAGCCGTCCAGGCCGTCGCTGACCGACAGCACGATCCACACCGCGAGCACCGACCAGGACGCGCCCCGGGAGAGGATGAGGGCCAGCAGCGCGGGGCTGGCCACGACCCGCCCCGCGGTCACCGCGTTGGCCGGCGTGGCCAGGGCGCTGGGCCCGAACCCGGGGGCCACCTGCCCCAGTCCCTCCCTCAAGGCGCGGCCGTGGCCACGGCGACGGGCACGGCCTCCAGGTCGGGGCCGATGGCACCGGTGATCTCCACCGTCACCACCTCGCCCGGGGGGATGTCGTCGGGCACCAGCACCACGCCGTCGATCTCGGGCGCCTCCCGGTGGGAACGGGCCACGCCGGGGCCGTCCACCAGGACCTGGGCCGTGCTGCCCACCAGGGCGGTGCGGCGCGACGCGGTGATGCCGTCCTGCACCTCGGACAGCTCCCGCAGGCGCTCGGCCAACAGCCCCTCCTCGACGCGGCCGCCCAGGGTGGAGGCGTGGGTCCCCTCCTCGCAGGAGAAGGCGAAGAACCCGGCCCAGTCCAGCTGGGCCTCGCCCAGGAAGGCGAGCAGGCGGTCGTGGTCGGCCTCCGTCTCCCCCGGGTAGCCCACGATGAACGAGGAGCGGAAGGCGGCGTCGGGCTGCCGAGTCCGGATGCTCCCGATGCGCTCCAGGAAGCGCTCGCCCTCGCCCCACCGTTTCATGGCCCGCAGCAGGGGTCGGGACACGTGCTGCAGGGACAGGTCGAAGTAGGGCACGCCCGTGCCGCAGATCACGTCTATGAGACCGCCGGTGAGCTCGGATGGGTACAGGTAGAGCAGCCGCACCCGCTCGACGCGCGCCGCCACCTCCCGGACCAGGGAGACGATGGCGCCGGGCCGGCCCAGGTCCCGCCCGTAGGAGGCGAGGTCCTGGGCCACCAGCACCACTTCCTTCACCTTCAGGGCCTCGGCCTCGGCCAGGATCGACGCCGGTGTCCGTGAGCGCTGCTTGCCCCGGAACGAGGGGATGGCGCAGAAGCCGCAGGCCCGGTCGCAGCCCTCGGCCACCTTGAGGTAGGCCCAGGGCGCCTCGGCCCGGGGACGGGGCAGGTTGAGCAGGTCCAGGCGGGGGGGCTTGGCGCCCAGGGCGACGGGCACCGCGCCCGGGCCCGTGAGGCCGGTGAGGGGAACGCCGAACCCGGCCACCAGGTCCACCTCGGGCAGGGCCGCGGCCAGCTCGTCGCCGTAGCGCTCGGCCATGCAGCCGGTGACGACCAGACGCGACCCCGCCCGGCGCACGCCTTCGAGCTCGAGGACGGTCTCGACCGACTCCTGGCGGGCCGCCTCGATGAAGGCGCACGTGTTCACGACCACCAGGTCGGCCTGGGCCGGTCCGGCCGCGGGCCGGAGGCCGTCGGCCATGAGCGTGCCCGCCACCTTGTCCGAGTCGACCTGGTTCTTGGGGCAGCCCAGGCTCTCGATCCAGTAGGTCCCGGGCACGGCCGGAACTCTACCGGTGGCGCCCGCCTTGACCAGGGGTTTCGGCCCCCTCTCGAGGGGGTTCATGGGACGCCTCCACCACGGTGTGGATGCCGCCCCGGACGAGCCAGTCGGTGCGAACGGTCATGCGCCGGGGGGCCACGGCCTCGACCAGGTCGTCGAGGACGCGGTTGGTGACGTCCTCGTGGAAGGCGCCCTCGTCCCGGTAGCTCCACAGGTAGAGCTTCAGCGACTTGAGCTCGACGATGGACGGGCCTGGGACATAGGTGATGGTGACGGTGGCGAAGTCGGGCTGACCCGTCATGGGGCACACGCAGGTGAACTCCGGGGTCTCGCAGCGCACCTCGTAGTCCCGCCCAGGGTGGGGGTTGGGCACCGCCACGAGCTCCCGGGAGGGGCGGGCGGGCATCGGGCCACCGTACCGCCGGACCACCGCCGAGCCGGCGCCTGGCCTGCGCCGGCTCGGCGGTGCCAGCGGGTCTGCGGGTCTGCGGCTGGCTCTCTAGCGCTTGCCCAGCATGCGGTTCATCTTGGTTCCGCACACCGGGCAGCTGCCCTGGGCGGCGCGCCGGCCGTTGGCCAGCTCGACCTCGTTGCCGTCGAACTGACGCTTCTCCCGGCACTTGACGCAGTAGCCCTCGTAGCTGCTCATGGGTTCGCCTCCTTGTCGGCGCCCATGGACCGTACCCCTCCGGGCCGCCCGCAAAGCGGATACGCCCTATTCGCTACCATTAACTACCAGTCCATCCCGGTCGGCGTGGAGGAGCAGCGACTCGCCGGGAACGCCGGCCGAGGCCAGCAGACGCTCGCCGCCGGCCCTCACCTCGGGCGCTGACGCCCGGGTGCAGAAGGCGATGAGGCTGGGCCCCGCCCCCGACCAGCTGGCGGCCAGCGCCCCCGCTTCGACCAGGGCCCGCAGCAGGTAGGAGGCCTCGGCGAAGAGCGGGGCGCGGGCCGACTGGTGCAGCCTGTCCTCGGTCGCCTCCCGGACCAGGCGATGGTGGTCGGCCAGGCCGGCGACGAGCAGGCCCATGCGGCCCAGGTTGAAGGCCGCGTCCTTGTGGGGCACGGAGGCGGGCAGGGCCTGCCTGGCCCGGACGGTGGGCAGGGGCCGGGCGGGGACGAGCACCACGAAGGCAAGCTCGGGGTCGAGGGGCAGGGGCGAGCACACGGGCCCGCGCCCCACCACCGTGGCCGTGACCAGTCCCCCGAGGACGGACGCGGCCGCGTTCTCGGGATGCCCGTCGACCGCGGCGGCCACGGCCAAGGGGTCCTTGGCCCCGCAAGCGGCGGCCGTCGCCGCGGCCAGGGCGGCCGAGGACCCCAGACCCCGGGCCACGGGGATGGAGGAGCGCACGGTCACGGCCAGGCGGTCGTGGCCGGCCACCTCCATGGCCACCCTGGCGGCCAGGTGGGAGGCGTCGGCGGGTAGGTCGGAGCCCTCGCCCTCGGCCCGCACGCTGAGCCGGCGGGCGGGGACGACCTCGACGTCGACGTGGAGGTCGAGGGCCAGGGCCAGGGTGTCGAAGCCGGGACCGAGGTTGGCCGCCGAGGCGGGAGCACGGGCGCGCATGGGCGGTGGAGCCTAAGCCGATCGTGCCCATCGCCTCACGGGCGCGACGAAACGCGCAGAACCCTGTCACCTCGCACGGACGTTCGTGGTCCAAGCAAATGACGGGGCACCACGACCGCCCCGTCAGGAGGAAGACATGTACCACTTCGCCGCAGTAGCCCTCCTGGGCCTGGCGCTGTTCAAGCTCGTCGACATGCTGGAGGACCTGGTGCCTGGGCTCACCCGGTTCCACACATTCGTCACCTTCGTGCTCGCCATTGCCGCCACCGTGGCGGCCGACTACTCGATGTTCCGGGGATTCCACATCCAGCTCCGTGAGACCTGGATGGGGACCTGGGGCACGGGCCTGATCGTCGGCGGGACCACGAGCGCATGGCGAGCTGCATTCCACTGGCTCGGCTCCAGCGAGGGGGAAGAGCCCGACGTCCGGCACCCTCAGCAGGACCGGCCTCGCATCGCCGCCTGACCGCCTGACCCAAGCGGCCCCGGCGACGGGACAACGCGAACGAGGGCGTCCTCAACGGTGAGGGCGCCCTCGTCGCGTCCGGGGTGATGCGGCTGCGGTCGCTGCGCGGCTGCGGTCAGGCCGAGCCCGAGCGGGCCCGCTGGGTCTCGTCCAGCTCCTCGGTCGTCATGAGCACGGACCGGGCCTTCGAACCCTCCGACGGCCCCACCACGCCCCTGCGCTCGAGCAGGTCCATGAGCCGCCCCGCCCGGGCGAAGCCGACCCGCAGCTTGCGCTGCAGCATGGACGTCGAGCCCAGCTGGGAGCGCACCACCAGCTCCATGGCCGACTCGAGCATGTCGTCGTCGTCATCGTCGCCCCCGCCGAGCCCGCCCCCGCCCAGGTTCTCCTCGCCCTCCACGCCCTCCACGTACTGGGGCTGGGACTGGCGCCGCCAGTGGGCCACCACGGACCGGACCTCGGCCTCGCTCACCCACGGGCCCTGGAGGCGCCGGGGGATGCTCGAGGAGGCCGACAGCAGCAGCATGTCGCCCTTGCCGATGAGGCGCTCGGCCCCCGACTGGTCCAGGATCACCCGGCTGTCGGCCAGCGACGACACCGAGAAGGCCAAACGGGACGGGATGTTGGCCTTGATCACGCCGGTGATGACGTCCACCGACGGACGCTGGGTGGCGATCACCAGGTGTATGCCCACGGCCCGTGCCATCTGGGCGATGCGGCAGATCGACTCCTCCACGTCGCGGGCCGCCACCATCATGAGGTCGTTGAGCTCGTCCACCACCACCAGGACGAAGGGCAGGCGCGGGTACTCGCGATCGCTGCCCGGCTCGGGTCGCAGGTCGCCCCGGTCGAAGGCGGAGTTGTAGCCGGTGATGTCGCGCACGCCGCACTCGGCCAGCAGGTCGTAGCGGCGCTCCATCTCGTGCACGGCCCAGGCCAGGGCGTTGGCCGCCTTCTTGGGGTTGACCACGACCTGGGTGAGCAGGTGGGGCAGCCCGTTGTAGTGCCCCAGCTCCACCCGCTTGGGGTCGACCAGGATCAGGCGCACCTGGTCGGGCGTGGCCCGCATGAGGAGCGAGGTCACCAGCGAGTTGATGCAGGACGACTTGCCCGCCCCGGTGGCGCCGGCGATGAGGATGTGGGGCATCTCGGCCAGGTTCACCATCACCGCCCGGCCCGCGATGTCCCGCCCCATGGCCACCTCCAGGGGATGGCCGGCCCGCCTGGCCTCCTCGGAGACGAGGATGTCGGCCAGCGCCACCAGCTGGCGTTGTCGGTTGGGGACCTCGACGCCGATGGCCGAGCGCCCGGGGATGGGGGCCAGGATGCGCACGTCGGGCGAGGCCATGGCGTAGGCGATGTCCTTGTGCAGGCTGGTCACCCGGGCCACCTTGACCCCCGGTCCCAGCTCGAGCTCGTAGCGGGTGACCGTCGGGCCCACCGTGGCCCCGACCAGCCGGGTCTCCACGCCGTGGGCGGCCAGGGCCTCCTCGAGGGCCCGGCCCCCGCTGTCCACCAGCTTGCGGTCGATCTCCTGGGCCTTGCTGCGCTTGAGCACGGCGACGGCGGGCAGCTTCCACGGCCCGCCGCGCTGGGCCCCGGGGCCCAGGTCGATCATGAGCTGCTCGCCCGGTCCGGCCGGGAGCTGCGCCCCCTGGGCCTGGGCCTGGGTCGCGGGGACGCCGGGGGCGGGCCCGGCTCGTGCCGGGGCCACGGCCGCACCGGGCGGCTCCTCGCCGTCTTCCACCTCGGCGTCTTCCACCTCGGCGTCGTACTCGTCTTCGTCCGCGTCCGCGGCGCTGGACCCGTCCCCTGAGCCGGCCTCGGTCCCCGTGCGGGCCGCCTCGCTCCTCTGTCGGGCCGCGGCCACCGCCGCGGCGCAGGCCCGGGCCAGGCGCCGGGAGACGCTGGCCGCGGTGATGGCGGCCACGGCCACGAGCTGGGCGGCCCGGCGCAGGGACGTGCCCGTGAGCACCAGCACCCCCACGACGAGGACGAGCACGAGCACCACGCCTGCGCCCCACCCCGACACCACGTCGTAGAGGGGGCCGCCCACCATGGCGCCCAGCCACCCACCGGCCTGGCGCAGCGCGGCCTGAGGGCCGTCGAGGCGGGGGGCGCCGTGGGCCGCGTCGAGGATCCCGCACACCGCGGCCAGGATCGTGCCCGACCCGATGGCGGCGCGGGCGGGCTCGGGCTTGGGACGGCCCAGGATGAGCACGAAGCCCACGGCCACCATGGCCGGAGGGAGCATGACCTTGCCCCAGCCCGCGGCGGCGGCGGCCGCGTCCTGCAGGCCTCGCCCGGCGATGCCGCTCAGTCCGGCGTACACGGCCAGGCCCACCAGGGCCCCGCCCGCCACCAGGGCCAGCCCCCCGGCCTCGCCCGGGTGGCCGCGCAGGTACTCCGACACGGCGGCGCCCAGGCGCTGGGTGGGCGAGGGGCCGGACCCGGCCCGCTTGCCCCTGCTCGACCCCTGCGGTCGCCGGCGCTGGGAGGCGCCGCCTGCTCGGAGGCTCCACGCCCCCCGGGATCCCCGGGAGGCGCGGGACTTGGGACGGGACCTGCTCCTGGTCGTGGTCACAGCAACAACAACCGTAACATCAGCCACAGTGGCCCCGGACGATCGCCGGGGCCGGGAATCAGACCTCCATGACCACGGGCACGATCATGGGCCGGCGGCGGGTGCGCTCGTTCACGAAGCGGCCCAGGGCCGAGCGCACGTGGCGCTTGAGGGTCTCGAAGTCGGTGGCCCCGGCGCGCCCGGCCGCCTCGATGCTGGCCCGCACCGCGGCCTTGGCCTCCTCGAGCAGGGCCTCGGCCTCGGGGGCGTGGATCCAGCCCCGGGTGATGATCTCGGGGCCGGTGAGGACCTCCCCGGACTGGGCGTCCACGGTCACGACCACCACCACCATGCCCTCCTCGGCCAGGGCCCTGCGGTCGCGCAGCACACCGTGGCTGACGTCGCCCACGATGCCGTCGACGTAGAGGTACCCGGCCGGCACCTCACCGGCGAAGTCCAGCCCGCCGTCGCCGAGGGAGATGACGTCGCCGTCCTCGCACAGCAGCACGTTTCCCTCCGCCACCCCCATGGTGACGGCCAGACGGGCGTGGTGGGTCAGGTGGCGGAACTCGCCGTGCACGGGGACGAAGTACTCGGGGCGGGCCACGGCCAGCATGGTCTGCAGCTCGCCCTGCATGGCGTGCCCGCTCACGTGCACCTCGGCCAGCCCGGAGTGGACCACCTCGGCGCCCAGGCGGTAGAGGCCGTCCATGACCTTGGCCACCGCTCCCTCGTTGCCCGGTATGGCGTGGGAGCTGAGGATGACCAGGTCCCCGGCGCCGACCTTCAGCCACTTGTTCTCGCCCGCGGCCATGAGGGCCAGCGCCGACATGGGCTCGCCCTGCGAGCCGGTGGAGATGACGCAGACGCGCGCCGGATCGAGATCGCCCACGTGCTCGATGTCGGTGATCGAGGTGTCGGGTATGCGCAGGATCCCGAGCTGGCGGGCCAGGGCCACGTTGGTGGCCATCGAGCGCCCCAGGGTGGCGATGATGCGGCCCGTGGCCAGGGCCGCGTCGGCCACCTGCTGGATGCGGTGGAGATGGCTGGCGAAGCAGGTGACCACGATGCGCTTGTCGGCGTGGCGCTCGAACAAGCCCCGCAGGACGACGCCGACGGAGGACTCGCTGGCCGTGTAGCCGGGCTCCTCGGCGTTGGTGGAGTCCGACAGCAGGAGGCGGATGCCGGGGTCGGTGGCCAGGGCGCCGATGCGCCCCAGGTCGGTGAGCCGGCCGTCCACCGGTGTGAGGTCGAGCTTGAAGTCACCCGAGTGCAGGATCACGCCCTGGGGCGTGTGGAAGGCGGTGGCGAAGCCGTGGGGCACCGAGTGGGTCACGGGGATGAACTCCACGTCGAAGGGTCCGATCCTGCGGCGCTCGCCGTCGCCCACGGGTACGAGCTCGGTCCTGCCGAGGACGCCGGCCTCGTCCATGCGGTTGCGGGCCAGCCCCAGCGAGAGCGCCGATCCGTAGATGGGGAACGACATCTGGCGCAGCAGGAACGAGAGCCCTCCGGCGTGGTCCTCGTGGCCGTGGGTGAGGATGCAGCCCTCGAGGCGGTCGGCGTTCTCCAACAGCCAGCTGAAGTCGGGCAGCACCAGGTCGACGCCGGGCATCTCCAGGTCGGGGAACATGAGCCCGCAGTCGAGGAGCAGGAGCCTGTCCTCCAGCTCGAAGACCGCGCAGTTCCTGCCGATCTCCCCCAGCCCTCCCAGGAAGGCGATGCGTACCGGCGCGGGCAAGGTGTGCGCTATCCCGGGACGGGCAAGGGGGCGTCGGGCCCGAGGTTGGCCAGCACGGCCCGGGCCCTGTCCTCCAGCCCCGCGGGCGCCGGCCCCATGGGCGGGCGACACTCACCGACCCGGTGCCCGAGGACCCGGAGCATGGCCTTGGCCGGGATGGGGTTGGGCGCGGCCTCGCCCGTCTCGAAGGCGAAGGACTCCAGCAGGCGGGCGTTGGCGGCCCGGGCCCCGTCCACGTCCCCCTTGGCGAACGACGCCACCATCTCGGCGTGCAGGGCCCCGCTCCAGTGGGCGGCCACGCTCACCACCCCCGAGGCGCCGACGGCCAGGAGGGGCAGGTTCAGGCCGTCCTCCCCGCTGTAGAGCTCGAAGCCGGAGGGGGCCTCGGCCAGGAGGCGGGCCGACCCGGCCACGTCGCTGGCCGCGTCCTTGACGGCCACGATGTTGTCCACCTCCCGGGCCAGGCCCAGGAGGGTCTCGTGGGCCACCTTGCGGCCGGTGCGGACGGGGATGTCGTAGATCATCACCGGCAGCCGGGTGGCCCCGGCCACGGCCCGGAAGTGGTGGGCCAGGCCGGCCTGGGGCGGGCGGCTGTAGTAGGGGGTGACGGCCAGGATCCCGGCCGCGCCCGTCTCCTGCGCCCTGCGGGTCAGCTCGATGGAGTGGCGGGTGTCGTTGGTGCCCGCGCCCGCGATCACGGGCACGGTCACGGCCCCGGCCACGGCCCGCCAGAGGTCGAGCTTCTCCTCGTCGGTGAGCACGGGCGCCTCGCCCGTGGTGCCGGCCACGACCAGGCCGTCGTTGCCGTTGTCGACCAGCCACCGGGCCAGTCGGACGGCGGCGTCGAGGTCGAGGCGGCCCTGGTCGTCGAAGGGGGTGACCATGGCGGTGAGAACGGCGCCGAAGCGGCCGGGCGCGGGCATCAGGACGCACCCTCCTTGGCCCGCTCGAGGCCCAGGGTCGACAGCAGGTCCTCGTGCAGCTCGAACCAGATCGTGTGGTACGAGTCGATGACGGGCTTGGTGAACCAGTCGGTCTCCCCGCTCTCGATCTTCTTGAGGGCGTTGGACAGGCGGGGGCCGTAGGCGTGGAAGCGGCTCAGCCCCGAGGCCAGCGCCTCGCACACGGGCTGGATCTCGCCGTCGATGGTGCGCAGGCGGGAGATCACGGCCCGGTCGTAGCCGTCGTCGCCATGGTCGTTGAGCACCTGGCGGCCGTCCACCGTGCGCATCTGCCACTCGGTGCACACACCCAGCAGCTTGTGGTTCACGTCCAAGAAGCGCCGGTAGCACTCATCCACGCGGTCGCGCATGCCCGCCTGGTCGAGCTCGGCCGCCACCAGCTCGGCGTCGCGCTGGCGACCCGTCTGGGTGAGGGCCCACCCCGAGACCCGCCCTTCCCGATGCGTCACCAGCTCCTGGGAGCGCAGCTCCTCCAGGGAGGTGGTCACCTCGGAGGGGTACAGCCCGGTGACGTCGGCCAGCTGGTCGACGCGGGCGAAGCCCTTGAGCCGAACCCCGTGCAGCACCAGGGCGCGCGGATCACAGCCATGAGGCATGGTCGCGAAATGTAGCAGCGACCCCGCCGGCGACCGGGGTGATACCTGCGGCCCGCTCGCCCTCAGGCGGGCTCAGGCGGGCTGGGGCACCCGGGCCTGATCGCCGTCGCCGCCCGTCTCCCCCCGGGCGAGCTGGAACATGTCGTACTCCTCCCCCGTGTCGGCCCAGTCCTCGAAGGCGATGACCCCGAGCTCGGTGAACTTCTGGCGCAGCCAGCCGTCGGCCGCGTCGAGCAGACCGAGCTTCTTGCAGTTGGGCACGATCTTGGAGAACAGCATGGACTGGAAGCCGGCCCGCTCGGGCGCCTCCATGGCCAGGCGCACGGCCTCCTTCACGGGCACGCCCAGGCGGTCCCACACCTCCTGCTGCAAGAAGCGGTCGCGCATGCGCACGGCCGCCTCGAAGGCGAACTCCTGGCGCTCGCGCAGCTCGGCGGCCGACAGCTCGGTGTAGTAGTCCTGCAGGCTGAGCACGCCGAAGGCGACGTGGCGGGCCTCGTCGCTCATCACGTAGCGCAGGAGCTGCTTGAGCAGGGGCTCGGTCGTGAGCTGGTGGATGAAGCCGAAGGCGGCCAGGGCCAGGCCCTCCACCATGATCTGCATGCCCAGGTAGGTCATGTCCCAGCGGCTGTCGGAGATGATGTCGTCGAGCAGCAGCCGAAGGTGGGCGTTGATCGGGTAGTGGCCCGACAGCTTGGTGTCGAGGTACTTGGCGAAGACCTCGACGTGGCGAGCCTCGTCCATGACCTGGGTGGCCGCGTAGTACTTGGCGTCGATCCAGGGCACCGACTCCACGATCTTGGCCGTGCACAGCAGGGCCCCCTGCTCGCCGTGCATGAACTGGGACAGGGTCCAGTTCTGGCTCTCGATTCCGAGGCGGATCCACTCCTTGTCGGTCCACTTCGCGAAGGGCGTCCCCGTCAGGTCCATGCCCCCGTTGAGCCCACCGGCGTTGGCCGCGTTGGCCAGCACCACCGCCTCCTGGTCGACCGGCGTGTCCCAGGGCAGGTCGGTCTCCCCGTTCCACATGGAGGTCTTGGCCTTCTCGTAGAGCCGGTTGAGCTTGGGACGGGCCCCCTTCTCGTAGTCCCAGGTGAAGATGGCATCGGCGTTGTCGGCCACGGCGTGGGCCACGGCGTCGACGTCGGTGTTGGTGATCGAGAGGATGGCCTCGAGATCGTCGATCTCGTTCCTGCCGATCATGTCTTGGTTGGTTGCCACGGGATCTCCCCTTTCCCAGCGACTTCTACAACGACGAGTCCACGGCGGCCGGCCGGCGCAGGCCGGGCAGCACGAAGGTCCTCACCAGGGCGCGGACCGACTCGGCATCGGTCATGTCCACGTCCTCGGCCGGACAGGCCACGTAAGACAGCAGCACCCGGGTCACCCACTCGGCCGCCCTGGCCGCCTGCTCGGGGGCCATCCACCGCTCCAGGTAGGGACGGGCGAAGGCGCCGGCGGCGTCGAACACGCCCGCCTTGTTGGCGAAGGCGACGTGGGGCAGCACGGCCCCCAGCTCGTGGGCCAGGAGGAACTGGAGGGCGGTGTGGCCCTGGACCCGCCTGGCCGCCTCGGTCATCCCGCCGACGAGCAGCTCCTCCAGGGTCCCGGCCCCGTCCAGGACGACGGCCAGGCCGGCGAAGAAGCGCCGCAGCTCCTCGGCGGCCACGGCCTGCACCAGCCCGTCCTTGCCGCCCGGGAACATGCGGTACACCGTGGCCCGGCTGTAGCCCGCCTCCCGGGCCACGTCGTCGAGCGTGGTCTTGGCCAGCCCCCAGCGGGCGATGCAGCGCAGGGCGGCGTCGACGACCCGCTGGGCCGGCTCCGGAGGCCCGGCGGCGGGCGCTTCCTCGATGGGCGCCATGGTCATGGCCACAGTCCCGAGACGATACCACGATTTTGTCTCATTGCCAATGCTGTCTCGGCGTGGCGATCGTCACACCTGGGAGAGGGGCGCCAGGAGCTCGGTGCGGACCAGGTCCTTGACCTGGTCCCGGTCGGTGAGGTCCCACCGGCCCGGGGACTCGATCAGGGACAGGACCATGCGGGCCACGTAGTCGGCCACGGTCGCGGCGCCGGCGCCGGCCGGGAGGGCCACGGCCTCGAAGGACGGGAGCAGGAAGACCTTGACCAGCCCGACGATGCGGTCGGCGTCCACCGTGAGCTGGCCCAGCAGGACCTCGGGCTCGGTCTGGAGCACCTTCTGGAGGACCTCGTGGCTCTCCACCGCCTCGTGGGCGAACACCAGGGCCTCCTCCAGGAGGGCGGGGAGGTCGGGAGCGCCGGCCACGGCCGCGGCCAGACGGGCGAAGAAGCGACCCGCCTCCCAGGAGATGACCTCCCGCACCAGCTGGTCCCGCCCGCCGGGGAAGTAGCGGTACACGGTCGCCCGCGACAGCCCCGCGGCCCGGGCCGCGTCCTCCACGGTGGTCTTGGCCAGCCCGTAGCGGGCCACGCAGGCGAAGGCGGCCTGGAGGATCCGCTCGCGCACGTCGTCGGCCACGCCCTGTCGACCCTTCAGGGTCAGGTGGCCAGCTTGTGGCCGGCGAAGCGGTCCCTGAGGGTCTTCTTGGAGAACTTGCCCACCGAGGTCTTGGGGACCTCGTCGATGAACACCACGTCGTCGGGCAGCCACCACTTGGCCACCCGGGGGCGGAGGAACTCGATGACCTCGTCCCTCTCCAGGGTCTCGCCCGGCCGCACCACCACGCAGGCCAGCGGTCGCTCCTGCCAGCGATCGTGGGGGACGCCGATCACGCAGGCCTCGGCCACCTTGGGGTGGGACATGATCTCGTTCTCCAGCTCGACCGAGCTGATCCACTCCCCTCCCGACTTGATCACGTCCTTGGTCCGGTCGACCAGGCGGATGTAGCCGTCGGGGCTGATGGTGGCCACGTCGCCCGTGCGCAGCCAGCCGTCCTCGGTGAACGACTCCTGGGAGCGAGGGTCGTTGTAGTAGTCGCGGGCGATCCACGGACCCCGGACCTGGAGCTCGCCCTGGGCCTTCCCGTCCCACGGCAGGCCCTCGGTGCTCGGGGGCGCGACGATGCGGCAGTCGACCATGGGGGAGATGATCCCCTGGGCGGAGCGCACTTCGGCCCGCTCGTCCTCCCCGAGAGAGCCCAGCCCCGAGCGCATGCGGCACACCGAGGCCAACGGACTCGTCTCGGTCATGCCCCAGGCCTGGAGGATGGGCAGCCCCACCTCCTGGCGGTAGGCCTCGGACAGGGCCTTGGGCACGGCCGAGCCGCCGCAGACGATGGCCCGCAGCGACGACAGGTCCCGACCCTTGAGCTCGGGCAGCACCTGCATCCAGATGGTGGGCACGCCCGCGGCCAGGGTGACCCGCTGGCCCTCCATGAGCCCGGCCACCGCGGGCCCGGAGAGATCGGGCCCCGGCAGCACCAGCGTCGAGCCGGCCATGGCCCCGG
The DNA here is from genome assembly GCA_005884125.1 of Actinomycetota bacterium. Classification (GTDB taxonomy): domain Bacteria; phylum Actinomycetota; class Acidimicrobiia; order Acidimicrobiales; family AC-35; genus AC-35. Next base: position 9,934 of record VAXP01000122.1, on the reverse strand, counting down.
CCTGGCACAGGCCCCAGCAGTTGGCGTGGAACATGGGCACGACCGGGAGGATGACGTCGGACTCGGACACGCCCAGCGTGTCGGTCAGCATCGCCCCCATGGAGTGCAGCACGGTGGAGCGATGGGAGTAGACGACGCCCTTGGGGTTGCCCGTGGTCCCGCTCGTGTAACACATGGCCGCGGCCCGGCTCTCGTCGTCGACCGCGAAGTCGACGGGTGACGCCGCGCCCACCAGTTCGTCGTAGTGGACGATCCTGGGGTCATCGGGCACCTCGCCCTTGCCGTCGTCCATCACCACGATGTGGCGCACGGACTCCAGGTCCTTCATGACCGGAGCCAGCAGGGCGAGGAGGGAGCGGTCGGCGAAGATCACCTCGTCCTGGGCGTGGTTCACCACATAGGTCAGCTGGTCGGCGAAGAGCCGGATGTTGAGGGTGTGCAGGACGCGGCCCGTGCAGGGGACGGCGAAGTACAGGGCGAAGTGGCGCTCGGTGTTCCACGCGAACGTCCCCACCCTGCCGTCGTCGGTGACGCCCAGGTCGTCGAGGACCCCGCCCAGGCGCCGGGTGCGTTCGCCCCAATCGGCGTAGGTGGTCTCCTCCAGCCCCCTGGGGGAGGCGGTCAGGATCCGCTTGTCCCCGAACATCTCCACCGCCCGGTTAAAGATCATCGGGAGGGTCAACGGGTACTCCTGCATCAGGCCCTGCACGGCTCCCCCTTCTTCGGTCCTTCTCGCGCCCATCGTCGCGGACGCGGCGAGCCCGTGGGGGGCGTCGTCGGGTGGCGGGAACTGACCCGGCCCGATTGCTTGCAGTTGTTTGCACAACGCTTCCTGCGGGTATACATAGGGCGTAGAGGCAAGAGAGCCAACAGCACGCACCACAGAGGAGGTTGGGACATGCGAGTCGGCACGATCGACGTGGAGAACCTGCGGGGCTTCGGAGACAAGCTCGTCGGCCTGGGCAAGGAGTGGGTCGGCACCATCGCCCGCAACGAAGGCCTGGTGAAGGAGGGCGAGGCCCAGCAGGCCCGAGGGGCCGAGCACCTCAAGGCCCTGCGGGCCCAGGCCAAGGCCCAGGCCAAGGAAACCTCGGCCAAGGCCCACGAGCAGCGCCAGCGGGCCGCCCAGCGGGTCAAGGAGAGCGCCTGACGCCTGACGGCGCCCGACCACTGAGGCCAACGGCGGGGCGGCGGACGGTGTCGCTCCAGGCGCGCCGTCCGCCGCGGCCGCAGCGGCCCAGGGGCGCAACCCCGCGGCGGGGGGCCGCGGCTCAGAGATCCAGCAGCGTGTCCAGGCCCACGGTCAGGCCCGGGCGCGAGGCCACCGCCTTGATGGCCACGAGCACGCCGGGCATGAACGAGGTCCGGTCGATGGAGTCGTGGCGGATGGTCAGGGTCTGCCCCGTCGTGCCCAGCAGCACCTCCTGGTGGGCCACCAGCCCCCGCAAGCGGACGGAGTGGACCCGCACCCCGCCGGGACCGGCGCCCCCCCGCGCTCCTTCCACCACGTGCGACCGGGTGGGGTCGGGCGCCCAGGCGCCGCTCCCCCGCCGCTGGCGGGCCTCGCCCATGCGCTGGGCGGTGAGCATGGCCGTCCCGGACGGGGCGTCCACCTTCTGGTCGTGGTGGAGCTCGATCACCTCGGCCGTCTCGAACCAGGGCGCGGCCAGCTCGGCCAGACGCATCATGAGCACGGCGCCTATGGCGAAGTTGGGGGCCACCACGCAGTTGGCCTCGCTGTTCTCGAACAGCTTGGCCACCTCGACCATGTCGTCGTCGCTCAGCCCCGTCGTGCCCACCACCGCGTGCACGGCGTGACCCGCGCACCAGCGCAGGTTCTCGATGGCGGCCGAGGCCTCGGTGAAGTCGACGGCCACCTCGGCCCGGGCGTCGGCCAGGGCGTCGATGGCCCCGGCCACCTGCAGCCCGGTGCCCTGCACGCCCACCATCTGGGCCAGGTCGATGCCGGTGTGGTGAGGGTCGACGGCGGCCACCAGCTCCAGCTCGGGATCGCCGGCCACGGCCCGGCACACCGTGGTTCCCATGCGGCCCCCGGCGCCCATCACCGCTACCCGCATCACCGAGGAGCCTAACCGGTGCTCAACACGCGCCTGGCCGGGGCGGGCCACAAGCTTTTCCGAAGGCCCGATCGCACGATGACGTCCTGACCCGATCGGACTAGTCACGGGAGCCGTGGACGATGACAACGAGCCTGCAAGCCAAACGCCTCGACGCAGCCGGGCGGGTGAACCGGCGCCACGCCTTCCTGACCCGGGCCGCCGTCACCGCCCACCTGGGCCTGTCCCGCCTCCAGCCCCAGGCGACCCGACCGGGGCCGGGCGGCCACGGCCTCTCCCCCGCCCTGGACGCCATCGAGGCCGTCGTCGGGGCCTGGTCCCACGACCACGGTGACAGAGCGCGCTGGCTGGGGTGGATCGCCCGGGCCCGCGGGCTGCAGAACGCGCGGCGGGGCGCCTTCAGGGCCGCGGCCGCCGCGGCCGTCACGTCCGCGGCCGCTGAACCGGACCCTGTCGAGGCCCGCCTGGCCGAGGTCGCGGGCGAGATAGCCGCCTGCGTGGTCGAGCTCTACGCTCTGGCCGGGCTCAGCTGAAGTCGGACTTGTCGAAGGGCCCGACCACGGCCAGGGTGCGGGGCGCGCCCAGGACCCGGGCCGCGACCTCGCCCACCTGCTCCAGGGTCACCGACTCGATGCGGGCCGCGATCTCCTCCACCGACAGGACCTCGCCGTGGAGGAGCTGGCTGCGCCCGATGCGGCTCATGCGGGCCGCGGAGTCCTCCAGGGACAGGGCCAGGTCACCCCTCAGGTGGCCCCGGGCCACGGCCAGCTCCCGGGGGGTCAGGCCGCCCTGGGCCAGGCGGTCCATCTCGGCGCCGACGAGCTCGACCACCTCGGCCGCCCGCTCCGGTCCGGTCCCGGCGTAGACGACCATGGCTCCGGCGTCGTCGTGGGCCGTCCGGTAGGAGTACACGGAGTAGGCCAGCCCCCGGCGCTCGCGGATCTCCTGGAAGAGGCGGCTCGAGAGGCCCCCGCCCAGGGTGTGGTTGAGCACGGACAGGGCCCAGCGCTCGGGGGCGTGGCGGTCGGGGGCGGGCACGCCGACGGCCACGTGGGCCTGCTCGGTCTGGCGGCGGACCACGGCGACGGGGCGGGCGGGCAGGGACGGGGCGCTGCGGGCCGGGGACCGGCCTCCGGCCGCCTCCCCCAGGCGCTGGCCCAGCCCGGCCACGACCTGGTCGTGGTCGAGGTCCCCGGCGGCGCCGAAGACCATGTTGCCGGGGCGGTAGTGGTGAGCGAAGAAGTCGCGGATGGCGTCGACCTCCATGGCCTTCACCGTCGACTCCAGCCCCAGCACCTCCCGGCCCAGGGGATGGTCGGGAAACAGGGCGTCGCCCAGGACCTCGTGGACCAGGTCGGCGGGCTCGTCCTCCCGCAGCAGGATCTCCTCCAGGATCACCTGGCGCTCGGCCTCCACCTCGTCGGGGCGGAAGGCGGGAGCGGTGATGATGTCGCAGAGGATGTCGAGGCCCATCTCCAGGGCGTCGGAGAGGACCCGCACGTAGAACGCCGTGTACTCCTTGGTCGTGAAGGCGTTGAGGTCGCCGCCCACGGCGTCCACCGCCTCGGCGATCTCCCGGGCCGAGCGGGACGCGGTGCCCTTGAACAGGAGGTGCTCCAGGAAGTGGGACGCCCCCGAGATGGATGCGTCCTCGTCCCGGGAGCCGGTGCCGACCCAGAAGCCGGCGGTGACCGAGCGCACGTCGGGCATGCGCTCGGTGACGACGCGCAAGCCCGAGGGCAGCAGCGTCGAGCGGATCACCGACTGGGGCGTCACCGTGGAGGCGGGCGGGCGCGTCAGCGCCGCCCACCTCGCCTGGGGTTGCGTCGCGGGCCGCGATCGCCGCCGCGGCCGCCCCTGTCCCGGTCGCCGCCCTCGCGCGACCCCGCCGTCGCCTCACCCGGCCCGAGGTCGCCGTACTCGCTGGCCAGCTCCTTCTCGAAGCGGTCCTCGAAGGACACGTACCCGCGGTCGCCCTCACGGGCCGCCGGGGCGGCGGTGCCCGTTCCCGTCGCCGGAGACGGCGCGCTCGCCTCGGCGCCGTTGCCGCCGGCCTGGCCGTCGTCGCCCTCACCCACCAGCGAGAGCGAGACCTTGCCCTGGGGGTCGATGTCGTCGACCCGCACCGTGACCTGTTGGCCCAGGTCGACCACGTCCTCCACCCGCTCCACCCGCCGGCCCCGGCCCAGCTTGGAGATGTGGACCAGCCCGTCACGGCCGGGGAGGATGTTCACGAAGGCCCCGAACTTGGTGAGGTTCACCACCTTGCCGGTGTAGACCTCGCCCACCTGGGCCTTGGGCGGGTCGAGGATGAGCTCGATGCGCCTGCGGGCCTCCTCCACCGCGGCGCCCACCTTGGCGCCGATGGTGACGGTGCCCACGACGCCGTCGTCGTCCACGTTGACGTCGGCTCCCGTCTCCTGCTGGAGCGTGTTGATGACCTTGCCCTTGGGCCCGATGACCTCGCCGATCTTGTCCATGGGGATCTGGAAGGTGACGATCTTGGGCGCGGTGTCGCGCACCTCGGGCCGGGGCTCGGCGATGGCCGCCTTCATGACCTCCAGGATCGACAGGCGCGCCTCTCGGGCCTGCTGGAGGGCGAGGCCGAGGACGTCGGCGGGCAGACCGTCGATCTTGGTGTCGAGCTGGAGGGCGGTGACGAACTCGGCCGTGCCCGCCACCTTGAAGTCCATGTCGCCGAAGGCGTCCTCCGCCCCCAGGATGTCGGTCAGGGTGGTGTAGCGGCCCTCGGCGTAGACGAGGCCCATGGCGATGCCCGCCACCTGGGCCTTGATGGGCACGCCCGCGTCCATCAGCGACAGGGTCGAGCCGCACACCGAGCCCATGGAGGTGGAGCCGTTGGAGCTGAGGACCTCGCTCACCAGGCGCAGGGCGTAGGGGAACTCCTCCGGGCTGGGGACCACGGGCAGCAGGGCCCGCTCGGCCAGGAGCCCGTGGCCGACCTCACGGCGCTTGGTGCCACCGATGCGACCCACCTCGCCGTTGGCGTAGGGCGGCATGTTGTAGTGGTGCATGTAGCGCTTGGAGTCGTCGATGCCGATGGTGTCGAGCAGCTGCGACATGCGGGGCATGCCCAGGGTGGTGATGTTGAGCACCTGGGTCTCGCCCCGCTGGAAGAGCCCGGACCCATGCGCCGTGGGCACCACGCCCACCTCGGCCGTCACCGGCCGCAGGTCGCTCACACCGCGCCCGTCGATGCGCACACCCTCTTCCACGATGCGCCGGCGCACGGTCTTCTTGGTGAGGGCCCTGACCGCCTCTCGGATCTCCCGTTCCCGGCCCTCGAACTCCGGAGCCAGGGTCAGGGAGATCTGGGCCGTGGCCTCGTCCTGGGCCGCGTTGCGGTCCGCCTTGCTGACGATGCTGGTCGCCTTGGAGACGACGTCGGCGCCCACCTCCTCCACCCGGGCGAAGACGTCCTGGCCGTAGTCGGTCACGGGCTCAAAGGGCATGGGCGCCCGCCGCCCCGCCTTGTCCACCAGCTCGAGCTGCAGGTCGATGGCCTCGCGGATCCAGGTCTTGCACGCCTCCAGGCCCTGGGCGATGACCTCCTCTGTGACCTTGGGCGCGCCAGCCTCGTAGAGGCGCCAGGCGTGCTCGGTGCCGTTGGCCTCCACCATCATGATGGCGATGTCGTCGCCCACCTGGCGGCCCGCCACCACCAGCTCGAAGGTGGACTCGTCGCCCTCCTGGTAGGTCGGATGGGGGATCCACGTGCCTTCGGTGGACCAGGCCAGCCGGACGGCCCCGATGGGGCCCTCGAAGGGGATGCCCGACAGCATCAGGGCGGCCGAGGCCCCGTTGATGGCGGGCACGTCGTGGGGGTTCTCCTGGTCGGCGCCCACGATGGTGCCCACGACCTGGGTCTCGTTGCGGAACCCCGGGGCGAACGACGGGCGCAGGGGGCGGTCGATGAGGCGGCAGGTGAGGATGGCCTGGTCGGTGGGCCGCCCTTCCCGGCGGAAGAACGAACCGGGGATCTTCCCGGCCGCGTAGGCCCGCTCCTCGATGTCGACGGTCAGGGGGAAGAAGTCGATCCCCTCCCGCACCGTGGACGCGGCGTTGGCCGTGACCAGGACGACGGTGTTGCCCAGCTGGACGACCACGGCCCCCTGGGACTGGGGGGCCAGCTTGCCGGTTTCGAAGCGGAGGGTCTTGCCGGTCCCGCTCACGGGCCCCGACACGGAAATGGCGTGCGCCACGGGCGCTCCTTCGTGCTCGAGGCGACAGGCCAGTTCCCAGTTGTCGGGCACCCGAGCAGCGGTCGGCCCGTGGCCGGGGGCCCGGCGACTGGCAGCTGGCGCCGCCGCCGCAGTCTTGTGAAGCCCTAACGCCGCAGCTCGAGGCGGGCGATGATCTCCCGGTACCGCTCCACGTCGTTGGCCTTGACGTAATCCAGCAGCCGCCTGCGGCGGCCGATGAGCTTCATCAGGCCTCGCCGGGTGTGATGGTCGCCCTTGTGGACCCGGAGGTGCTCGGTGAGGTGGCGGATGCGCTCGGTGAGGATCGCGATCTGCACCTCGGGTGATCCGGTGTCGGTCTCGTGCAGCCGGTGCTCGGCGATGGTTGCCGTTTTGTCAGGCATACGTGTTGCGCTTCATCCTCGAATGCGTTTCCTCGAATGCTTTGGCTCGATGCTTTGGCGTGAGGTGCGCCGGGCACGAGGCCGCGACGCGCCCTCAGGCTACCAGCCCGGCGTAAGGTCCCCGCCGTGGCCGATCCCCGTGGGCGGGATGAGCCCGATCAGCCCGAAGAGCCTGACCAGCCAGATAGGGGTGTCCTGCGGGTCAGCCGTACCTGCGCCATACGCCTCGAAGAGCTGGAATGGCGCTTCAGCTCCAGCGGGGGCCCGGGGGGCCAGCACGCCAACACGGCCAACACCAGGGTCGAGGTGCGCTTCGACGTGGCCGACTCGCCCTCGCTGGGGCCGAGGCAGCGGGCCCGTCTCCTGGAGCGGTTGGGCACCGCCGTCAGGGTGGTGGCGTCCGACGAGCGCTCCCAGGCCCGCAACCGCCAGCTGGCCCTGGACCGCCTGCGCTCGCGCCTGGCCGAGGCCCTGCGGGTGGCTCCGGCCCGCCACCCCACCTCGCCCAGCAGGCGGGCCCGGGAGCGGAGGCTGGAGGACAAGCGCCGCCGGGGGCAGGTCAAGCGCCAGCGCCGCCTGGGCCCGGTGCGCGAGCAGGGCGACGACGGCTAGCCGTCCCGGCTCAGGGGGCGAGCACGGCGCGGGTGGCCACCACGTCGCGCCCCATCTGGGCCACGAGCTCGTCCACCGACTCGAAGGCGACCTGGCCTTCCCGCACCGGAGCCACGAAGCGCACCTTCGCCCGCTCGCCGTACAGGTCGCCGTCGAAGTCGAGCAGGTAGGCCTCGACCATGGAGGCACCGTCGCGGTAGAAGGTGGGGCGCGCGCCCACGGAGATGGCGGCCCCGTGCAGGCTGCCGTCGGGCCGCTCGTACCAGCCCGCGTAGATCCCGTCGGCGGGCAGCAGTATCGAGCCCGGCGCGGAGACGTTGGCCGTGGGGAAGCCCAGCTCCCCTCCCCGGGCGTCGCCCCGCTGCACCGTGCCCCGCACCTCGTGGGGCCGGCCCAGGAGGCGGGCGGCCTCGACCACGTCGCCTTTGACCAGGAGCTGGCGGATGCGGGTGGAGCTGATGGGCGGGGCGCCCTCGGCGTCGGTGACCAGCGCCAGGTCGGTCACCTCGAAGTCGAGCTCGGCGCCCATCGTGCGCAGGAGCTCGACGTTGCCCCGGCGGCGGTGGCCGAAGTGGAAGTCGTGGCCCACGACGACCACGCGGGCGGCGAAGCAGCCGACCAGCACCTCGGCCACGAAGTCCTCGGCCGACTCCTGGGACCGGGCCTCGTCGAAGCGCAGCACCAGCGTGTAGTCGACCCCGGTGGAGCCGAGCAGCTCCACCTTCTGCTCCAGATCGGTGAGCACCAACGGCGCCGAGTCGGGGCGGACCACGGTGGCGGGGTGGCGGTCGAAGGTCACCACGGCGGTGGCGCAGCCCAGCTCGGCTGCTATCCCCCGCACCCGCTCGACGACGGCTCGATGGCCCAGGTGGACGCCGTCGTAGGCGCCGATCGTCACCACGCACCGGGCTGCGGGCCGGGGGCAGGCGCCCAGGTCGGTTATGACCTCCACGACCGAAGGCTACTGGTGGGGGGCCAGCACCACTGAAGCCCGGGCCCCCTCCCCGGCCGCCTCGTACACGGCCAGCAGCGCGCCCTGGTGGTCGACCACGGCCCACGGCCCGGGGCCGGTGACGTGACCAAGCTCGGCCCTGAGCAGGGGCCGGCCGTGACCCACGGCGTCGGCCGCGGCCGGCCCCACCACGACCGGCTCCAGGTGACGGACGGCCTCGCCCATGGGGAGCACGTGCTCGAGGCCGAGGGCGTCGAGGGGGTGGGCCTCCTCCTCCCGGAAGGGCCCGATGGCGGTGCGCCTCAGGGCCCTCAGGTGGGCCCCGCCCCCCACCGCTGCGCCCAGGTCGGCGGCCAGCGAGCGCACGTAGGTCCCCGACGAGCAGTCCACCTGGACCCGGGCCACGCCCGTCGCGGCCCAGCCCGTCACCTCGAAGCGGGAAACGCTCACGGGCCGGGCCTCCCTCTCCACCTCGACCCCGGCCCGGGCCAGCTGGTGCAGGCGCCGGCCTCCCACCTTGAGGGCCGACACCATGGGAGGGACCTGGAGCAGGTCTCCGGTCAGCCCCGCGGCCGCGGCCCGCAGCTGCTCCAGGGTCACGCCCTCCATGTCCCAGCGGGCCACCACCTCGCCGTCGGCGTCGAGGGTGGAGGTGCCCAGGCCCAGCACCACCTCGCCCTGGTAGGACTTGGGCAGATCGGAGACGAAGCGCAGCAGGCGGGTGGCCCGTCCCAGGCCCACGAGCAGGACGCCGGTGGCGCCGGGGTCGAGCGTCCCGGCGTGGCCCACGCGCTTCTGGGCGAACAGCCTCCGGCACCGGCCCACCACGTCGTGCGAGGTCCACCCGGAGGGCTTGTCAACCACGACCAACCCGTCGGCCATCCCGCCGTCAGCCGCCGGTCAAGGCCCGGCCTGCGTGAGCCCGGGCCGGACCGGGCCCGTCACCCTCGGGCGGCGGTCAGGGCGGCCCGCACCCGGGCCAGCACCTCGGGCACGCTCGCCCTGGAGGTGAAGCCCGAGGCGAATCGGTGGCCCCCTCCGCCGAAGCCCTGGGCGACGGCGCCCACGTCGAAGTCGGCCACGGCCCGCAGCGAGACCTTGACGCCCTCCGGCGTCTCCTTGAGCACGCAGGCCACGTCGGCCTCGGCCGCCCGCCGCACCAGGTCTATGAGCCCCTCGGTCTCGTCCAGGGCCACCTCGTAGTGGGCCAGGTCCTCGGCCGTCACCCACGTGGCCACGAAGCGCAGGTCCCGGTCGAGCTCGGCCCGGGCCAGGCACGAGGCCACCAGCTGGAGGTAGGCGAAGCGGTGCTCCTCGAAGAGCTGGCGGCTCATCCCCGCGATGGGCAGGTCGAAGCCGGCCAGCTCCTGGGCCAGGGCGAAGACCTCGGCCGTGGTGTTGGAGTACTGGAAGCGGCCCGTGTCGGTCACCAGGCCCGTGTAGAGGCACACGGCCGCCTCCCGGGTCAGGGGCCATCCCAGGTGGGCGACCAGGCGGCGCACGACCACGGCGGTGGCGGCCGCGCTCGGATCCACCACGTTGATGGTGCCGTAGTGGTCGTTGGTGGCGTGGTGGTCGAGCACCACGAGCTCGCCCGCGGAGCGGGCCGCCGGCGCCAGGCCGGCCAGGCGTTCGAGGGATCCGCAGTCGAAGGTGACCATGAGCTCGGGAGCCTCGGGGAAGTCG
>VAXP01000121.1 GCA_005884125.1 Actinomycetota bacterium | reverse complement strand
GCGTAGGCCGAGGCGGGCCGTGCGGCATACCGCGTCTGGTCGGTGTCGATGCACGCCCCCAGGATGGCGGGAGGGTGTGACATTTAACTACATCAATGTGATTTATGAGATGAGCTTCTAGCTGCCGCTCCCGTAGGGGCGGGTCAGGACCTCCAGAAGGTGGCCGTCGAGGTCCTCGAAGTAGACGCCCCGGCCGCCGTCGCGGCGGTTGATCTGACCCGGCTGGGACAGGCCCGGATCGGCCCAGTGCCTCAGCCCTCTGTCGGTGATGCGTCCGAAGATGGAGTCGAAGTCGTCCTCGTCGATGAGGAAGGCGTAGTGCTGGGAAGCGATGTCGCCGGCCACGTCGTGGAAGTCGAGCGAGACGTCGTTGTCGGCCTCCACGACGAGGAAGGGCCCGAAAGGCTCGGCCGGAGGCAGGCCCAGGATCTCGGTGAGGAAGGCGGCCGAGCGCCCCTTGTCCCGGCACCAGACGATGGTGTGGTTCAGGCGCACGCTCATGTGAGAGTCCTCCCGCTCGAGCATCCGGTCGTGGTGGAGAGGTTCATGGCCCGGCAGCGGCCTCCACCTGGGCGGCCAGGGGCAGGAGCCGCTCCTCTGATCCCTCGGGACCGACGAGCTGAAGGCTGGCGGGCAGGCCGGGCCCTCCCGGAGCGGGCACGGGCAGCGACACACAGGGGACGCCGGCCAGGTTGAGCGCGGCTGTCGCCGCGACGAGACGGATCACGGTGTCCAGGCCCTCCGAGCCGTCGACGGGCGGTGGGAAGCACAGGAGGGTGGGCAGAGCGATGGCCTCCACCCGCTCGAAGACGCCGGCCAGCTCGTCCTTCCATGCCTTCTGCACGACCCTGGCCGCGTCGACCTGCTCGGGCGTGAACGTCGAGCCGAAGCCCAGGATGCCGGCCGCGGGCTCGGCCACGGCCTCGGGGTGGGCGGCGAAGAGCTCCCGGTTCACGGCGAAGGCCTCCGAGGCCAGGATTGCGGTGACCGCCTCCGCCGCCGCGAGCCAGCCCGGGAGCTCGACGGGGACGACATCGAGCTCGGCCTCGCCCAGGGCGCGGTCGACGGCGGCCTCTATGACGGGGTCGGTGTCGGGCAGGCGCAGGCGGCCCACGGCGGTGGGCTCGCTGCCGGCGGTGACGAAACCGGGCTCCAAAAGCTGCATGCCCAGTACCAACCCGGCCACGTCCCGAGCCATGGGCCCGATGGTGTCGAGGGAAGGAGACAGCGGCCAGACCCCTTCCAGGGGTACCCGCCCGAAGGTGGTCTTGAGCCCGGCCGTGCCGCAGCAGGCGGACGGTACCCGCACGCTCCCCCCGGTGTCCGAGCCGTAGGCCACGTCGGCGTCACCGTCGGCCACGGCGACGGCCGACCCGCTGGACGAGCCGCCCGGCACCAGGGTGGGGTCGAGCGGGTTCTTGGGCGTCCCGTACCAAGGATTGACCCCGGTGGGCGCCACGGCCAGCTCGTGCAGGTTCACCTTGCCCACGATCCGGGCCCCGGCGGCCCGGGCCCCGGCGATCAGGGGGGCGTCGGCCGCCGCGGCGTGCTCGCCGCGGGTCAGCACCAGGGCGCGGGAGCCCGCCGTGGTGGGCGTGCCCTCGAGATCGACGAGGTCCTTGACCGCCAGCCTGGGACCGGCGCCCTTGTGGTCGAGCCGGAGGATGAAGGTGGACACGCCGCCCAGCATCGCAGAGAGCGACCGCGGCCGCCGTGGGCCGAGTGACGACCGGGGAGCCTCAGGGGGTGGCCAGCACCGTCGTCGTGGTGAGGACCGTCAGCCAGCAGAGGAGGCCGGCGGACACGGCCAGGACCGGAGCCAGGGCCCGGGGGCGCAGGCGCGCGCCCAATACGGCCACGAGGGGGAAGGCGGTGAGGACGAAGCGGGGGCGGGCGCCCAGGGTCTGCGAAGCCAGCGCCAGGGCCACGGTCCCGACCGTGTAGACCAACAGGATCCCGGGGGGCCGCGCCCGCACCAGGACCGCTCCGGCCACGACGATGAAGGCGATGCCCAGGATCACCAGCGTGTTGTTGACGTCGGTGAACGGATGGCGCACGAAGAACGACACCTTCGTCCACGTCGCGGCCGGGTCGAGGCGCTCCCGCCAGCCGTCGTGCTCGACGGTGAGCCACGTGTCCCAGCGCCCGGTGCGGGCCCGGAGGTAGAGCATGAAACCGGCGAACCCCAGAGGCGCCAGGAGGGGCGCGGTCACGGCCGGCCAGGCCCGCTGCCGGCGCACGGCCACGGCGGCTGCCCAGGCGCAGCAGGCCACGAGGACCACGGCGTTGGGCCGGGTGGCGGTGGCCAGGGCGCCGAGCAGGCCGGCCAGCAGCCACCGCTGCCTGAGGAGGGCGAGGAGGCACCCTGCGCCGAAGGCCACCATGGCCCCCTCGGCGTAGGGGATGGTGAAGACGAACGAGGCGGGGAACAGACAGACGCAGGCCGTGGCCCGGTCGGCGGCCGGCGCTCCCCAGAGCTCGCGGGCCAGCAGCCACACGGCCACCGAGGCAGCCAGCCCGAAGGCGGTGGACGCGGCCACCCCCGCGACCACGTAGGACAGGCCGGTGACGGCCACCACCGCCCTCACCGACGCGGGGAAGAGAGGGAAGAAGGCGTGGGCGCTGGATATGACCTGGCCGCCCGCCGTGGTCAGGTGACGGGCGTAGCCGGAGCGGGCCGCCAGCAGGTACCACGAAGAGTCCCAGGGGGCGTAGGTGGCCGCGGCCGGGCGGTGGGCGGTAACGGCGGCGAGGCTCACGGTGATCATCACCAGCACCCGTGACGCCAGGAAGATGAGAGCCGGGCGGCCCAAGTGTCGCAGGCGGGGCCACGCCCCCCGACCCCTGCCGGAGCCCGCGGGCCGGTCCTGTTCGGGCGCAGCTGTCCGCGCCGTGAGGGCCCGCGCCTCTGCGCCCAGGTCTGGGAGCGCAGCCCGAGTCGGCATCAGGTCAAGGTAGGCGCGGGCGCGGGGCCGGACTCAGTCGGGCCGCTACGCGAGGGTGGCCAGGATCCGCTCGATGGCGGCTATCGACATGTCCACGTCGGCCTCGGTCGTGGTGCAGTTGGACACCGATACGCGCATCAGCCGCCTTCCCCGCCAGGTGGTGCCGCCCATCCAGCAGGTGCCGTCGCGCTGGATGGCGGCGATGACGCCATCGGTCCGCTCGTCGTCACCGAAGCTGACCAGCACCTGGTTGAGCACCACCTGGTTGGCGATGGTGACCCCGTCCAGGGCGCCCAGGCCCTGGGCGAAGCGCCGGGCCAGCTTGCAGCAGCGCTCGACGAGCTGGGCCACGCCCCCACGGCCCAGCTCGGCCAGCGCGGCCCAGGTCGCGAACCCCCGGGCCCGCCGGGACGACTCGGGCACGAAGTCGGAGGGGGCCCGCACCGGCCCGCTCCCGTGCCCGACCAGGTAGGCGGCGGTGAAGGACATCGAGGCCGCGTGGGCCCCGGGGTGGGCGCAGAACACGTAGCCGGAGTCGTAGGGCACGTTCAGCCACTTGTGGCCGTCGGTGGCCCACGAGTCGGCCTGCTCGATCCCCGCGGTCAGGTGCCGGGTCGAGGGGCCGGCCGCGGCCCAGAGCCCGAAGGCGCCGTCGACGTGGACCCACGCCCCGTGCTCGTGAGCGGCCTGGCAGGCCAGGGCCAGGTCGTCGCAGGCGCCCGTGTTCACGTTCCCGGCCTGCACGCAAACGATGGTGGGCCCGGCCGGAGCCGCGTCCAGGGCCCGCACCAGCATGGCCGCGTCGATGGCGCCGTCAGGGCCGGCGGGCACCTCCTGCACCGCCCCCGCGCCCAGTCCCAGGAGGCGCAGGGAACGGTCGATGGTGGCGTGCCGCTCCGCGCTGGCCAGGACCCGTACCGCAGGCGCACCGGGCAGGCCCCGAGATTCCACGTCCCATCCCACGCGGGCCAGCACGTGGTTGCGGGCCGCGGCCAGCCCGACGGTGTTGGCCGCCTGCCCACCGGTCACGAACCCGAAGGACGCAGACCCCGGCAGGCCCAGGATCTCCTTCAGCCACCCGCCCGCCACCTCCTCGGCCACCGCGGCGGCCGGGGATGTCACCGCGTTGAAGGCGGGCTGGTCCCAGCCCGTCGTGAGCAGATCCGCGCACATGGCCGCCGGCGTCGCGCCCCCGACGACGAAGCCGAAGTAGCGGGGCCCGGCCGTCGCCACCAACCCCGGCTCGGCCGCGGCCACGAGCCGCTCGATCACCTGGGTGGAGGAGGTGCCCTGCTCGCTCAGCCCAAGGGCAAAGGCGGCCCGCAGGCTGTCGGGATCGACGGTCGGGCCCACCGGCCCATCACCGACCTTGTCCCGATAAGTGGCGATCCGCTCGGCCGTCTGGGACACCAGCTCCTGGAGCTTCATGCCTCCAGGATGCCCCGACGGCGCTAGTACCGTGGCGCCACGCATGGCTCCGTTGGCCAACCCCACCCGTGAGCGCAACGAGCGCATCGTCGAGCTCTACCGTTCGGGCGTCACCCTGCAGGAGATCGGTGACCGGTTCGGCGTGACCCGGGAACGAGTCCGCCAGATCGTGGCTCGAGCCGAGGGTGCACCGAAGCGCCGGACCGGGCGCTCCGGGAACGACGCAGGGAGGGCCTCGTCGGAGCGGGTGCGGCTGAGAATCGGCAACCTGGCCAAGGCCGTGCTGGTCACGGGCCAGGCCTATCAGGATCCCAAGGACGCCCTCAACGAGTTCGTCTCCAACGCCGCCGATGAGTACGCCGAGCTCGGATCGCGCGGGGAGCGTGTCCGTGTGCTCCTCCGCCGCAAGGGCAAGCGACCGGTCATCGCCATAGACGACGTCGGTAGGGGGATGGACCCCGATCGCCTGCGGCAGGTGGCCCGCAGCCTGTTCGAGTCCTCCAAGGCCGGCGACGCCCGCACCCTCGGTGAGAAGGCGATCGGCCTGCTGGCCTTTCAGCAGCTCGGCGGACGGTGCGACGTCGTGTCTCGCGCCGAGGGCAGCGAGGAGACGTGGACGTTACGTCTGGAACGAGGACGGGCCGACGCCTCCCTGGCCAGAGAGCGTCGCCGCCCCCGCCAGCTCGCCGGCACCACGGTGTACCTGACCGAGCTGGAGCCTGAGGTGCTGCGCGTCCTCACACAGCGCAAGGTGGTGGACTATCTGCGGCGGCGCCGGAGCGCGGCGCTGGCCCGGGGCGACTACACCATCGAAGTTGTCGAGGGCAGGTCGGCCGAGCTGGTGACGGCCGAGGAGCCCCAAGGCGTCCGCATCGAGATCCCGGCCCAGCCCACCTTGTGGGGCCGCATCGAGTTCGCCCTCTACGTCGCCCCCGACGCCGTCCGCCAGCGACGGGTCGCGGTCGTGGGCCGTGCGGGGACGACGATCATCGACGACCTGGCTGAGCTCGACGAGTTCGAGCACGAGCCCTGGATCTCGGGCCACGTCTCGGGCCAGATCTTGTTCGAGGCGCTGCAGCAGAGCACGGGACGGCGAGCGGTCCTCCTCGACCGAGACGCCTTTCCCGTCTTCCGCGACGCGGTCCGGTCCGTCGAGCCGGTCGTGGCGCGGACGGTCGATCAGGTTCGCCGTGAGGTCGACGCCCAGACCGCCGACCGTCTTTCCGACACACTCCGGCGCATCTTCGGCCGCGTCCTCAAGGAGCTGGCCGACCTGGAGAACCCGATGCGCACCCTCGTGGGATCCGAGATCGGCGACGGAGGGCTGCTCGATCCCGTCGAGACCGACGGGCGGGATGGCGCCGGTCCGGACCAGGGGGACGCGGGCGACTCGGAGCCGACCCTCGACGATCTCTCGCCCGGCACTCCGCCGCCACCGCCTCCGTCCGACGACACCGCCTCCAACGATGCTCGGCCCGATCGGAGCCGGAGCCGGAACCTCCCTACCGTCGCGCCCGACCCCGAGCCTGGTCACGCCCGGAGCCGGTTCGACCCCGATGCCGGGATCGTGTTCTTCAACGACCGCCACTCCGACTACCTGCTCGTCAAGGGAGACGAGAGCTCGCTCCTCGACTACCTCTCGACCCTGGTGGCCAAGGAGTACGTGGTCTACAACAACCCCCGAGCCTCCAGCGAGGACATAGGCGAGGAGATGGTGCGCATGCTCATCCGGGTGCGCCGCCACCTGCCGCGACGGCGCTGAGTCACCGCCCCAGGGACGCTGATCGCCTGGGGTGGGTAGCGTCGGGTGACCGTCTGGACCGGGAGGTCGCCATGCCCGCTGTGTTCGTCCACGGGGTGCCCGAGACCCCCGCCCTGTGGGACGCGCTGCGTTCCCATCTGAGCCGCACCGACGCGGTGGCTCTCCGGCTTCCGGCGTTCGGGTCTCCCCGTCCGCAGGGCTTCGGCGCCACCAAGGAGGACTACGTGGCCTGGCTGGTGGCCGAGGTGGGCCGGCTGGGCGCCCAGGGCCCCGTCGACCTCGTCGGCCACGACTGGGGTGGCGGCTTCGTGGTGCGCCTGGTCAGCACCGAGCCCGACCTGGTGCGCACCTGGGTCACCGACGCGGCGGGGATCGGGGACGTGAGCTTCGAGTGGCACGAGTTCGCCAAGATCTGGCAGACACCGGGGGCGGGCGAGGAGTTCTTCCGCCAGCAACTGGCCCAGCCCGCCGAGGCACGGGGCGGGGTGTTCGAGACCTTCGGCGTTCCCGCTGAGTCGGCTCGGGCCCTGGGCGGGTGGGCCGACGAGACCATGGCCGCGGCCATCCTGGACCTCTACCGCTCGGCCGTCGACGTGGGCAAGGAGTGGGGCCCCGACTTCCGCGACGTCCCCAAGCCGGGACTGGTCGTCATCCCGTCCGACGACCCCTTCCTGTCGGCCGGCGGCGCCCGCTCGGCGGCCCGGGAGGCGGGGGCGAAGACGGCCGAGCTCGACGGGCTGGGCCACTGGTGGATGCTCCAGGACCCCCAGCGCGCCGCCCGCGTGCTCGAGGACTTCTGGGCGTCCACGCCCTGATCACGGTGGCGTGTCCCGGAACCCGATCTCCTTGTGGGTGCCGTCGCATAGAGGCTTGATCGACGATCCGCCGCAGCGGCACAAGGTCACGCGGTTGCGGGTCTCCAGGGCCTGGCCGTCGGAGCGCTCGACGGGGACGCATCCCGTGACCCACAGGGGCCCGTCGGCGATGACCGAGACCTGGGCGGGCAGGTCGGGCTCGACCGCCTCGCCCTCCACCTCGTAGCTGAGCGCGCCCGACGGGCAGCGCTCGATCATCGACATGACCTGGCCCCGGACCGCGCTGTCGTCGGTCGAGCCCGTCATCTTCCACACGTTGGTGAGGCGGTTGCCGCAGAACCCGGCGTGCTCGCAGATGCGTCGATCGTCGAGCACGGTGATCCCGGTGCCCGGGTAGCGCTTGGCCCGGTTCCGGTAGCGGTCGGTGGGGGCTGCCTCCGTGCCGTCGAAGTCGGCGCCCTTGTGGGTGCCGTCGCAGAAGGGCTTGTTGGCCGAGCCCCCGCACCGGCAGAGGGCGTACCCGGGCGAGATGTGGACCACGTCCTCGGTGCGCCAGGCCAAGGGCTCGGCGTGCTCGGACACCACGGCGCGCTTGCGCCGCAGAGGTAGGCCGCCCAGCACGAGGTACGGTCCGTTGGCCTGCACCGTGATACGGGGAGTCTCGGGTGGCGTCGGGGTGCTCATGGACCCAGCCTGGCACGGCTCCGAGGCTCGGGCCTCCCGGCACAGGATCAGAGACGGGCGGGACATACGCTCCTGGCATGCCTGTCTGCGAGATCACCGACGAGGGCCGGGTGCGCACCATTCGCCTCAACCGCCCGGAGAAGAAGAACGCCCTCAGCAACGAGCTGGCCTGGGCCGTCGTGACCGCGGTCGAAGAGGCGGCCAGGGACGACGACGTGTGGGTCATAGCGGTGACGGGGACCGGTGACGCCTTCTGCTCCGGGCTCGACCTCAGCGGGGCCGGCTCGGACAGCTCACCCCTGAGCCCGCAGAGCCGGTACCTGGACGACATCGGCTGGGTCGGTCGCTTCCCCCTGGTCCTCCGTCAGCTGTGCGAGAAGCCCGTGGTGGCCGGCATCAACGGCGTGGCCGCGGGCGCGGGCCTGTCATTGGCGATGGCCTGCGACATCCGCCTGGGGGCCCGCAGCCTGCGCCTCATCGCCGGCTATCCGCGCGTCGGGGGCTCGCCCGACGGGGGGCTCACGTGGACCCTGCCCCAGGCCATCGGATACGAGCAGGCCATGCGCTTCCTCCTGGAGAACCGCACGGTTGACGCCGAGGAGGCGCTCCGGCTCGGGCTGGTGGGCCAGGTGGTCGACGACGGTGTCTTCGCCGAGCGGCTGGCCGAGTACTGCGCCCTGCTGGCGGAACGGTCCCCGATCATGGCCCGGCTCACCAAACGCGGGCTGGCCAAGGCCACCACCGCCGTGGACCTCGAGATGCACGTCCGCTTCGAGCTGGCCAACATCGCCCGCGCCTTTCAGAGCCGGGACGCGGAGGAGGCCCGCAAGGCCTTCTTCGAGAAGCGGCCCCCCACCTTCGAGGGACGCTGATCCCGCGCCCCCGGCCTCTACCTTGAGGCGGTGCAGCTCGCCGACCTCGTGGCCACGTCGGCCACCCTGGCCGGCACCAGGTCCCGGTCGGCCAAGGTGCGGGCCCTGGCCGACCTGCTGGGGCGGGCGCCCCACGAGGAGTCGGCCGTGCTCGTCGGGTTCCTCGTCGGCGCCCCCCGTCAAGGCCGGGTCGGGGTGGGGTGGAGCACCTTGGCCCACGCCTCCGACATCCCGCCGGCCATGGACCCGTCCCTCACCCTCGCCGACGTCGACGGCGTCATCGACCGGATCGGGCGCACCGCCGGGGCCGGGAGCGCGTCCGCCCGCCAGGGCCTGATCGCCGGCCTCTTTTCACGGGCGACGGAGGACGAGGCGGACTTCCTGCGCCGGCTCCTGCTGGGCGACCTGCGCCAGGGGGCCCTGGAGGGTGTCATGGCCGACGGGATCGCGGCCGCCGCCGGTGTCGCGCCTCGGATGGTGAGGCGGGCGGCCATGCTGGCCGGGGACCTGCCCCTGGTGGCGGCCGTGGCCCTGGCCCAGGGCGAGGCCGGTCTGGCCCGGATCGGCCTCCGGGTCCTCACACCCGTGCTCCCCATGCTCGCCGCCACCGCGGCCAGCGTGGGCCAGGCCCTGGAGGCCACCGGGCGCAGCTCGGTCGAATGGAAGCTGGACGGCGCGCGCGTCCAGGTCCACCGGGAGGGGGAGACGGTCCGGCTCTTCACCCGAAGCCTCAAGGACGTCACCGACCGTCTGCCCGCCATCGTCGAGGTGGTCCGCGCCCTGCCCGCCAGCGAGGTGATCCTCGACGGCGAGGTCTTCGGCGCCGGCCTGGACGAGGAGGGCGCGGGCCTGTTCCAGGACACCATGAGCCGTTTCTCCCGCCACGAGCCCTCGCCCGACTCCCACCTCAGCGTTCGCTTCTTCGACGTGCTCCACCTGGACGGCCAGGACCTGATCGACCGGCCTCTCGAGGAGCGGCTGGCCCATCTGGAGTCCGTGGCCGGCGTCTACCGCGTTCCCGGCATCATCACCGCCGACGCGACCGAGGCCGAAGCCTTCTGCGCCGACGCCCTGGCCCGGGGCCACGAGGGCGTCATGGTCAAGTCCGCGTCCAGCCTCTACCAGGCCGGGCGACGGGGCAGCGCCTGGCGCAAGGTCAAGCCCGTGCGCACCCTCGACCTGGTCGTGCTGGCGGCCGAGTGGGGGCACGGCCGGCGCCGGGGCTGGCTGTCCAACCTCCACCTCGGCGCGCGCGACCCGGCCACCGACGGGTTCGTGATGGTGGGCAAGACCTTCAAGGGCCTCACCGACGCCCTCCTGGCCTGGCAGACCGAGCGCTTCCTCGAGCTGGAGACGGAACGGACCGGCATCACCGTTCACGTCCGCCCCGAGCTGGTGGTCGAGATCGCCCTCGACGGTGTCCAGCGCTCGCCCCGCTATCCCGGCGGCGTGGCCCTGCGCTTCGCCCGGGTCAAGCGCTACAGACAGGACAAGAAGGCGGAGGACGCGGACACCATCGACGCGGTCAGGTCGCTGCTGGCCGGGAGCTGACCGCTCGGGCTGCCGCCGCCGTCACCCGACGGGCTCGGCCCTGCGGGCGTCGGTGACCACCCGCACCAGACCGGCGACCGGGTCGACCTCGACCTCGGCGCCCTCCGGTATGTCGCGCAGAGCCCCCGGGGCCCCGATGACCGCGGGGATCCCCAGCTCCCGGGCCATGACTGCGGCGTGGCACAGCAGGGACCCGTCGGCGGTCACCAGGGCCCCGGCCAGGGCCAGGATGGTGTTGTAGGCCGGCGTGGTGAAGCGCACCACCAGGACGTCGCCCGGCTCCATGGCCCCGACGGCCTCCTCGGGGCTGTGGGCGACGCGGGCCCGGCCCCGGTAGGCGGCGGAGCCAACCCCGACTCCCCGCAGGGCCGCCCCGGCTTGCTCGGTCTCGTGGGCCGCCATTCCCAGCTGGACGAGAAGGGCCTGTATGGCTCCCACCAGCACCCGATGGGCCGGGGCCAGGACTTCGAGGGGCGGGGTGGGCTCCTCGGGACCCAGGCGGGCCGGGGGCTCGAGGGTTGCCAGCTGGCGCCGGCGCTCGGCCCGCCGGGCCAGCTCGGCCGGGCCGGGACCGGTCCCGTCGCGCACCAGGGGCACCACCTCGTGGGCGTCCAGCTCGAGTACGTGCTCGGCCAGGCTGATGCGCCCCGCCGCCCGCAGCCTGCGCCCCCCCTCCAGGAGGGCGCGGCGGAGCAGGCCGACGGGGAGCTCCACCGTGTTGGGGCCGTTGTCGTCGCGGAGGTCCATGGTGGCCCGGGCCTCGCCCAGCCTCTCGTCGAAGCGGGCCCGCTCCGGGGCGGGGACCCGATGGCGCAGGGCTGCACCCACGGCCGAGCCCCGGGCCTTTTCGGCCGCGGGGTCGGCGCCCTCGGCGCCCTCCAGGATGGTCGCCAGCACCACATCGGGCTGCTCGTCCAGCGTGAGCCCGTCCAGGTCGTAACGGGTCACCATCATGGGGCCCTTGCGCGTCAGGTAGTCGTCCAGGAGGGTGGCGCACTCGGGCGAGATGGCCCGTACCTCGCCCAGGTCTCGAGGCGTCGTTGCTGAGGCAGCCACCAGCCGGCGCAGCCGGGCCACGGTCGCAGCCGGCGCCGAGGTGGAGGGCGACGCCCCCACCAGGGCAGGGACGACCTCGGCGGCGCTGATCCCCCACCGCTGGCAGTCGGCCAGGAGCAGGCCGATGGGCCCCAGGTCGAAGGCATGCAGGTAGAAGTGGAGCTCGAAGTTGTCCCGGCAGTAGGCCAGCAGGCGCTCGAGGTGAGAGGCCAGCCCGGCGTCGTCGAGGCAGGACACGTCTACGGCGCCCAAGGCGGCGTTGTCGCCCTCCAGCCGGGGTCGCAGCGTCGTGCTCCACTCCTCCACCATGCGCCGCCACGGGCGGGTGCGAAGGGTGGTGGCCGCCCGTCTGGCCCGCCTGCGCATCGCGGGGTGGAGGCGCACGGCCAGCCTGAGGATGGGCAGCGGTGGCAGCTTGGACGGGGGGCGGTCGGGCGCGATGAGCGGGCGCAGCCGGGTGTACATGAAGCCGTGCACGAAGCGCACCTCGAGGGTGTCGGCAGGCATGCCGAACTCCTCGAAGGCGCGCCTCATGGACGTGGTGCAGCCCTGCATCAGCCACTGCGACAGCGGCGTCGTGCCTCCGGGGTAGTGGCTGCGATCGAGCTCCCACATCCCCGGGCCAGGCGGGTCGAACGCCTCGTCCGTCGCTCGGTCGACCGCGCCTTGGAGGTCATCGACGATCGGGCCACGTTACCTGTCCCGCGCCCGAGCCCCCGGGGTGTACAACCGCGGCCATGAGCGAGCCGCGCCGGCCCCAGGGCCACGAGTTCGACGTGATGTACGCGAGCACCCCTCCGTGGGACATCGGCCGGCCCCAGCCCGCCTATGTCGCCCTGGCCGAGTCGGGCGCCCTGCGGGGACGGGTGCTGGACGTCGGCTGCGGGACGGGGGAGCACGCCCTCATGGCCGCCGCCCTGGGCCTGGACGCCACCGGCGTGGACTCCGCCCCCACCGCCATCGCCAAGGCGGAGGCCAAGGCCGAGGAGCGAGGGCTGCGGGCCCGCTTCCTCGTGGCCGACGCCCTGGAGCTTGCGGCTCTTGGGGAGAGCTTCGACACCGTCCTCGACTGCGGGCTGTTCCACGTGTTCGACGACGACGACCGGCCCCGCTTCGTCGAGAGTCTGGCTGCCGCGGTCCCCCCCGGGGGTCGATACCACATGCTGTGCTTCAGTGACCGCCAGCCTGGCGAGTGGGGCCCGCGCCGGGTGGGCCAGGACGAGATCAGGGCCAGCTTCTCCGCCGGCTGGCGCATCCAGTCGATCGACGCGGCAACCATCGAGATCACCCTCGGCCCCGAGGGGGTGCAGGCCTGGCTCGCCTCGATGGTCCGGACCTGAGGGCCGTCCGGCGCGGGCGGACGGGGCGGACGTACGCGGGCGCCAAGCTCCTCGGCCAGGTCCCTCAGCGCAGAACGGTGGGGGTTCCCGTGCCCGCCAGCTCCACCCAGGTGCGGCCGGGCAGGAAGGACACGGGCTGGCCGTCGCTGCCCGTGTAGGAGATGACGGCGTCAGGGGTGGGCTTGGACCAGTGCCCCTTCACCACCTTGCCCCCGGCCAGGATCCAGGCGTCGCCCGAGCCCACCACCTGGGCCACGAGCACGGGGGAGTGCAGGGTGTCGAAGTCGCCCGGGCTCGGGACCCAGGGCACGAACTGCACGACCACGTTGGTGGCGATGAGCTGACCTCCCCCCTCCACCACGTGGGGCTGGCCGTTGATCGCTCGCCGCCACCCGGCGGCCGGGTCCCAGTCGTAGAAGACGTGCTGGGTGCCGACGACTGTCTCGAGATGGGACGCAGGCTGGGCTCCGGCCGGGGCGAAGGGCTGGCCCGGGGGCAGGAAGGGGAACAGGGGAGGGGGCGGCTTGGCCCCGGCCGCCCCGGGGAAGGCGTAGAGGCGGGCTGTGGAGGAGAAGAGCTTGTGGTCCGAGGGCTTCTCCCTGCGCAGGAAGTAGGCGCCGGGATCGGCCGACTCACCCACGTCGATCATGGACGTGGCGTGGAGCAGGTTGACGAACTTGGCCGTGCCCCCCGAGTAGGCGAACAGGCCCCCGATGGGGCGCACGAGCGGCGGGTCGGTGGGTCGCACCGACCGGATCGATCCCACGGGATCGGCGTCGGTGGACTGGAACACGGCCACGAAGCGGGTGTCCCCGCCCTCGATGATCTCCTCGTAGACGACGTCGGCCGCCTGCAGGCCGGACTGAGGCCGGGCCGGGGGCTCGTTCTCGATCTTCACCACCAGGGCGGGACGGGAGGCGTGGCCGGGGTTGTCCACGGGGAGCCCGGTCAGGGGGTACACGGGCGCGGCCGGCACGGCCGAGGTCGACGACGACGACGAGGAGGACGAGGTGGTGGGCGCGGCGCGCACCACCTTGCGGCTCGAAGAGGAGCAGGCGGCCGCGGCCAGGCAGCCGGCGAGCACGGCGGACAGGGCGAGGCGGCCGGGCCCAGGCCGTCCACCCCGGCGCCGAGGGGCACGGGCCCCGGGGTGGGCCGGGTCGGGGTTGCGATCGAGGTTGCTCTCCATGGTCCCGGCCCAGTTCAGCACGTGGCGCCCCTCGGGGAGGTGCACGTCAGGTCGGGCCGAAGCGGGCCCTGAGCTTGGCCTTCTCCACCTTGCCCATGGCGTTGCGGGGGAGGGCGTCGACCACGTGCACCTGCCTGGGCACCTTGAAGGGGGCCAGGCGCCGGCGCGCCCGCTCCTGCAGGTCGTCCACGTCGAGGGTGCGCCCGGGCTCGGCCGTTACCACCGCCACCACGGCCTCGCCCAGGTCGGGATGGGGCACTCCGATCACCGCGCTCTCCAGAACCCCGTCCACGGCGTCGAGAACCTCCTCGACCTCCACCGGGTACACGTTCAGGCCCCCGGAGATGACGAGGTCCTTGCACCGCCCCGCGATGCGCAGGTAGCCACCGGCGTCGAAGCTGCCCAGGTCGCCGGTGCGGAAGAACCCGTCGGCGGTGAACTCCGAGACCGACAGCTCGGGGCGCTTCCAGTAGCCGGCGAAGACGTTCGGCCCTCTCACCTCGATCTGGCCCACCCCTCCGGCGGGGACGGGCGTCCCCGTCTCGGCGTCGGTCACCCGCACCTCGACGTCGGGCAGGGGCAGGCCCACGGTGCCGGGGCGTCGCTCTCCCTCTAGCGGGTTGGAGGTGATCATGGTGGTCTCGGTCATCCCGTAACGCTCCAGGATGTCGTGGCCGGTTCGGGATCGGAACTCGTCGTGGGTCGACGCCAGGAGCGGGGCCGACCCCGCGACGAAGAGTCGCATGCCCGCGCAGGCAGCCCTGTCCAGGCGGCGATCGCCGAGCAGGCGCGTGTACATGGTCGGAACCCCCATGAACACGGTGGCATCCCCCAGGTGGGCGAGCACCACCTCGACGTCGAAGCGGGGCAGGAACACCATGCCTGTGCCGTTGGCCAGCACGCAGTTGATGGCGACGAACAGGCCATGGGTGTGGAACACGGGCAGGGCGTGGAGGAGCACGTCGTCGGGCCGGAAGCCCCACACCCGGTGCAGGACGGCGGCGTTGGAAGCCAGGTTGGCCTGGGTGAGCATGGCCCCCTTGGGCCTGCCCGTGGTCCCGCTCGTGTAGAGCATGGCGGCCACGTCCCCGGGCGCCACGGCCACGTCGTCGAACACCGTGGTCTGCGCCTGCGCCGCCTGCGCCAGCGTCCCTGCGCCCGAGGCGTCGGCGCTCAGCACGGCGGGCCCCTTGGGGGTCCCGGCCCGGCCCGGGTCCCGCACGAGCACGGCGGGCTCGGCGTCGGCCAGGAGGTATCCCACCTCCTCGTCGGTGTAGGCCGTGTTCAGGGGCAGCAGGACCGCCCCGGTCCGCAGGCAGGCCAGATACAACAGAACGGAGAGGGGCGACTTCTCGATCTGCACGGCCACGCGCTCGCCCGGACCGACGCCATGGGATCGAAGGGCATGGGCCAGCTGGGCCGAGCGCTGCCCGGCCTCGCCGTAGCCGATGGTCCCGCCCCCGGGCAGCAGTAGGAGGGGCGTGGATGGATCCCGTGGACGCGCCGCCGCGAACAGCGCCGGGAGCGTGGACCAGCCTGACACCGACGGGATGCTACGCACCTGCCCCCGGGCCGGCGCCCGCCCCTGAAGTCGGGTCCCCGGCTCACGTCTCCTCTACCGTGAGACGCCTGAGCGGGAGCCAGGTCAGCCGCGGCATCGAGACGAGAGGGACGTCACAGGTGGACTCAGGCACCGACAAGCTGCTCGTCGCCGTCGAGTCCGGGATGGCCCGGGTGACGTTCAACAACCCGGCCAAGCACAACGCCCTCTCCGTCGACATGCTGGCGGCACTGCCCCCGGTGCTGTCCGCCCTCCAGGACGACCCCGACGTGCGCGTCGTCGTGGTGACCGGTGCGGGTGAGAGGGCGTTCGCGTCGGGCGCCGACATATCCGAGTTCGGCGAGCAGCGCACCTCCCCTGAGGCCAGGGCCGGCTACGACCGCCACATGGCGGAGGCGGCCCGGGCCTGGGCCGCCATGGACAAGCCCGTCATCGCGATGATCCGGGGCTACTGCATGGGGGGCGGGCTGCTGACGGCGATGCAGGCCGACATCCGCATGGCCTCCGACGACAGCCAGTTCGCCGTTCCCGCCGCCCGCCTCGGCCTGGGCTACGGCTACGCCGGGGTCACCGCCCTCGCCGACCTGGTCGGGCCGGCCTGGACGGCGGAGATCCTCTTCTCGGCCCGGCGCCTCTCGGCCGCCGAGGCGGTGCGCATCGGTCTCGTCAACCGGGTGGTGGCGGGAGAGGAGCTGGAGGGCGAGGTCGTGGCCCTGGCCCGGGCCATACAGGCCAACGCCCCCCTCACCGTGGCCGCGTGCAAGGTCGCCATCAGGGAGGCGCGGCGCGATCCCGATGGGCGGGACCTGGCCCACGTGGCCCGCCTGGTGGAGGCCTGCTTCCGGTCGCAGGACTACCTGGAAGGACAGCGAGCCTTCGAGGAGAAGCGCCCGCCTCGCTTCACGGGGAGGTGACGGCCAACCGGGCCGGGGCCCGCCCCGAGGACGCGCCCCGCTTGCGAGCCGCTCCCGCGTCCCCGCCCCGCGGGGCGGCCACCGCCTTGCAGGCCCGCGGCGCGGGGGCGGCGATGGCCGCGGGCGCGGCCGGTCTGTACTGCGTGGGGTGGGGTCGGGCCTTCGGGTGGGACGCGTCCAACACCGTGGGCCGCTTCGTCGCCACCCCTTCCCTGCTCGACCCCTTCCGCCGCCAGGTCAGCTTCAACAACCAGGTGCTGTTCTCGGCCTTGGAGCACGTCGTCTTCTCGGCCACGGGGTCGACCGACGAGCGCGTCATGCGGGTGCTGCCCATCGCCTTCGGCGCGGCCGCGGTCGGGTTCCTGGCCTGGGCGGTGGCCTGCAGGCAGGGACTCCTGGCCGGGATGACCGCGGGTGTCGTGCTCGGGGCCAACCCCCTGGCCCTGCTGGAGTTCAGAGAGGCCCGGGGCTACAGCCTGCTCGTGCTGTGCGCCGTGGTCGGCACCTGGCTGCTCGTGGGGCTGGAGGAAGGGGACCGCCAGCCCCGAGGCCGGGTGCTGGCCTACTGCGCGGTCATGGCCGTCGGGGTGGGCACCCACCTCTACGGGCTGGCCGTGCTCGCCACCCACGCCGCGGCGTTGAGCGGGGACCGGGCCCGGCTCCGGCGCTGGCTGCCCCGTTGGGCCGCGGCCGGGGCCGCGGGTCTGGCGCCCGCCACCATCCCGGTGACCAGGGCCCTGGCCCGCCGCCAGTTCAGGACCTTCCGCCCCCTCTTCCCCCTGCGGGTGGCCTACGACCTGCTGGGCGGCCAGCCCCTGGCCTTCCTGGCCCTGGCACCGCTGGCCCTGATCGGGCTCTGGACGCTGCGGCGCCGGCGCCCGGTGGCGGCCACGCTGGGTGCGGTGGCCGTCATGATCGGGGCGGCCTGGCTCCTCGGGCCCGAGTTCCTCTACTCCCGGTTCTTCATCTGGCTGCTACCGGCCGTGGCCGTCCTGGTCGCCCTCACCGTGGCCCGGCGGCCGGCCCTGGCCGCCTTGGTGCTGGTGGCGGTGGGGGCGCAGGTCGTCACCGCCCTCCCCGAGCTGGGCGAGGACCAGTTCCCCAACCGTGTCGCAGCCGGGCTGGTCGCGCGTGCCAAGCTGAACGGGAGCCGACCATGCGCCATTCGCTCCACGGCCACGACCCTCGCTGCCTACACCCAGGATTTGACGATCGTTCGCGACCCCGCCCAGCTCGACGGCTGCGACCTCGTGGTGGTGGCCGAAGGACCCTTCGACGCGGGCCTGGTCCGGTCCGCGGCGCAGCGCTTTCCCTATTCGCTCGACCTGCCCGCAGAGAAGCCCGGGGTCGCCTTCTCCCGGGCGCCGCTGACGCTGAAGGGGTGAGGGGCCTGGCCGCGCCTCACAGCCGGTCTCCAGGCAAAGCTGATCCCATGGGGTGGGTGTCCATGGCGTGCGTGTCCAGGGCGGTGTGGCGGTGACCGGCGTGCTGGAGAGACCGGGGCGGGCGGGAGACGCCCAGCAGAGCGAGGCGCTGGCCGCGGCCGGGGTCAGCGCCGTGGTGACGGCGGTGCTCATCGCCGTGGGCCTGGCCGGGCCCGACATCGCCGCCCACGTCTACCAGCGCTCCTTCTTCCTGCAGCACGGGTTCATCCTCTGGAACAACCTCTGGTACGCGGGGCGCTACCAGTTCATCACGTACAGCCCCCTGTACTACCCGCTGGCCGCGGTCGCGGGGCTGGGGCTGCTGGCCGTGTTCTCCGCCGCGCTGGCGACCTTCGGCTTCACGTCGGTGGTGGGCCACCGCTGGGGCCGGGTGGCGCGCTGGTCGAGCTGGAGCTTCGCCCTGATCTGGCCCGCGGGCGTGGTGATAACGGGCGTGCTTCCCTTCGCCCTGGGGATGGCCTTCGGCCTGGTGGCCCTGGCCGCCCTGCAGCGGGGCTCCTACCGGTGGTTCGCGGCCGGCGCCGTTCTCGCTCTGGCCACCAGCGTGCTGTCCTTCGTCCTGCTGGGCATGGCCATGGGCGGCGCCGCCCTGGCCCGCCGGTCCGACTGGCGCCGGCTGACCTGGCCCGGCCTCGTGGTCCTGGGCGCGCTCGGGGTCGAGCTGGTCGTGTGGGGCATCTTCCGCACCGGCGGGCGCTACCCCTTCGGCAACGACGACTTCGTCAACGCCTGCATCTTCGCGGTGGCGGGGGCGGTGCTGGCGTGGAGGATCGAGGCCCTGCGGGGCATGCGCTGGCTCTTCGTCGCCTACGGGGTGGCCTGCGCCATCGCCTTCGTCCTCCCCTCCGAGCTGGGCTCGAACATCGCCCGCGTCCGCCTCCTGGCCGTCCCCATCGGCCTGCTCCTGGTGAGCATTCGACGCTGGCGGCCCCTCCCCATCTGCCTGCTGGCGGTCGGGGCCACGGTCTGGTGGAACCTGACCTCGCTCACGGGCGCCTACGCCCGTTCCTCGGGTGACCAGAGCTCGAAGGCGACCTTCTGGAGCCCGGCGGTCGACTACCTACGGGCCCACCTGTCCCCCGACTACCGGGTCGAGGTGGTCGACACGTCGGGGCACTGGCCCGCGGTCTACTTCCCCCAGGCCGGAATACCCGTTGCCCGGGGCTGGTTCCGCCAGGACGACTTCCCCCAGAACGAGGTCCTGTACGACTCCCTGGACGCAGCCCACTATCTGAGCTGGCTGCGAACCCTGGGCGTGGGCTACGTGGTCCTGTCCGACGCCGCCCCCGACTACAGCTCGGTCCGGGAGGCGGCCCTGCTGCGCAGCGGCCAGTCGGGCCTGCCCGTCGTCATGGATGCGCCCCACATCACCGTCTTCCGGGTTCCCGAGCCCGAGGCCATGGTGAGCGGGCCCGGCGCGCCCCACATCACCAAGCTCGAGCCCGCCCGCATGACAGTGAGCCTCACCGAGCCCGGGACCTTCCGGTTGGCTGTGCACTGGTCCCCGTACTGGTCGACCTCGCTGGGCTGTCTCACCCCGGCCACGGACGGCACCATGCTCCTGCTGGCCTCCAGGGCGGGGACGGCCGACGTCGAGTTCCGGTTCAACGCCGCCCGAGCCGTGGAGAGCCTGTCCGGCGCCAGCGGGCGCTGCGAGCCGGCCCGGGAGACATCGCCCTGAGCGACCGCTACGCGGCCTTCTCCAGCCTGACCTTCGAGCGCCCCGACGACGGCGTGCTGGGCATCGTCCTCGCCGGCCCCGGCCTCAACGCCGTCAGCGCGGCCATGCACCGGGAACTGGCCGACGTCTGGCTGGAGATAGACCGGGATCCCGACGTGCGGGTGGCCCTGGTCCGAGGGGAGGGAAGCGCCTTCTCCGCCGGGGGCAGCTTCGAGCTCATCGACTCCCAGATCCACGACTACGGGGCCCGGACCCGGGTGCTCAAGGAGGCGCGCGACCTGGTCTACAACGTCATCAACTGCTCCAAGCCCGTGGTGTCGGCCATCCACGGCCCTGCGGTGGGCGCGGGCCTCGCCGTCGGGCTCCTGGCCGACGTCTCCGTCGTCGCCCGCACGGCCCGCATCATCGACGGCCATACCCGCCTGGGTGTCGCCGCCGGCGACCACGCCGTGATCTGCTGGCCCCTGCTGTGCGGGATGGCCAAGGCCAAGTACCACCTGCTCACCTGCGAGGAGATATCGGGGGAGGAGGCGGAGCGGCTCGGCCTCGTCTCGCTGTGCGTCGACGACGACCAGCTCCAGAGCCGGGCCCTGGAGGTGGCGGGGTCGTTGGCCCGGGGCGCGCAGAGCGCCATTCGCTGGACCAAGCAGGCCCTCAACAACTGGTACCGCATGCTCGGCCCCGCCTTCGACGCGTCCATCGCCCTGGAGTTCTACGGCCTGGGGGGTCCCGAGGTGGCCGAGGGCCTGGCCTCGCACCTCGAGAAGCGCCCTCCCCGCTTCGGCCCCATGGCCGGCGAGTAGGTAGCTTCTGCGGGATGACAGCCGTAGGCGAGCTCTACGCCCAGGGACGCGAGCGCGTCAGCGGCCTGGTCGTGGGGCTGGGGGAAGCGGACGTCGACACCCCGGTGCCCACCTGTCCCGACTGGTCGGTGCGAGACGTGGTGGCCCACCTGGCCGGGGTGTGCACAGACGTGCTCGCCGGCAACGTGGCCGGCGTCGCCAGCGACCCTTGGACCGAGGCCCAGGTGCGGGCCCGGCGGGGGCGACCCATGGCCGAGGTGGTGGAGGAGTGGTCCCGGGCCGGGCCCGAGGTCGAGGCCCTGGCTCCCTCATTCCCGGGGCGGATGGGGGAGCAGTGGGTGGCCGACCTCATCACCCACGAGCACGACATCCGCACCGCGCTGGGCCGCCCCGGCGCTCGCGACTCGGAGGGCCTGGCCGTGGGCCTCGGCTTCCTGGTGGAGATGGGCATGCAGAGCCGCTTCTCCGAGCTCGCCCTACCCGCCCTGGACGTGCGGGCCGGCGACCGCAGCTGGACGGTGGGAGGGGGCCGGCCCACGGGGACGCTGGACACCACCGCCTTCGCCCTCTTCCGGGCCCTGACCGGGCGGCGCAGCCAGGCCCAGATCCGCGCCTACAGCTGGACCGCCGCCCCCGACCCCTACCTGCCCGGCTTCCAGTTCGGGCCCTTCACCACCTGCGAGGCCGACGTCGAGGAGTGAGGCGCCTCAGTCCCAGAGGGCGGCCAGCTCGCTTTCCACAGGGTCGCCCTGCACGGCCGTCTCGCCCACGCTCAGGTTGTCGAAGGCGGCCGCGGCGGGAGCGAGGAAGCGACTGGGCTGGGCGTAGGCGTGGGCGTCGTCCAGGGTGTCGCGCCGGAAGTAGTGGCGGATGGCGTAGGAGACGACCAGGGTGTCGCGGGCCCGGGTGAGAGCCACGTAGAGCAGGCGGCGCTCCTCCTCCATCTCCTGGGCCGAGCCCAGGGCCATGTCCGAGGGGATGTTGCCGTCGGAGGCGTGGATCAGGTGCACCACCCGCCACTCGCCGCCTTTGGCCGAGTGGATGGTGGAGAGCACGAGGTAGTCGTCGTCCAGGTGGGGCGGACCGGCCAGGTCC
This sequence comes from Actinomycetota bacterium, assembly GCA_005884125.1. Classification (GTDB taxonomy): domain Bacteria; phylum Actinomycetota; class Acidimicrobiia; order Acidimicrobiales; family AC-35; genus AC-35. The sequence goes on along the minus strand of VAXP01000121.1, from coordinate 5,735 downwards.
GCGGTGCGGGCCGGAGGGTCCAGGGTGAGCTCGGCCAGGAAGCGGCTGCGACTCCGGTGGTGGACGGCCATGGCCCGCAGGTGCTCCAGGTCGGCCAGGCGGACGGCGGCCGTTCCCGGGTAGCGCCGGTCGAAGAGCCTCCCGCACGCAGTGGCCAACCGCTCCACCTGCACGGCCGGGGGGAGATCACCGGACAGGCACGGGCCCAGCGCGGCCCGTAGCGCTTCGAGGTCTTCGGCCGCGGCGGGCGGGAAGCGGGGGCAGTCCTGGCCCAGCATCGTGGTCAGGGCGGCGGCCCCGGCCACGTCCAGCTCCTCCACCAGGCGCCTGGTCGTGGCCGGACCGACCCCGTCGAGCAGGCCGAGCACCCGGTGCCAGGCCAGCTCGTCGCCCGGGTTGTCGAGGATGCGCAGGAGGCAGAGGAGGTCCTTCACGTGGGCCCCCTCCAGGAACTTGAGGCCGCCGTACTTGACGAAGGGAATGTTGCGCCGGCCCAGCTCCAGCTCGAGGCCGTCGCTGTGGTGGCCGGTGCGGAAGAGCACGGCCTGGTCGCGCAGGGCGACGCCCCTTTCCCGATGCTCGAGCACGCTCTCGCACACGAAGGCGGACTGGGCCAGCTCGTCGAGGCATGTGGCCAGGGCGGGGCGGGCGCCCCGAGGCCGGTCTGACCACAGCCGCTTTCCATAGCCCGAGCCCGCCCCGGCCATGACCGCGTTGGCCGCGTCCAGGATGGGTGGTGTGGAGCGGTAGTTGCGCTCGAGGGTCACCACCGTCGCCCCCGCAAAGCGGTCGGGGAACTCGACCATGTGGCGGGCCGACCCCGAGCGGAACCCGTAGATGGCCTGGGCGTCGTCCCCCACCGCGGCGACGCACACTCCCGGGCCGGCCAGGGCGGCGACGATGTCGGCTTGCACCGCGTTGGTGTCCTGGAACTCGTCGACCAGGATGTGGTCGAAGGCCGACCTCAGCAGGGGCCCGGCGCCCGGTGAGGCCATGAGCGCCCGCCAGTACAGGAGGAGGTCGTCGAAGTCGACGACGTTGTGGGCCCGCTTGCGCTCGACGTAGCCGGCGAAGCTGGCCTTGATGCCCTCCAGATCGTCCCGGCACCAGGGATAGGCGTGGTCCACCACGGTGGCCAGCCTCTCCTGGGCGTTGGCCACCCGGGAGTAGATGGACGCCAGTGTGTCCTTCTTGGGGAAGCGCCGGCCCCGCTCGCCCAGCCCCAGGTCCCGGCGCACCAGGCCGAGGAGGTCGGCGCTGTCGCCCTGGTCGAGAAGGGTGAATCCCGGTCTGAGACCCACGGCCGCGCCGTGCTGGCGTAAGAGGCGGTGGGCCACGGCGTGGAAGGTGCCGCCCCACACCCGGCGTGCGCCCTCGGCCTGGGCCAGCCGGCCGGCGCGCACGAGCATCTCCCGGGCCGCCCGGCGGGAGAAGGTGAGCAGGAGGACGCGCTCGGGCCGCACGCCCCCGGCCAGGAGCCGGGCCACCCGGGCGGCCAGGGTCCTGGTCTTGCCGCTGCCGGCCCCGGCCACGACGAGCACATGGCCGCCGTCGTGCAGCACCGCGGCCCGCTGCTGGGGGTTGAGGTCGTCCAGCCAGCCAAACACCTGTTCGATGATACCGGCACCGCTCGGGTGGGAGCGGCGCCGAGGTCAGGGCCGGCCCCGACCGGCGGTGGCCTCCTGCGCCGCCCGCTTGACGTCGACGCCGAACAGGCGCTGGGCCACCCTGCGGATCTGGATCTCCTCCGACCCCTCGGTGATGCGGTAGCGGCGGTGATGGCGGTAGATGTGCTCGAAGGGCTTGTGGCGGGTGTAGCCGATGCCCCCGTGCACCTGGATGGCCAGGTCGGCCGCCTCGCAGACCAGGCGGTTGGCCTGGTAGTTGGCCATGGACACCTTGTCCGACACCTGCATGTGGTGGTTGCGGTCGAGGGCCCAGGCCACCTTGTGGACGAGGTTGCGGACCATCTCGATCCTTGTCTGCATCTCCGCCAGCGGGAACTGGATGGCCTGGTTGCGCCACAGGGGCCGGCCGAACACCACCCGTTGCTTGGCGTAGGCGACCGACTCGTTCACGCAGAACTGGGCCGCGCCCACGCCCGAGGCGGCCTGCCTGATGCGGTTCTCGTGCACGAACATGTTGGCCATCTCCAGGCCGCGGTCCAGGCCGCCCAGGATGGACGAGTCGGGAACCCGGACCCCGTCCAGGCTGAGCTCGGCGTGCTCGCTGGGCATGTTGAAGGTCCACCACATGAACTCGACCTTGAACCCGGGCGTGTCGGTGGGCACCACGAAGCAGGTGATGCCCGTCGCCTCCCCGGGCTCTCCCGAGGTGCGGGCGAACACCATGTCGTGGGTGGCGACGTCCAGGCCGGTGTTGAAGCGCTTGGCCCCGTTGATCACCCACTCGTCGCCGTCGCGCACGGCCGTGGTCTCCAGCCAGGTGGCGTCCGATCCGTGGTCCGGCTCGGTGAGGCCGAAGGCCAGCCTCATCTCGCCCGTCATCATCTTCTCGCACCAGCCCCGCTGCTCCTCCGTCCCCGCGGCGTCGACCATGAGGACGGTGGGGAAGTTCCCCACGATGGACGACTCGTTCTGCAGGTCGTTGTGCAGCCCCAGGCCCTTGGCCGCCAGGTGCTCGCGGATTATGGCCATCCCCAGGTTGGTGCCCTCGGAGCCGCCCAGGTGGGCGGGCAGCCCCCAGCGCAGGAAGCCGGCCCCGTCGGCCCGCCGTCGCATCTCGCCCAGCAGCTCGTACCACTCCTTCCTGGGCACGCCGCCGTTCTCGAAGTCGGTGCGGGCCCACTCGCGGCGGTGGTCGAAGAAGCGGACGTTGTCGTTCTCCTGCTGCAGGGGCTCGATCTCTTCCTCGATGAAGTGGTCGAGGTCGTGGAGCAGCTGCTGGATGTCGGCCGGGATCTCGAAGTCCATGCGTGCCTCCGGGGACAAGGGCCCGCCGGCCCGAGTTGGGTCTCTAGGAGGTGGGTGCGGCGGCGGCCGTCCAGACGGTGTGGCCGCTGGGGAGGCCGTCCCGACCCTCGGTCAGGGTGAGCAGGCAGCGCTCGATCAGGAACTCGACCAGCACCTGCTGGTCGAAGCCGGGCCAGGGCTCGGACAGCTGGCGCTCGGCCAGGAACTGCGCGTCCAGCCGCCTGCGCAGCTCGGCGTCGTCCTGCTCCCGCACGACGCCGGTGAGGTAGAAGCCGTCGTCCTGGCGGGGGGGTGGGCACGTCTCGCTGTGCAGGGCGAAGCGCGGATCGCGCCTGAGGTCGCCCAGCTTGGGCCCGGGCAGTATGAGCCCGTAGAGCCCGTCGTCGGTCAGGAGCGGGCAGATGGGGTGCACGCGCGGTCCGCCGTCGTGGCGCACGGTGGCGAGGAACCCGAGGCCCACGTCGAACTCGTACAGCAGGCGCCGGCCCGCCCGGGCCAGATCCGGGCGCTGGACCGAGAGCTCCCCCCACGTGAGCGTCCTGGCCATGGCGCGACTCTTCCGAGTCCCGGCCGCGCCGTCAAGGCGGCGAGGGCGGACCCGGTCGGGCGGCTTCCACCGCGCCCAGCCACGTCTCGGTGAAGGCGGCCCCGTCGACGCCGACCACCACCCGCGTGGGCCGGCCCTCCGCGCTCTCTTCGAAGCGCAGCACGTCGCCCTCCATGACGGGCTGCAGCCTCATCTCCTCCACCCCCGCCCCAGTCCAGCCCAACGCCACCGCGCAGGCGACGGGGTCGTAGTGGAAGTTCAACAGGTCGTCGGGCAGCCCGGCGTGGGCCCGTCCCAGCCCGGCCATGCCGTACTCGGCGCCGTGGGCCTCCCCCTGGAGGGCCAGCAGCTGTCCCAGGGGACCGGCGGCGCGCAGCCGGGGCAGGTCAGCGGCGCGCAGGTGGGCCTGGAGGGTCACCGGCAGGGTCACCAGGGTGAGCTCGGCCGCAGCGCCGGCCACGATGGCCGCGGCCCGGGTGTCGCACTGGACGTTCCAGTCCATGTCCGGCCCCCACGGAGGCAAGCCCGGGGCCGGGGGCAGGACCCACCCGCCCATGACCACGACGGGGCCACGGCCCAGCCGGCCCGGGCGTGCCACCTCGAGGAGAGCCAGGTTGGTGAAGGGCCCAATGGCGACGATGGTCGCCCCCTCCTCGATGCTGTGTTCCAGGAGATCGAGGGCGGCACCGGGAGGCGACGGCCGGGGCGCCACCGGGCCGGTCCAGTAGCGCTCCTCGTCGGGGATGCCCCCGGGGCGGGCCAGGGTCGTGAGGCAGACCTCGGCGCCCGCGGCTATGGGTACGCCCCCCTTTCCCGACAGCTCCAGGCACCGGGCCACGTAGCCGGCCCGCCTGCCCCCCGGGTCGGTGGTCGTGGTCACCCCCACCAGGTCGGCGCCGGGCCAGCCGAGGACCATGGCCAGGGCGCAGGCGTCGTCGGGATCCCCGCCCAGGTCGGTGTCGAGGTGAATGCGCACGGCGGGCATCTTTGCCCGGGGTGCTGGCGGGACGTCGCCCCGCCCGGCGCAGGACGGGCCCGCTGGCGCCGGGCCCATCGCCCCGCCGGCCGTGCGCTAGCCTTGTCCCAGGGTTCAGCGTCGTGGTTTTCAGCTTCGAGCAGTTCCCTGACCGGCACAAGGCCGGGCGGCCCCCGGGTGCAGCGACATTCGGAACGGCCAGGAAAGGAGGAATTGCTTGTGGCTACAGGCACCGTGAAGTGGTTCAACCCTGACAAGGGTTTCGGGTTCATATCGCAGGACGGCGGTCCGGACGTCTTCGTGCACTTCAGCGCGATCGAGGGCACCGGCTATCGCAACCTCGACGAGAACGACAAGGTCGAGTTCGAGGTGACGCAAGGTCCCAAGGGACCCAACGCGACCAACGTCCGCCGCGTGGGCTGACGTAACTCCAGCTGACCCAGCCCACCGCCTCGGTGGGCTGGGTTGCTTTTTTTCTCAGGACGGCGGTCGGAGGGCTGCGCCCTCGGGGCTGAGCCGAGCGAGCAGCGCTCCCAGGCCCATGTCGGCCAGTGAGCCGACGACGACGTCTGCGTCCGAGAAGTCGAGGCCCCTGGTCAGCGGACTGGGCACGGCGACGCACCACATGCCCGCCGCCTTCGCGGCCCGCACGCCGGGGACCGAGTCCTCCACGGCCAGGGCCTCCTCCCCGCTCACGCCGAAGTGCTCCAGCACGGACCGGTAGGAGGCGGGCGAGGGCTTGGCCCATCCGCGTTCCGAGCTCGATGCGATCCCCAGGTTGAGCCCGAGGCTCAGGGCCTCGGTGACCCACTCGGCCACCCCGGGGCGGACGCTCTCCAGGGCCTGAAGCTCGTCCCTCCGCCGCCGCCGACGCTCGTGGACCTCGTCCCAGGCGATGGACCTTCCCACCCTGCGCTCGAGCTCGAGGGCGGGATCGAAGCCCTCGGTGCCGATGGTCGTCTGCCACAGGCCGAGCTCGAGGGTCTGGCCGTGGTGCTCGTACACCTCGGCCCAGCACCGATAGATGGGCCCCTCGGTGTCGAGGATGAGGCCGTCGAAGTCGAACACCAGGGCGCGGATGGCCATGTCGTTTCCTATTGTGCTCGCCGTGTCGTCGGAGCTGCTCAGCAATAGGACCGCCATCGTCACCGGCGCGTCGCGGGGGATCGGCGCGGCCACGGCCCGGGCCCTGGACGGGGCCGGCGCCCGGGTGGCGCTGGTGGCGCGCCATGCCGACGCCCTGGCCCAGGTGGCCGCGGCCCTGGGCCACGATCCCGTC
>VAXP01000171.1:3664-6882 GCA_005884125.1 Actinomycetota bacterium | reverse complement strand
TGCGCTTGCGAGGTCCGCCTCCATCGCTGGATGTCGGTCAGCCACGAAGGCGTGCGATCAGCAAGACACCGCCCCAGTGTCGCCGGAGCCGTCCGTCTTGGCGCTCGGCGAGGCGACGGCGGATCTCGCCGTAGAGGCGGTCGCGTTGCCACGGCTCCATGGAGATGTGCCCGGAGAACGTGTTCAGCAGATCGACGTAGCTCGTCGCGTCGTGGACCGTCTCCCAGTCGTACTGGCGGACCTCGATCACCTCGAAGAAGCCCGACGCTCCGATCTCTTGGCTGTCGTCGGGGAGCTCGCCCGGCCGCGGTGTGACCCACTCCTCCGGGGGTCCTTCCCCGATCTCGTCGTAGACGCCCTGGATCTCTTCGAAGAACGGGTCGCCGTCGAGAGCGATGACGTGCCCGGCACCCCAGATGGCTAGGTAGCCACGCGGTCTCAGCGCTGCGGCGGCCTTGTGATAGCGAACAGAGGGATCGACCCAGTGCCAGGCGGTGGCAGCGAACACCATGTCGAAGACCGCTCCGTCGGGTTCCCAGTCCTCGAAGCGAGCTTCGATGACCTCAACGTTGTAATCCTTCAGATTCGCCCGGGCCGCTGTGGCGAGAGCGGCGCCCGGCTCCAGGCCAGTGATTCGGAACCCGAGACGGGCGAAGGGCAGCGTCGCCTTGCCTGTCGCGCAGCCGACCTCGAGCAGCCGAGAGGGCGGTACCAGTCCGGTGACTTCGAGCAGTCGGTCATAGAGCGCGAACGGATACTCCGGCTCGCGATCCGACGGGTCCGGCCACATCACCTCACAGCATGTCCCGTCCGAGCAGTGCCCCCGATCGACAAGGACGCGGGAACCACCACCGTGCCCCAGTACGCCGGGTCGGAGGCTGCCGGCCGCTTCGGAAAGTCACCGGCGAGGCCGCTGTTTCGCCGATACCGACTTGATGATCACGCGGCGCCGCTCGGATTTGCCAATGGGTACCGATGCCAGTGCGTCGGCCGCGTCGATGAGGGCGATGACTTCAGGCCGATCCAGGTCCTCTTGAGCGTCGAGACGGACGTTTCGGACGACCTTGCCGGTTCCCCGCAGAATGGATGCCGGGTCCGGTAGCTCGGGGCCCCGTTGCAAGAAGTTCAGGTTCAGACCGCTGGCGTAGGCGGCCAGTGAAAGGACCACATCCGATGGACGGTCGGTCGGTCCAAATGAGATCACTAAGAAGTTGTAGTTGTCATAGATCAGCTGAACCGCGGTGGGAAACCGTGCTTCCACCTTGGAGCGGCAGTCACGGATCCGATCCTGCACCTCCGGCGAGAACCTGGCGACGAACTCGGCCAGCTGAGTCTCCGCATCCATCGTCACACCGTACGCTGCCTCGTGGAAGGCGGGCCCTTCCCTTCCTGCGGATTGATGCCCGTAAGGAGGCTGTTCCCTAAAGTGCGGCCAGCCTTGAGCGCAAATGCGTCCCGATTGCCGGCTCCGAGCCATGAGCGCGACTCGAGCCGCGACCACCCGCACTTACGATTGATGGAGTGGCCGCTCAAGTGCTTCGTGTGAGGATGACCGATTGAGCATGTCGCTGTCAGCAGGCCCGGCGCCCCTCGGTCCAAACGATCCGCCTCACGACCACGCAGAACCGGAGCGTGGTCGGGATCATGAACGAGTTCGCGTATCTGGGCGAGATCTACGTCCGGTCGAACGACGTCATCGACCTTCCGGCCCTGTCCCTCCTCCTCGCCAAGACTCCGTGCGGACCGCTGTATGCCAGACATGCGTGATTCGCCGTTCTGTCGTGATCAGAGGCTCCCGCCAGACATCGATTTGGCGATCGGTACGAGTCTCCGGCCCAGCGAGCTTCCGCCGAGCGTCGTTGTCAGTCAGCCGCGTGGTCCGGCGGAGCTGTCAGTCCACGTTGGTACGCGTACGACACCGCACGGGCGCGATCGCTGACGCCGATCTTGGCGAAGATGTGGTTGATGTGGCTCTTGACCGTCGCCTCGCTGATGAGGAGTTGGCTTGCGATCTCGGCGTTTGACTTGCCTTCAGCGATGAGCCTGAGGACTTCAGCTTCTCTTGGGGTGAGACCGTCGGGTAGGCCCGGTGGTGGCGCTGCTGGCGAGCGACCGGCGACCGCTTGGACCAGGTGGTGTTGGACGGCGGGGTCGATTGCGGTCTGGCCGCGGATGACCTGTTGCAGGGAGCGGTGGATGTCCTCGGCTCCGGCGTCTTTGGTCAGGTAGCCCTGGGCACCGGCTCTGAGGGCTTCGACGACCGATCGGTCGTCGGCGTAGGTGGTGAGGACGAGCACCTTGGCTTCGGGATTGGAGGCTAGGAGCCTGCGGGTGGCCTCGACTCCGTCGCAGCGGGGCATCCGCAGGTCCATGAGCACCACATCGGGGGCGAGTTCCAAGGCGTTGCTGACGGCTTGCTCGCCGTCGCCGACGGCGCCAACCACGGTGACGCCGGGCAGGAGGCCGAGAAGGGTGGCGAGTCCCTCCCTCACCACCCGCTGGTCGTCAGCGATCAGAACCCTGATCTCCTCGGTCATGCCGGCAACCAGAGCTCGACCCGGAAGCCGTGTTGTGCCGGGGCTGCGTGCAAGGTCCCGCCGAGCAGCTCTGCCCTTTCTCGCATCCCGGTCAGGCCGTAGCCGCCGGCGCACTGGCAGTCGACCGGGTCCTTCTCGTCGGAGCGGAAGTCCTCGATCACCAGCCGGGTCCCCGACTCGCTAACTGACAGCTGTGCCTCTACCCGGTCGGCCCGAGCGTGGCGGGTGATGTTGGTAAGCGCCTCCTGGGCCACCCGGAAGATGGCGAGCCGTGCGTCCGGGCCCAGCTCGGCGTCGACACCCGACACCTCGAACACACACGGAATACCCGAGTGGGCCTCGAAGTCCGAGAACAGGCCCGCCAGCTGGGCCGGGGCGGGGACATCCTGCCCTCGTAGCACGCCGACCGCCCGGCGAGCCTCCTCCAGGCCGCTGCGGGCTAGGCGCTGGGCCCGCTCCAGCGCCTCGGTGAGGGCTGGTTCTGCGCCGGCACGGTTCGCTAGCAGCCGGGCACCCTCCAGATTGAGCATCAGGCCCGACAGAGAGTGGGCCAACACGTCGTGCATCTCCCGGGCCAGCCGCTGGCGCTCGGACAAAGCCGCGGCCCGGACCTGGGCGTCCCGGGTGGCCTCCAGCTCGGCCAGGAGGTCCTTGGCCTGGTCGTTCGCCTCGCGCAGCCAG
>VAXP01000171.1:0-3637 GCA_005884125.1 Actinomycetota bacterium | reverse complement strand
TAGGCCATCCCCAGTCCCGAGTGGGCGGCACCACCGAGGCCCAAAGCCAGGCCGTTCGCGACGAACGCCACCGCGGCGAGCACGAGGCTTCTCGGCCAGGGCAGGCCCCAGGCGGCCGCGCTGACGGCCGCATAAGTGGCCAATCCAGCGGGCCCGCGCTGCAGACCCACCAGGGCAGCCGAGCTCAGGATGACCGCTCCTAACAGGGCGGCATGCGCCCCCGCCTTGCCCTCCGCCCAGCGAGCAGCAAGGCCGGCGGCGCCCAGAACCCCAATGGCTGCCGAGACACCCAGAGCCCGGCCGTGTAAGCCGGGTCCCGGGTGGATTCCGGCGGCCGTGGCGATCACCACGACGATGGCGGCCGGCAACCCCGCCCGGGCCAGTCGTAACAGCATTTCCTGGCCGGCCCCGCCGGGCGGCCCTGCCGACGCCGCCCGGAGCGTCCCCTCGTCCTTCACCACTCCTAACTGTAAGGACCGCCTCGCCCGCCGGTCATCGCCCTCCGGGTGGCCGGCGACCCGGGGACTCTCAACCCCAGGGCGGAGTTCGCATCCACCCGGGGACCGGCCCCCAACACCCGTCGCTTTGGTGTCCTGAGCCGATGACATGGGCCGCTCGCGGCCCTCACCCTTGTTCTCGTCTCACACGACGAAGCAGACCACCATCGGGAGGAACAACATGGGGACCCCAAAGGACATCACCGTTGTCCGATCGGGCCATCGCCCACGCCGAACATGGGCGGCTGCCTCGGCGCTCCTGTTCGCGGGATTGGCCGTCGCCTGCAGCAACCTTCACGGGCACATGTCCTCCAACCTGTACCTCGCCATGGTGCGCAACCCGCCCGCTGGGCAACCCGGCCCCGAAGCGATCTCGACCATCATGAAGACCTTGGTCACGCCGGGGTCGGCCCGGGCCGGACCATCATCATCGTGTTCGGAAGCGGAGAAGCATTCCGAGTCACCAACGTCGGAACACCCCAGGCAGCCGCCAGCCCAGACAACGCGCTGGCGCAGGCGGCAATAGACCGAGGCATCAGGAAAGACTCGTCCTGCCAGGCGAAGACGGAGCAATTCTTCAAGACCGCGGGCTGACCTCCACCCTCTTGCTATGCCGCGGAAGGGAGAGTTGGCGACCCCGGCCAAGTATTCGGGACGCCCGGGACGGTTTCCACGGACCAGCCGATTCAGGCCTGCGGCCCGGTGGCCTCGCGGCAAACTGAGTGCCGTGGCACCACAGATCATCCTGGACGACGCGCAATCGACTGCCGCAAGCCGCTGGCGGACGAGGCGTGCTCTCACTGGGTTGCCCCTGTTGGGACTCTTGCTCCTGAATACACTCCGGCTCGGCATGGTCGACCATCTGTGGACCCTGGCCGTCGGCATGGATGTGGCAATTGTGGCCGCCCTGCCCGTGGTCGTCCGGTGGCTTCGCCGTCGAGATACCGCTGCAACGGCATCCGGACCGCCAGGAACGCTCTTTGCCGGTGGATTCAGCCTGTCCATCCGGCAACTCGGCCAGCCACGCTTCGCGCGGGGAGCACAGGCGGTCGGCCGTGGACGATGGGGAACGGGCTATGTGTCTGGACGGCTACTTCTCCTTCCCGAGCGGATCCGCCTTGAGTCCAAGCCTCGGCTCACCGACGATGTGGCCAGCATCGCCGCAAGCGACCTTGCGATCGTCGAGTTGACGAAGGTGCCCGCCAAAGCGAATGGCGCTGGGCTTGACCTCACCTTCACCGACGGCGCGAGGCTCAGCGTCGAGGTCCGTCAATACGACCGCCTTCGGTCTGCTCTCCAGATGTTTGGAGGCGCGAACTGACCGCCCGGCATCGCTCTAGCGGATCGCCGTTCGGCGCCCGCGCAGGGACCCTCGCGACGCGCCGTTCTATCGTCCGGTCGAGGGGAGGCTGGAGTTCACTCTGGGACGCGCGCTCGGAGCGCCGGTAGTCCAGGCTCGACCGAGCTCCTCCTTGGTCACGGTGTGCACCCATCGATGGCGCCGAGAACCACAATCCGCGAGAGTTAGGAAATGGGAGTCCACCTCGCCCTCGTGTTGCCGGGCGGCGCTGGCGGTCCATACACAGCTCCGTTGCTGGTGCCTTCTTTGGCTCTGGAGGAGACCGGGGCACTGGTAGAGGTTGTTCGGTACCCCGACTTCCGGCCCCACGGTCTTGACCGGGCCGACGCCGTCGAGTTTGACGCGGTTGTCTCCGAGCGCGTGGCGGAGATTCTCAAGCGTGAGAGCTGGTCCAGGGTGACCTTCGTCGCCAAGTCACGCGGGACTCTCTTCCTGGCGGCGATGGGCGAGGTTCCGCTCCCAGCCGACGTTGACGCGATCTGGGTGACGCCGCTGCTCGGGTTGGACTATGTACGGGATGGGTTGATCGACAAACACTGGCGTTCGCTCGTTGTGGCCGGCTCGGCCGATCCGTATCACGACGGTGGCGGCCACGCCAAGGTGTGCGAAGCGACTCGAGCAGAGTCGCTAATCATTGATGGCGCCAACCACGGGCTCGTCGTGAAGGGAAGCGTCCGAGCAACGATCGAAGGCTTCAGTGCGCTCGCGGACGCGAGCCTTGCCTTCGTAGCGAGGGCTTAAGGCGCGCGAGGCACAGCCTGCCCTGACGACGAACTCGGTATCGACGCGGTTCAGGACGAAACCCGACAGGCCCTAGACGTTGAGGTGATCACGGCGCTACGCGGTCGCTGATCCCCTCGGTGAACACCTCCCGCAGAACCTCAGGCCGGGCACAGCTCTCGGAACCTCTGCGTCGAGCCCTACGCGCCGATCGGGGCGGCTCGGTGCCGCGCAGGCGGCGTGATTTGGTGCGAGCGATAGGCGCGCTACAAGGTGCCAAGCCGCATGCATCACGCGGGATAGCGAGACGCCCCAGCGCGCCCTCGGTTGGCGAAGTGGGACCGTGCCAGGATTGTCAAATGACTGAGGACCCAGTCCGGAGTCGGACGACATCACCGAGTGACGAGGAGTGGCTCGCATTGGACCCTCTCGGCGGTGGTGAGGCAAACGAGGGCGGATCTTGACATCCAGCTCACGGGTCGTCGTCGGCCTCGACAACGGCGGCACCAGTAACAGCACGACGGTGCTCGACGACTCAGGGCGCTTCTTGGTGGACAGGCTCGTCGAGAGCGCCAGCCGCGTTCGAGATGGCCCGGATGTGGCAGTCGGCGCTCTCGTCGAAGCCCTCGACCAGGTGCTCGGCCTCACAGGCGTGGCGAGGGAGTCGGTGCGCGCCGTCGGCCTGGGTACGCCTGGCCCGGCGAGCGCCGTCGGGGTGATCTCTTCGAAGGGCTCGACGAACTTCTCCCAAGCGGCCTGGCATGGGTTCGACTTTCGCGGCGCGCTCGAGCGTCGCCTCGGCGTTCCCGTCATCTACAGCAACGATGGCAATGCCGCCGCGCTCTACGCTCATCACTCGCACTTCGGGCGCGAGGCGGCGCTGCGTTCCTCGGTCTCCGCGATCGTCGGCACCGGTCTGGGGGGCGGAGTGATAGAGGCCGGGCGTGTCATCCGCGGCGTTGCAGGGATGGCAGGCGAGTTGGGCCATGTCCACATACCGATGCGAGGATTGCTGGCTGACGGGCAGCCAGTTCCGCAATGCCAGTGCGGCTTCGTCGCC
>VAXP01000057.1 GCA_005884125.1 Actinomycetota bacterium | reverse complement strand
CCCACCAACTCCTCGCCGCGGGCATGGAGGTTTCTTAGGCAAACAGCGCCAACCCGCCGCATGCTGATGACACCCACTTATGCGTCCGGCCGGGCGCCCCGTCCCGTCTACCCCGAGAGGAGCACCAAGTGAACCAGGTCCCCGAGTCTCATCAAGACCTCCTGGACAGCCCCGTCGCGACGCTCGCCACTATCGGCCCTGATGGGCGCCCCCAGCTCTCCGAGGTCTGGTTCCTCGCCGAGGCGGACTCGGTGGCGATCTCGCTCAACACCAGCCGGCAGAAGACCAGGAACCTGATGGTGCGTCCCCAGTCCTGCCTGTTCATTCTCGACCTGGAGGACCCCCGCCGCTACCTCGAGATCCGAGGAGACGCCGACCTAACTCCCGACGACGACTACACCTTCGCCGGCCGCGTGGGAGAGAAGTACGGGACCAACCTGCGCGACCATGACCGCCCCGGTGAGCGTAGGGTCGTTGTCCGCATCCTCCCCCGCCGGGTGAACGCGGTGGACATGCGGCGCTGACTGCGCACCGGACTGGACGACGGTCGTGCCTCGTTTGAGACTTGCGGTCGGCGACGGAGTGCAAGGATGAAACGGTGGCAGTCGGCCCTCTGATCTTCGCCTTCTTGGCGCTGTGGGCTGGTGCGGCGCCGCTCCTCTCCTGCTCGTCCGAGCGTGGAACCACAAGATCAAGGAAGCCGACGCCTACCTGGTCATCACCCCCGAGTACAACCACTCGGTCCCCGGCGTGCTCAAGAACGCCATCGACAGCGTCTGGGTGGCCTTCCCATTCCGCAACAAGCCGATCGTCGCCGTGGGCTACAGCGGCGGGATCGCCGGCGGGGTCCGGGCCATCGAGCATCTCGCCCAGATCGCCATCCAAGCCGAAATGGTCCCGCTCCGCACCGCCGTTGTCATCCCCCAGGTTGCTACCGCGTTCGACGGCGACGGGCGCCCAGTCAACCCCGTGACCGACACCAGCCTGCGTGTCGCCGCCCTCGACGACCTCGCCTGGTGGTCAGCGGCCCCAATGGAGCGCGGGCCGGCGGCGAGCTACCCCCGCCGTGTTCCGCGTCCAGGAAGCCACCGCCGCCAACGAGATCGAAGATGAAGCCGTCTGACCGGGACACCGGTGGATTCTACAAGGGCGACGTGAACGCGGAGTTCCGTGGCCGGGGCCACAGCCGGTCTAGGTACTGCAGCAGGATGCGAACATGCACGCGCAAGCGCGAAGCACACAGCAGTTCAGGCCCCACCGACTTGCTTCGGGACCGTGGCGCCGAAGGGTGACTGGCGGTCCGCCTAACGTGGCCAGCTCCAAGCGCCGACCCTGGCTGAAAGCGTTGGTCGGCACTGTCGCCGTGGGCGGCATCGCCGCACTCGGACTGGTCGCCGGTTCAACGTCGGCCCACCTCTTCGCTGGCTTCGCGCATCTCGACTGGCCCTGGCTGGCCCTGGGCCTGGTAGCCGAATCGGGCTCGATGGCCACCTTCGCTCGCGCCCAGCGCCGACTGCTCAAAGCCGGAGGCACGAAAGTCCATCTCGGCTCGATCCTGGCCGTCACCTATGCCGGCAACGCCATCTCCGTCTCGCTTCCCCTCGCCGGGCCCGAGGTGTCCACCGCGTTCACCTTCCGCCAGTTCAGCCGTCACGGCATCGACCCAGCCGTCGCCGCCTGGGCCCTGGCGGTGTCCGGCATCGTGTCGTCCGCCGCCTCGCCGGGGGCGCCGTTACCTCGGGGAGCTCCACCGCCGCATTGCTCGGTCTCGGTGGGGCTGTCGTCTCGCTCCTGCCGTCGGTCTGTGTGCTGGCCGCCCTCCGCTACCGCAGCGTCCGCGGCCTCCTCAACCGCCTCCTCGACCGTCTCATCGCCATCTCTCGCCAGCTCGTGCGCCGTCCCGGGCCCGGCGCTGAGGACTTCCTCGAACAATTCCTCGACCGGGTCGCCTCCCTCAAGCTCCCGACCCTCCAATACGCCGAGGTGTTCGCCCTCGCCCTATGGAACTGGGTCGGTGATTGCCTCTGTCTCGCCTGCGCCATCCGCGCCACCGGCTCGAACGTCCCCTGGCAAGGCCTGTTCCTCGCCTACGGCGCGGGGATGACCGCAGGAAGCATCGGCCTCACGCCCGGCGGGCTCGGCATCGTCGAAGCCGCCCTGTCGGCCGCCCTCGTTGCTGCCGGCATCAGAGGCGGCCACGCCTTCGCCGCCGTCCTCGTCTACCGCCTCATCAGCTTCTGGCTCGTCATGGCCGGAGGCTGGGCCATCATGGCCGTCCTCACCCGCAACACCCGGATCACCCAAGTCGCGAACCGGCCGAGTGCGACGGGAACGACGACCCACCGCAGGTGGGCAACGTCGTTACGTGCCAGATCTCCCCGACCCTGACGACCCCGCCGAGCTTCGGGCCCGTTCTGTCAAACGTTCCGGACACAAACGTTCCGAGACCCGCGTGTTTGAGAAATGTTTGACAAGACGCCGGACAGCAGAAGGGCCTGGGGGCATGCGCACCGGCCCTTCTGCTGGTGCTTGGTGGCGGGGGTAGGATTTGAACCTACGACCTTCGGGTTATGTGTCCGACGGTCGGGTCATCTCTCCCGTGGGCGCTGGTGTGCGCTCGTACCTTCTTGTGGCCCATAGTACCTGGTCACGGCCTGTTTCGGGAGATGGTTCGCCCCTTCCCGTATGCAGCTGTGGGCGTTGGTAGGTCCGTGTCGTGGTGACAAAATAGTGACAGGTACGTCCGGACAACGTCCGGACGGTACTATTCTCGGCGCATGAGCGAGCCCGCTATCACCCCGTCGCGACGCCACCGCCTGGAGGTGCGTGTGACCCCGGACCAGGACGCGCTCATCCGCCAGGCCGCCGACCTCGAGGACACCACGGTCACCGCGTTCGTACTCGACACGGTCACCTCGCGAGCGAAGCGGGTGGTCAAGCAGCACCAGGACCTCGTGCTGTCGAACGAGGCCTTCGACGCGTTCATCGCCGAGCTCGATCGGCCGGCCAAGCCGGCGCCCGAGCTGGTCGAGCTGTTCAAGAAGAACCCGAAGCTGCGCGAGGGTTGAGCCGCCCGCGGCTGCGGCTCGAGCGCCTCGACGCCCACCACGACCTCGGCGCCTTCGAGTCAGGCAACGGGGACCTCGACGGGTGGCTGCTACGCCACGCACTTGCCGCCCAGCAAATGGACTCGGCCCGCACCTTCGTCATGACTCGGAGCGATCATGTCGTCGGCTACTTCAGCCTCACGATGGGTTCGGTGCTGAGAGCGGAGGCACCAGCGAAGCTGGTGCGAGGGCTGCCCGCCTATCCGGTCGGCATGGTGCTCCTGGCACGGCTCGCGGTCGACCGGCCCGAGCAGGGCAAAGGTGTCGGGGCGCTGCTGCTTGCCGAGGCGTTGCGAAAGTCGGTCGCCGCCGGTGAGGCCGCCGCAGCACGGCTCGTCATCGTCGACGCCATCGACGATGCGGCCGTGCGCTTCTACGAACGGTTCGGCTTCGCCGCCGCGCCCAACCACCCGTACCGTCTCTACCGACGCATGAAGGACCTCCGCGCCAGCCTCGAATCCCAGTAGCAGACGACGATCGCCACGGACACCGAATCTACGCGGCCTGACAAGCTCGGGCACGCATTCGCGGCATGCAGATCGCCAGCGTTCGAGTATCTCGGCGCGGCGGTCGTCGATTTCACCCACGCACTCGAGCGTGCGTGCCGACCGCTGGGCGACAACGATGGTGGGGTGAAGCGCTCAACCGCGATCGGGCACCTTGTTGAGATGGCCGAGATGGCGACCGAGAGAATGCGGCTGCGCGACACCGACATCGGCTGGCCTCTCGAAGAAATGTGGGTCACCGGTGACCTGCTCGGCCTAGCCGACGCCCTCGAAGCTGGCTCGGTCGTGCTGGTCCTCGATGTCCCGGCCGAGGAGCTGCCGTGGCTGGCGCTGCATCCGGCTGGCGAATGGGTCGGCGACCAGTTGCGGCTCGCCAAGCGGCCGATGCGGTGGTGCTACCGGCCACTCGCATGGCCCGTCTGGAACTACGAGCACCGCCGCCTCGTCCGATTCTGGTCGGCGGTGGACGGCCTCAATACAACCGCGATCGACGCGCTCGCGTCCCGCCGCCTCGACCACCTGTCGGTCGTGGAGCCGTCCATCGACGACCTCGCCGATCAGCTACGAGAGGAACTCGCCGTGTCCCGCCGGCACCTCCGTGCGGTGCTCGACGGGTACTGGGACCGTGACTGGCGCGGGCAGCGACGGCGGTGGCCGAGATCTGCGACGCCCTCGACATCATCGGGGGCTGACCGTCCAAGCCGGTGACTTCTACCGGGCCACGCGGGCACGACTTGCGTCCCAGAGTGCGGTCCCAGGTGTGCGCGGGCGCCTGGCGGCGAGTTCAGCCGATGCTTCTACCGGGTTCGCGGCTGTCGCGGGTCCGGAAGGAGGAAATGATGAAGAGCTACGTCCCCCGCAAGGGCAACCGCTGGTACGCGGTCATCTACGAAGGCATCGACCCCGTGACGGGCCGCGAACGGCGCATGATCGACATGCGCCGCCGTGCGGGCCTCGGGCTGATGGACGCAGCGGCCGCCGTCGCCACCGGGATCGTGGCCGGCCTCTACCAAGCCCGCGACGCCGAGGACGGCAGCTGGCCCTCGCCGAGCTGGGACGGAATGTCGTCGTGTTCTGACCGGCAGAACACCAGAACAGGTGTTATAGTGTCCCCATGGGCAGAACAGGCGAACGCTCCCTAGAAGCGACTGTCGCTCTGGCCGAAGCCTTCCAGGCCCTGGGCGTTCAGGCCGAGAGGTCTGGGTCTCCGAGCGACCACCCGCCCGACCTGATCATCGGCAACCCGGCCGGCCCAGTCGTCGAACTGGCCGGGCATGTGCTCGTTGCCGAGCGGCTCAGTCCCGCGGCCCGAGACGTCCTCAACACCAAGGGGTGGGCATGGCTGGACCTCAGCGGCCACCTGCGGCTCGTCCGGTGGCCGGTGGTCATCGACGCCGACGTCCCGACCCGCGAGCCGGCAGTCGGACGCCGCCGCCCGGTGCTCGCGACCGACGTTGGGCTCGATGTCGCATGCGCGTTGCTGGCCCACCCCCTCGACCGGCAATCTGTACGCCGGGTGGTCGGCATCACCGCTCGATCGATCTCGTCGGTTCAGCGCACACTCACCGCACTCGACGACGCCGGCCTCCGCGACCGTCAGGGCTTGCCGGTCACCCCTGACCTGTTTTGGGAAGCGGCCGGCCACTGGCGCCCGCAGCGGATGCCGCTGCGTCGCCTTCCAAAGACGACCGACGAGCCCCAGGCGCTCCTCGAGATGCGGGTGGACGGGGGATTACCCGCAGCCGGGTTGGCCGGCTGGGCGATCGGAGGCGATGTCGCCGCCCGCGTCTGGGGCGCCGACATGGTGGCAACCCTGCAGTACCCGGTCGACTTCTACGTGCCATCCGAGAACGCGTTGCGGGCCGCGGTGAGCCTCTACGAAGAAGCGCCCTTCCACGATCGGGCTGCCGCGGTCGCCCTCCCGCCCGCTCGCTGGGCGTGCCGGCAACGCGTTCCCGCCAACAGCGGAAGCGGCACCCAGGGCTCCCGATGGCCGCTGGTGCACCCGCTGTTCGTCGCGCTCGACCTGGCACAGGACCCGGCACGAGGGCGGGAGATCCTCGCAACCTGGGAGCCCGAGGGCTCTGGCGTCGCCTGGCGGGACTGATCCGATACCGCTCGTCGCCCTGGCAGGCGACGGTGGCACGACCCGCCTCATCCACGCCGTCGACGCCGTGGTCAGCCGCGGACTGGGCCCCTACGCACTCATCGGTGGCCTGGCCGTCATCGCCAACCTCAACCGGGTCCACCGGGCGACGGGCGACATCGACACGGTCGTCGACGACGATGAGGGCGCGGTCGCCCGGCTGGTCACCTCGCTCATCGAGGATGCACATGCGACACCGAAGAACTCAGGGGACGGGGTTGTCCTGGCTGACGGCACCAAGGTCGACATCATCCGTACTGGTGCCTGGGATCCCGACGCGCTCCCCGACGACGACGTGCAGCGAGTCTTCATCGTTGCCCACTGGTGGGCCGTACAGACCGCCGCGCCAGTCCGGCTCGTCGCGCTACAGGACGGGACTGTCACTGCCGAGACGGTCGTGAATCTGGCTCGACCCGCGCCGTTGGTGGCGGCCAAGCTGCAGTCCCGCCTGACCCGGAAGGGCCCCACGAAAGACAAAGAGCTCAGCGACGCCTACGACATCTACCGACTACTGGATGCGTGCAACCGGGGCGGCGAGATCAGCAACGAACTCGTCGCCGCCCCGGTCGACATAAGCGAGTTCTGCCTTCAACAACTGCAGGCGGTCTTCATCGACGGCTCTGACCGCTGGGCGCGCCGCATCAACGTGTCCTTCCAGGCCGCCGCGGTGAGCCCCGCAGACTTCGAGGTGGTCGGGGCGCTGGCGATCGACCGGATCCGCCGGCGCTGAAGGAGCGGGGCCGCCACATGGTCACCGCCGGATCGACGCAATCGTGGCGTCCAACCTCGCGTGGAGGAGACGCTCCGGAAGTGTGGCTCACCTGGCCAGATCCACTAAACGACCACAGCGAAGGGAGAAGGCAGCCGGCAGCTGGTGGATCCTCCGTCCGCGAGGGTGACACCCAGGTACCGGAGCCACTGTCGCCCAGATACCGGAACCGCGTCTCGAAAGTGTCACCAAGGAACCGGAGCCACGGTGTCAAGCATGAACCGGAGTCGCACACACCCGTCCCGATCCATCCCGTAGAAGATCGACCCATCAACAGAAGGGCCGGTGCTCGCGCACCGGCCCTGACCTGCGGAAGTGGTGGCGGGGGTAGGATTTGAACCTACGACCTTCGGGTTATGAGCCCCCAGAGTTCGGTTTTCGCCGGTCCGGCCTCATCCGCCTACGTCCGTGTTGGTGCAGGTCAGCAGCCGTGTCCGGGTCCGTTCGTCCCGCGTCGTCCGAGCCGGTCCGTCGTGGTTCGTTTGACAATTTGTTTGACACGAACGCGGCCTCGGGAACCTCGACCACCGAGGCGACGGCAAGAAGGACGGTCACGGGAAGGTTCCAGACTCAGAATGTCCGGCCGAAGAGCAACAGGGCGACGGGGAAGGCCACAGACCTCTGGTCGTCGGGGCTTGTGCGACCGCCATGGCCCACCCCTCCTCTCGGCTGAGAGCGTCAATGCGCACGACCCCCGGTCGGACCTACAGGTAGCCGCGGCCGTCGGTCGGCCACTCAAGCTCGGCGGGAAGGAGCCGGCGGCCTGTGACGGCGGTAGGGACGATGCGCACCCAGGTGCGCTTGTCGCCCCCGGCCCACGACGCCAACTCGACGTGGTCGGTCTCCCAGTGGCTGGCCTCGTAGGCAACGCCGTGGACGAGCACGGTCCACCCGCTGTGGTGGTACAGGTCGATGCTGTCCACCTGGAAGCTGACCGGCGCCTGCCGCAGCAGTCGCACCTTCAGGCCCGGGCTCGACCGGAAGACGATCGCCTTCTTGTCGAGGAAGTAGTTCACCGGCACCACCAGCGGCGGGCCCTCCGGGGGGGCCACAGCCAGGCGGCCCACCGGCTGGGTGGCGAGGAGCCGGAAGCACTCCTCCTCAGAGATCTCCATCAGCGTTCCGCCCCCAGGGGTGGGGGGTGTTCTGGTGTCCTGGCTCATGTCCTTCCTCCTCTGTCCTTCCTCCTCCACCACGGAGCGCGTGTCCTCGAATGTGCCGGAGGCGCCCGGGACTTTTCTCGGGCGCCTCCGGATTTCCCCCGGTCGCAACCGGGTGATCGTCTGGCCTCAGGCCGCCATTCGGGCCGGAACCAGCTGGGGAGTCACCGCCGCTCCCGCCTCCGGGCGGGCGAACCCGTAGACCAGGGCGGCCAGCACCACCATGGCCCCGGCGAAGGCGGCGATGGCGACCCAGAAGGCGATGCGGCCCACCACGGACCACCCCCATGCGTACAGCAGCAGGCCTCGCAGGGTCTCACCCTTGAAGAGGGTGTTGGCTTGTGCGGCCAGCTTGGGGTCGGCCGGGTTGGCCAGGGCGGCGGTGCTCACCTCGGAATAGGTCTTGCCGGCGGCCGCTGACTTCAGGTGAGCGGCGATGAACTGGTTGGCGTAGGCCTTGGCCTTGGGCCCGTTGTCCACGGCCTGGCCCGCGTAGCGCTGCAGGCCGGGGAACTCCTTGGAATCGAGCCCCGCAGAGCCCTTGGCCGGGAAGGAGACCTTCTGGGCCGCCAGCTGGCTGTGGACCATGCTGGTGGCGAAGCTCGACCCCCACATCAGCAGGCCGCCACCGATGGCGACGATGAGGAACAGGATCAGTTCGACCGCTGCCCTTCGGGTGTGCATCTTGGTACGCATCTGCTTCCTCCTCGGTGATCACTGTCCATCTTGGGCCGACGGCCGCCCGTTGGGCAGGGCCGTTGGTCCCACTGGAACCGGGACCAAGGGCCGGGCAGCGCGGCACAGATCGACCAGACGGCAGCCGGGACAGGTGGCCGACGGGAGCTCGTAGATAGCGCCCAGGGAGAAGTGCCAGCAGGCGAAGCAGCCGGTGCAGGCGAAGTTGGTCATCTCTCCGTCGGAGACCACGGCCAGGGCGTCGCTGCCACACGCCGGGCACGCCTCGAGGGGCAGAGCGCCGTGGCGGTCGCCGTTCGTCGGCAGCGCGTGGGTGAGGAGCCGGCCCGACACCAGCCGTGCCTCGATGCGCACGAACACGTCGCCCCGGCCCGGTGCCCAGGAGGCCAACGGAAGGGCACGCGCCTGGGCCCGCTCGTCGGGGTCTGTGATCTGGTGCGCGGGCCCCACGACCATCACGCTCCAGCCGGTATGGTCGAAGCGGTCGGCCTCGTCCACCTCGAAGGCGACCACCGAACCCCGCACGGCGGCGGTCAGCTTGGTGCCGGGCCCGCTGCGGAACACCACGTCGCCGTCGAGGGTGGCGTAGTTGACCGGGAAGATGGCGGGCAGGGCCCCGACGGACACGGCCACACGCCCCAGTCCGCCAAGCCCGAGGTGCCTGAGGCACTCCTGTCTTGACAGCACCTCGAGCCCACGGCGGTCTCTCACCCGACAGAGGGTGACGCCTCAGGGGGCGAACGCCTAGGGGCGAAAGGCCCTCGTTTCCCGGGAGCTCATGCTTGGGACTCCGGGCGGCGGCGTGAGCCCGACGGCCCGCAGGCCGAGCCTCTTCGCCTCAGCGCAGCTTGCGGGACAGCGGCCCCGGTCCTGGTGGCACCGTCCGCAGCCGCAGCTTTACGTCGACTGCGATGGCGCCGCGCTCGGAGGCCACGACAGGGTTGAGGTCGAGCTCGGCCAGCTCGGGGACGGCGTCGGCCAGCGCGCCGACGCGCAAGAGCAGGTCCTCCAGCGCGGCCACGTTTGCGGCCGGCTGGCCGCGGTGCCCGAGCAGCAGCGGCGCGGCTCGCACCGAGCGAACGAGCTCGGCGGCGTCGATATCGGTGAGGGGCAGGATGCGGAAGGCCCGGTCGCCGAGCACGTCGGTGGCGACTCCACCGAGGCCGAACATCACCAGCGGCCCGAATGATGGGTCCTGGACCACCCCGACGATGGCCTCGACACCGGGCGCGACCATGGGTTGGACGACGACGCCTCCCATGCCGGTGCCCAGCCGGGCGGCCATGGCGCGGTATGCCTCGGCCACCGCCTCCGGCGATCCGAGACCGACCGCCACCCCGCCGACATCGGTCTTGTGCACGATGCCGGGCGCGCCTGCCTTGAGCACGACGGGAAAACCGAGCTTGGCGGCGACCAGCGCTGCTTCCTCCCCATCCCCTGCGGTTGCGGTCGGGACGAGCGGGATCCCAAAGGTGGCGAGGACCTCGGCGGCCTCGAGGGCGTCGAGCCAGCGACCCTCGGGCGGCGCCGTGGCCAGCATGCGGTGCACGATGGCGCGGGCGCGCTCGTCGTCGACTCCGGGCAGATCGGGCACCACCCCGCCGGGGCGAGCAAGCCAGCGCCCGTGGCCGGAGGCGTGGCCGAGAGCCCGCACCGCCTGCTCTGGGAACGGGAAGGCGGGCACCGCCGGGCCGCCATCGTGGGACAACAGCGTGCCGGCACCGACTCGGGTAGCGAGGAACGTGGCCACCACCGGCTTGGCGGGGTGGCGGGCGGCGGCGGCGGTGACGGCGCCAGCCACGTCGTCGGCCCGAGTGACCAGGGGTGGGGTGAAGATCACCACGGCGGCGTCGACATCGTCGTCGGCCAGGATCGTGTCCAACGCCCGCTCGTAGTGGCCAGCCGTGGCCGAGGCTATGAGGTCGACGGGGTTGCCCACCGAGGCCTCCGGCGGCAGGAACCCGGCCAGGGCGGCCGTCGTCTGAGGGGCGAGCTCGGCCAGGGTCAGCTCGGCGTCCTCACAGGCGTCAGCGGCCAGGATGCCGGGGCCTCCGGAGTTGCCGACGATCGCCACCCGCGCGCCCGCAGGCGCCGGCTGGTTGGCGAGCAGCAGGGCCACATCGAACATCTCGGCCATGGTCGCGACCCGGATCACGCCCGCCTGGCGGAACAGGGCGTCGGCCGCGACGTCGGGAGCAGCCGCCGCAGCGGTGTGCGAGGACGCCGCCCGTGCGCCGATGGCAGTCCGGCCGCTCTTGATCACCACGATCGGCTTGGAACCCGCCACGCGGCGGGCGATGCGGGCGAACTTGCGGGGGTTCCCGAAGGACTCGAGGTAAAGGAGGATGACGTCGGTCGAGGGGTCGGCTTCCCAGTACTGGAGCATGTCGTTGCCGCTGATGTCGGCCTTGTTGCCCACCGACACGAAGGAGGACACACCGAGGCGGAGCTCTCCGGCCCGCTCCAGCACTGCGATGCCGAGAGCGCCGGACTGGGAGAGGAACCCCACCCTCCCAGGGGCTGGCGGCGTAGGGGCGAAGGTGGCGTTCATGGCCACACCCGGCGCGGTGTTGATTATGCCCATGCAGTTCGGCCCCACCACCCGCATCCCGTGGCGCCGAGCGAGGGTGATCAGCTCCGCCTGGCGACCCCGTCCCTCCTCGCCGGTCTCGGCGAAGCCCGCCGAGATCACCACCAGGCTGCGCACGCCCGCACGGCCGCACTCCTCCACCACCGCCCCAACCGCGGCGGCAGGCACCACGATCACGGCCAGGTCGACCCGCTCGGGGACCTCGCCGACGCGGGCGTAGGCGTGGACGCCGGCTATCGAGGCCGAGGCCGGGTTCACCGGGTACACGGTGCCGCCGAAGCCTCCCGCCAGCAGGTTGCGAAACAGCTCGTGGCCGATGGTGCCCGGCGTCCGGCTGGCCCCGACCACGGCGATGGCCGATGGCCGCAACAGCTGACGCACCGACGCCACTTGGGCTCGCCGTTCCCGCTCCTCCACCGCGCCCAGCGAGCCGGGCGTCTCGTCGGTCGGGAACTCGACGTGAACCACCCCGCCCGACACCGAGGACCGCACGTCGAAGCCCGCGTCGCGGAACACGCCGAGCATGGACGTGTTACCGGCCAGGGTGTCGGCGTCGAAGCGGCGGATGCCCCGCTCACGGCCCGCGGCCGCGAGCTGCTCGAGCAGGAGCGAGCCGATGCCACGTCCCTGATGGGCGTCGGCGACCACGAAGGCGACCTCGGCCACGTCGGTGCCGTGGCGGTCGTAACGGGCCACCGCCACCATCTCGTCCTCGACGGTGGCGACCAGGGCGAAGCGGTCGCCGTAGTCGACGGTGGTGAAACGCTCGACCTCCTTCTCCGACAGGCGAGGGTGAGGACTGAAGAACCGGCGGTAGACGGTCCCGGGCGACAGTCGGGCATGGAAGGCGAGTAGTGCGTCGCCGTCGGACGGCCGGATCGGCCGGAGGTGGACGGGGACCCCGTCGGCAAGGAGGGCGTCGAGCTCCCACTCTGCCGGGTAAGCGCCGGCGTCCACGGGTCTCAGTCCCCCGCCCCGAGTGGGACCTGCCAGGTCACCTTCGTGCCCCGACCTCCCAAGCCCCCCCCGAGCGAGCACGAGCCGCCGAGCGCCTCGGCCCTACGGGCCATGTTCACCAGCCCGTTGCCTCCCGTCCCCGGATCCCCCGGGACGCCCTTCCCGTCGTCGGCCACCTCTGCCAGCAGCCGGCCGTCGGCCACCGACGCATGGACTTCGGCCCGGGAGGCGACAGCGTGGCGGGCGACGTTGGAGAGCGCCTCGCTCAAGGTGGCCAGCAGATCGCTCGCGATGCGCTCGGGCACCGCCGCGTCGATCGGTCCCTCAAGGTGCACGCGAGGCTCGAAGCCCAGCGAGGCCGACGCCTCGACGACCAACGCCAGGATCTCCCCCCGCAGGCCACGGCCGCGGCCCTTGGGCGTCTGGAGGGCGAAGATCGTCGAGCGGATCTCGCGGATGGTCTGGTCGAGGTCCTCCACCGCCGCGTGGAGCCGCTCCGCCGCCTCGGCGGGGACGAGGCGGACGGTCGCCTCGAGAGCCAGACCCGTGGCGAACAGATGCTGGATCACCCGGTCGTGGAGGTCGGCCGCGATGCGTTCGCGGTCGTGGGCCTGGCCCAGATCCCGCACCTTCTCCAGCAACCGGGCGTTGTCAATGGCGATGGCCGCGGCCTGGGCCAGGACCAAGGCCAGGCTCTCGTCCTCCTCGGCGAACTCGGCCGCACCCCGTTTCTCGGTGAGATAAAGGTTTCCGTAGACCCGGCTTCGGATGGTGATGGGCACGCCGAGGAACGACCGCATCGGGGGGTGGTTGGGCGGAAAGCCGTAGCTGTCGGGGTGTGTGGAGAGGTCCGCCAGGCGCAGGGGTTTGGGTTCGAGGATGAGCAGGCCCAAGATGCCGTGGCCTTCGGGCAGGTGGCCGATGATCCGGGCATCGTCCGGCCCTATCCCCACG
Source organism: Actinomycetota bacterium (assembly GCA_005884125.1). Lineage (GTDB taxonomy): Bacteria > Actinomycetota > Acidimicrobiia > Acidimicrobiales > AC-35 > AC-35. The sequence continues at coordinate 1,420 of VAXP01000057.1, read as the reverse complement.
TGTATGAACTCAGCCAGGCCGTGGCCGTCCTCGTCGAGCACGCCCAGCGCTCCGTAGCGGGCGTCCACAACCGCGACGGCTGCCTCCACGATGTGCCGCAGCACCACCGGGAGGGACAGGTCCGAGCCCACGGTGAGCAGTGCGCCTATCAGCTGGCGGAGCCGACGAGGATCATCGACCTTGTCGAGAGGCATCAGTCTCGCCCTTCGGCCTTGCGGCGCTCGGCCAGTCGGGCCGCGTAGGCTGCGGCCTCGGTGCGCCGGGCCATACCCAGTTTGGCCAGCAGGTTGGACACGTAGTTCTTGACCGTCTTCTCGGCCAGGTACATGGCCTCGCCGATCTGGCGGTTGGTGCGGCCCTCCGCGATGTAGTCAAGGATGCGGCGCTCCTGCGGCGTGAGCCCTGCCAGGGGATCCTTGGCCTCGGGCGCCCGGAGGCGGGCCAGCACCCGGGCGGTCATGACCGGGTCGAGCAGGCTCTCGCCCGCCGCCACCCGGCGGATGGCCGACACCAGCTCTCTTCCGTGTATCTGCTTGAGCACATAGCCAGCGGCCCCCGCCATGATCGAGGCGAAGAGGGCGTCGTCGTCGGCGAAGCTTGTGAGCATGATGCAGCTGACCTCGGGGTGGGCCGAGCGGATCTCGCGGCACACCTCCACGCCGGTTGTCTCGCCGGACGCCTCACCCAGCCGGACGTCGAGGACGGCGACGTCGGGCTGGCTATGGGGGATGCGTTCGAGCGCCTCGGCCGCGGTGGCAGCCTCGGCCACCACGGTCATGTCCTCCTCCGTCCAGAGCAGGTCCCGCACCCCTCGGCGGACGAGCTCGTGATCGTCGAGCAGGAATACCCGGACTGCCACGGCTCCATAGTGCCCGACGCGACCAGAAGTCGGCCCAGACGCCAGCGCTGGGCGGCCATACCGCCGCTACGGAACAGCCGCTAGCCGCGCGTTCGCATGGTGCGAGTACTCGAGGCGCCGACGCCTTCAGCTGACGCTGGACGCAAGCGGCGACCCGTGAGTATGTCCGCGCGGACACGCACCACGTGCTCAGAGAATCCGTGAACGAGTGGCACCGGCTCGAGCGCGGCCACCGCTGCCAGTTCGTCGGGGTGGTACACCTCCGAGGCCCGTCCTGTGACGCACACGCTCCAGCCGGTGCCCCGAGCAAAGTCGACATCGTCGGCCTCGAAGGCCACGATGGCGTGGTCGACGGCCGCGCCCAGCTTGGAGCCCGTGCCGGTGCGGAACACGACGTCGTCGTCTAGGACTGCAAAGCTCACGGGCAGGACGACAGGCAACGCTCGCATGGAGATGCCGACCCGGCCGACGGGCACCGTTCTCAGAAGGGACAGGCACTCCTCTCGCGAGAGCACTTCGAGCCCGTTTCGGTCGATCGCGCCCGGCGGCGGATCGGAGGAG
>VAXP01000120.1 GCA_005884125.1 Actinomycetota bacterium | reverse complement strand
TCGACACCACGGTTCCGAACGCGAGAGCCTCGATGCCGAACCGCGGGTGCGCGGCGTCAGGGGACCAGGTGCGCTCAGTGAAAAAGCCGAAGCCGGTGCGGCGGAAGGCGGGCACGGCCCGGCCCACCAGGAAGGCGGTGATAGCCACGATCAGGGCCAGGATGAGGACGCCCGAAAGCTGGGCCACCCACCGGAAGATCACATCGCCCCGGCGGCCCACGTGTCTGCGGGCGGGCTTCACCGGGAACTCGGTCGGGTCGGTGGCGGTCATGCGTCCGAGCTCATCGATGCGAGCTGCCCCTCGCCCGAAACCCTACCGGGCGAGGGGCTCCGCCGCGTGGCTTAGCCCTGGATCGATTCGGCGACTGTCTTGGCCTGGCTCACCAGGGAGGAAGGCAGAGGGGCATAGAAGAGGCCGTCAGCGGCCTGCTGGCCTGGGCCGAGGGCGTACAGGACGAACGCCTTGAGCAGCTTGGCCTTCACGGGATCCGCGGGCTTCTGCGCCACCAGGACGAACGTCGTCGTCGAGATGGGGTACGCCGTGGGGTCGGGCGGGGTGTAGTTGATCTGGATCTTCAGGTTCGGGGGGACGGTGGCACTGGTCAGCGCGGCGGCGACGGAGGATCCATCGGGGACCACCCAGCTGCCAGCGGGGTTCTTGATCCTGGCCACCCCGAGCGAGGTCGACTTGGCAAAGGACAGCTCGGCGTACCCGATGCCGCCCTCGGTCTGCTTGACGGCCGCGGTCACTCCATCGGATCCCTTGGCACCCTGGCCCGTGGGCCAGGGGACGTCCTTGGCCGCGCCCGCCTTCCAGATCGAGCCCGCGGTCGCGGTCAGGTACGACGTGAAGGCCGCGGTAGTGCCCGACCCATCACTGCGATGGATCACCTGGATGCCCTCGGAGGGCAGGGCGGCTCCGCTGTTGTCCGCCTTGATGGCGGGGTCGTCCCACTTCACGATCTTGCCGGCGAAGATGCCGGCCAGGGTCTCGGGCGTGAGCTTGAGGTCGGAGACGTTCTTGACGTTGTACTCCACGGCGATACCGCCGGAGGACCAGGGGATGTGGAGCACGGCGCCCTGCTTGGCCTGGGCCGCGGTCTCTTCTTCGGGCTTCATGGCCACGTCGGACCCGGCGAAGTCGACCGTGCCCGCGGTGAACTGCTGGATGCCCGCTCCCGATCCGACTCCCTGATAGTTCACGGTGGCGCCTGGACAGGCAGCCGCGTAGTCCTTGATCCACTGCTGCATGATCGTCTGTACGAAGGTCGACCCCGCGCCGGAGATCGTGCCCGAAGCACACTGGACGGAGGTCTTGGCGCTCGGGTTCGAGGCGGTCTTGGTGCTGTTGTTGTTGGTCCCGCAGGCGGCACCGACCAACGCCATGAGCACGACCACGGCGCCGGTCCACCGGGCACGACCGGGATGGCTGATGATGGTCTTGTCGTTCACAATGGCGAAGCTAGGAGGCCCGGGTGGACGACGGGCATCCGCCGAGTAAACAACCGGTGAACAGGCAGCGAATCTTTCCGACCCGGGCCACGGGATCGGGACCAACCGCCCGCGGCTGATGTCGGGGTGAACGGGAACCCAACAGTCGCAACCTTGACCCCAGGCTGTGGATCTCGCGCCCGTTCCAGGAGTTCGCTGCTGCTTCATCTTCGGTACACCCGCTCGTAGCCGTCGGTTCAGCCACCGTCCGTAGCTTGAAATCGTGGGGTTAACGGGACCGCTCCCGAACACGAGGGTCCTGGTGATAGCCGACGATCACCGCCTCCTCGACAACGTCGTCCACCAGCTACGGGCCGAGTCCTTCGACGCCCGGGTGGCCGAGACCGAGGCGGAGGCGCTGCGCATGCTGGGGAGCAGCGACCCCGAGCTCTTGCTGGTCGATCTGGCCCTGGCCGGGGGCGCCGGGCGCGCCCTCTGTGAGCGGATAAGGCAGAGATCGTCCATCCCCATCATCGTGGTGGCCGGCAACGGCATCGCCTACGACCCTGCCGAGTGCCTCGAGGGGGCGGCCGACGACTACCTGCCCAGGCCCGAGAGGGTGCGGGAGCTGGCGGCCAGGATCCGGGCCGTGCTCCGGCGCAAGCCCAGCCTGCCCGAGACCCCGGCCCGGACCGTTCTTCGCGTGGGCGACGTGACCCTGGATGCCGAGCGGCACGAGGTGGTCGTGCGGGATGAGCACGTGCGGCTTCCCCTCAAGCAGTTCCACCTGTTGGAGCTGCTGCTGGAGAACCCGGGCCGGGTCCTTCCCAGGACCACGATCCTGCGCAGGGTGTGGGGATCCGAGTCGGCCGCGGACTCCAACACCCTCGAGGTCCAGATAAAGCGCCTCCGCGAGAACGTGGAGGACGACCCCTCCCGCCCCACCCGGATCCGCACGGTCCGAGGCGTGGGCTACATGTACTCCGGGCCCGGGCCCCGAGTTCGCTGAAGATCCCTCAGCTGTTCAGCTCTGCTTCAACTTCTGGCCACCGCATCGTTGGCTCCGTGTCCGACACTTGGACCATGGCTCAGAAGACGGCCGTCACCCCGGTCCTCCCCACGCGGCGCATCCCCATGGCGGGACCTCTCAACCTGCGCGACCTGGGGGGTTACCCGACCTCGTGCGGGGAGCTCGTGCGCTGGCGGCGCGCCTTGCGCTCGGACTCCCTGGCCTCCATGACGGCTGAGGACGCCGAGCGCCTGGGGACCGAGCTGGGGGTGCGCACCGTGATCGACCTGAGGACCAGCGCCGAGATCGAGCTCAACGGGTCGGTACCTCCCGGCCCCTTCGCCTACCACCACCTTCCCATCATCGACGAGACCGGCAACCTCGACCCGGTGTTCTTCCCCGGCGTCGCCCTCCACGACCTCTACTGGTGGCTGCTGGGCCGCGCCGGGGCTCGCTTCGCGGACGTGCTCGAGGTCCTGGCCGCCTCGGCCGAGCCCGGCGTCTTCTTCTGCGCCGCGGGCAAGGACCGCACCGGTCTGGTGGCCGCCTTGCTCTTGGGGACTCTCGGCGTGGCTGACGAGGACATCGCCCTCGACTATTCGCTGACCGCAGAGGTGATGCCCGGGATCCTCGAGCGGGCGCGGACGTGGAGCGCTGACTCCGGGCCCGCCCTCTCCTTCCCGCCCCAGGTCTACGGCGCTGAAGCCGACACCATGCTTCAGGTCCTCCGCGAGCTGCGGCGCGAGCACGGCTCGGTCCTGGGCTACGTGCTCGACGCCGGTCTGGACATGCGATCCGTCGAGGAGCTGCGCGGCCTCCTGCTGGAATAGCGGCCCTCACGGCTGAGCCAGATCCCTGGGAACGACGAAGGCGTCGAGCTCGGCCCGTCCCCTGTCGAGGTCGGCCCACCCCCCTTCGGCCACCATCAGGGTGGCCAGCGCCGCCGTCGGGAACTTGTGGCGCAGGTGGGCCAGCGCCGTCTCCTCGCCTGCGCCGACCAGCTCCAGAGCCAGGTCGTGGATCCCGGGGTTGTGGCCGACGACCATCACCGATCGGGTCCCGGGGGAGACCTGGCGCAGGCGGGCGAGAAGCTCCCCGGCGCCGGCGCCATAAAGATCGTCCTCCACCCGCACCTCGGTGCCGGAGCCGAAGGCGGGCGCCACCGCCTCCAAGGTCTCGCGAGCTCGACGCGCCGGTGAGCACAGCACGAGGTCGGGCTTGACCCCTTGTTCGCGGAGGTGCCCGGCCACGCGCCGGGCCGCTCGCTCGCCGCGGGGAGCAAGGGGTCGCTCGGCGTCGCCCAGGTCGGGATCGTCCCAGCTCGACTTGGCGTGGCGCAGCAGGTAGAGCCGGCTCTTCACCAAACCCCCGGGGGCACGGGTGCGGGACCGGCGATCAGCGCCGGGCGGCTTCGACCGCGGCCAGGAGGGCGCGGGAGGAGGCCTCGGCCACCTCCGAGGGGTCCTGGTCGAAGTCGGCGACCAGGGACCGGGTGGCAAAGGCGCTGAGGTGGATGGCGAACGTGTCGAACAGCCACTTGGGCGGCCGGCCCTTCTGGCCGGCCAGGCGCCAGGCGGTGGAGGCGGCCCAGGCCACGAGCTTGGTGCGGCCGATGCGGCGCTGGGCCGCGGCCTCGGCCAGCTCCCCCTCCAGGGTCGGTCCCAGGGCGGCCAGCTCCCAGTAGGCGCGGCCCAGCTCGGCGTTGAGACCATGCACGGCCTGCAGCAGGGCAGGAAGCCAGTCCTCCAGCGGCCCGTCGACCCGGGGTCGGGGGAGGGTGTCGCCGTAGTGGATGAGCTGGGCCCGCAGGGCGCTGGCGATCATGTGGTCACGGGTGCCGAAGTGCCGGAACACGGTGCGGATGCTGACGCCGGCGACGATGGCCACCTCCTCCACGGTGGCACCCAGGCCCTTGTCACGGAGGACCTCCACCGCCGCCCGCTTGATGCGGTCACGAGCGAGCTGCCGTTGCTCCTCGACGAGAGGAGTGCGGGCCCCGACCTCGCCATTGTCGACGCGCATGCTGTCAGCATAGTATGACAACTTGTCCTGCCGTCTCGTCGAAGGGCAGGATCGACCACTGGGGAGGGTGCCGTGCCGAGCAGCGTTGCCCAAGACGTCCGCGTCTGGCTCGAGGAGAACTGGCGCGCCGACACCACCCTGCGGGAGTGGTGGCGGCGGCTGGCCGGCAGCGGGTGGGCCTTCCCGTCCTGGCCCACGGGCCACGGCGGCAAGGGCCTGGCTCTGGGCGATGCCCGCTCCGTGACCCAGGAACTCGCCGCCGCCGGAGCGGTCGGGCCTCCCGGAGGCCTGGGCCAGATGATGGGTGGCCCCGTGATCATCGAGCACGGCTCCGACGATCAGCGTGACCGCTGGCTCCTCCCCCTGGCGGCCGGGCTCGAGTCCTGGTGCCAGCTCTTCAGTGAGCCGGGCGCGGGTTCGGACCTGGCCAGCCTGCAGACCAAGGCGGTCCGCGACGGCGACGTGTGGATCGTGAGCGGCCAGAAGGTGTGGACGTCGGGGGCGCGCACCGCCGACCGGGGGATGCTCGTGGCCCGCACCCACCCCGAGGCGCCCAAGCACAAGGGCATCACCTACTTCGTCATCGACATGGACCAGCCCGGTGTCGAGGTCCGACCCCTGCGTCAGATGGACGGCGGGGCCACGTTCAACGAGGTCTTCTTCACCGAGGCCGTGGTCCCTCATGACCAGGTGGTCGGCGAACCCAGTAACGGCTGGGTGGTCGCGGTGTCGACGCTGGCCTACGAGCGGCAGGGTCTGGGCGGCGGTGCCGGTCCCCGGCCCACGCTGGCGGGCGCCCCCGGGGAGAGGAACGGCTTCCTCGACCGCAAGGTGAGCGAGCTGCTGGCCGAGGCGGCCGAACGGCGGGGCGAGCAGGCAGCCATGATGGCGTCGCAGTCGTTCTCCGCCATGGCGTCGCTGGCCCGGGAGCGGGGGCGGAGCGAGGACCCCGCGGTGCGGCAGGGCCTGGCCCGACTGCGGGCCCTGGGCGAGGCGCACCGCATGAGCGGACTGCGGGCCCGGGCCGCAGCCGGCGCGGGCAAGATGCCGGGGCCGGAGGTGTCCACGGGCAAGCTCGTGACCTCGGAGCTGGGCCGCCGGGCCCGGGACCTCAGCCTGGCCATCGAGGGCGCCCACGGCATGCTGGCCGGCGAGGACGCACCCGAGGCGGGACGGTTCCAGCAGATGGCGCTGCGGGTCCAGGCCACCTCCATCGCGGGCGGGACCGACGAGATCCAGCGCAACATCATCGGTGAGCGGGTGCTCGGGCTCCCCCGGGAGCCTCAAGTCGACCGGGACGTGCCCTTCAAGGAACTGGCCGTGGGGACGCAGCGGGGTGAAAGGCGATGAGCATGGAGGGTCGCGTCGCCGTCGTCACCGGCGCCAGCCGGGGCATCGGCGCGGCCATCGCCGAACGATTCGCCCTGGACGGCGCGGCCGTGGCCGTGTCGGCCCGGACGGTGGAGGAAGGCGACCATCCCCTCCCCGGCTCCATCGCCACCACCCTGCGGTCCATCGCCGACGGCGGTGGCACGGCTCTGCCCGTGGCCGCCGACCTGAGCAAGCAGGAGGACCGGGCCCGGCTGGTCGAGACGGTGGAGCGCGAGCTCGGACCCATCGACATCCTGGTGAACAACGCGGCGGTGACGTACTTCGAGCCCGTGGACAAGTTCCAGGAAGCTCACTACCGGCTCATGTTCGAGGTACAGGTGAGAGCGCCCTTCGAGCTGGCCCAGCTCGTCCTCCCCGGGATGCGCGAACGCAAGCGGGGATGGATCCTCAACATCTCCTCGGGCGCAGCCATCCATCCCCAGGGCCCGCCCTACCAGGGAGGCGGCGCCGGAACCACCTACGGGATGTGCAAGGCCGCCCTGGAGCGCTTCACCACCGGTCTGGCGTCCGAGGTCTACCCGGACGGCATCGCCGTCAATGCCCTCTCGCCCTCTGGGCTGGTGAAGACACCGGGCGTCGTGCACCACCAGCTCGACCGCATGGTGCCCCCTGAGCGGGTCGAGCCCGTCGAGTACATCGTGGAGGCGGCCTATTCGCTCTGCACAGGCGACCCGGCCGTGCTCACCGGGCGCGTCACCTACGCCAGGCCTCTGGTCAGCGAACTCGGGCTCTCCGTCGAGGCCGGCCCCGCGTGAGCGCCGACACGATCCGCGGCAAGGCGGCCATCGCCGGCGTGGCCGACGCCGCCTCTCCCACCGGCGACCTCGAGCTGCACGGCCGGGCCCTGGAGGCGGCCATGGTGCGGGAGGCCCTCGACGACGCCGGACTCGGTCCCGGGGACGTCGACGGCTTGTTCGCGGCGGGAGAGGCCATGGGCCTGGCCGAGTTCCTCGGGATGCGGCCCCGCTGGCTCGACTCCACCATGACGGGCGGATCGAGCTTCGAGTTCCACGTCCAGCACGCGGCCACGGCCATCGCCCTGGGCCTGTGCGACGTGGCCGTGAGCGTCTACGCCTCCACCCCCCACTCGGACGGCAAGAGGGCGGCGGCGGCCCGGGCCTCGGGTGGCGGCGGGCCCGGCGGCGGCGGGCCCGCCGGCTTCGGCGGTGGGCCGGGTGGGGCGTGGCGGCCGCCCGGCCCCTACCCGGCCATGGCCTGGGAGATGCCCTACGGGTTGCGCATGCCCATAGGCGCCTATGCCCTGGCCGCCAGCCGGCACATGTCCGAGTTCGGCTCCACCGCGGAGCAGCTGGCCCAGATCGCCGTGTCCACCCGTGAGTGGGCCACCCGCAACCCCCGGGCCCGCTTCCAGCAGCCCTTGACCGTCGACGAGGTGCTGGCGTCCGAGCTCATCTGCTCGCCCCTGCACAAGCTCGACTGCTGCCTGCGCACAGACGGAGCCGGAGCCTTCGTGATGACCAGCGCCGAGCGGGCGCGCGACCTGGCCAAGCCCCCCGTCTACGTGCTCGGGGCCGGTTCGGGGGTGAGCCACAGCATCATCTCGCAGATGCCCGATCTCACCACCACGGCGACGACCGTCTCGGGCCCCATCGCCTTCGAGATGGCCGGCATCGACCACGGCGACGTCGACCTGCTCATGCTCTACGACTCCTTCACCATCACGACCCTGCTCCTTGTCGAGGACCTGGGCTTCTGCAAGAAGGGGGAGGGCGGCTCGTTCGTCGAGGACGGCAAGCTCGGTCCCGGTGGATCCCTGCCGACCAACACCAACGGCGGCGGGCTCTCCTATACCCACCCGGGCATGTACGGAATGTTCCTGGTCGTCGAGGCTGCCCGCCAGCTGCGGGGCGAGGCCGGGGACCGCCAGCTCCCCCGGTGCGATGTCGCCGTGGCCAGCGGATCGGGCGGCGTGCTGTCGGCCATGTCCACCTGCGTGCTCGGCTCGGAGGCCGCCCTGTGAGCGACACCTCCGCCCCGCCGGCCACCCGGATCGAGCCCCCCGTGACCGAAGAGGCCGAGGGCTTCTGGGACGCCACCCGGCGGCGCGAGCTGGTGCTGCCCTGGTGCGGGCACTGCCGGCGCGCCTTCTGGTACCCGCGCCCGGTCTGCCCGAGCTGCCTCAGGCCCGACGTGGGTTGGAAGCCGGCCTCGGGCCGGGGTCAGGTCCACGCCGTGAGCGTGATGTACCGGCCCGCCAACCCGACCATGGCCGGGCGGGTCCCGTACGCGGTCGCCCTGGTCGACTTGGACGAGGGCGTCCGCGTGATGAGCAACGTGGTCGGCATCGAGGCGTCCGAGGTGAAGGTGGGCATGGACGTGGCCGTCACCTGGGAAGCCATGTCGGACGGGCGCAACCTCCCGCTGTTCGCGCCCGACGCCCGAACGCCCTAGAGCGGCCTCAGGCCGCCACCACCGAGGTGCAGAAGGCGCAGCGCCGGGCACCCAGGGGGATCGAGCTCAGACACTCCGGGCACTGCTTGGTGTCGGGCACGACCTCCACCCCGGCCCGGCGGCGGGAGGTCACGTAGTTGACCGGCTTGACCACGAAGAAGAACACGGCCGCGGCGATGGAGACGAACGAGATGATGCTGTTGAGCAGGTCGCCGTAGGCGAAGACGCTCTTGTTGATCCGGAAGTGCAGCGCGCTGAAGTCGGGCTGGCCGAATATGGCCGCCACGATCGGGGTCAGGATGTCGGCCACCACCGCCTTGACCACGGCCTGGAAGGCGAGGCCGATCACCACGGCCACGGCCAGATCGACCACGTTGCCCCGGAAGATGAACTCCTTGAACTCCTGCCACAGGTTCTTGCTGTCGGGCATGGCCACACCTCCATGGAGTCCCACGGTCCCGAGCGGGTCGGCGACCTGTCCGCTGCGAAGCTAGACCTTCCGGCCCGGGCCGACCGGGAGGAGGGCCTGGTTAGGCTGGGGGCCGGCCCACCCGGGATGCGGGGGAGGAGCGATGGCCAGGCGGACGGTGGACGAGCTTGTGGCCGAGGCCCGGCGCCATCTGGATCGGGTGAGGCCCGACCACCTGGCCGCCGAGCAGGCGGACGGCGCCCTGGTGGTGGACGTACGCAACGCCCAGCACCGCCATCGGGACGGCGAGCTGCCCGGCGCCGTCGTCATCGACCGCAACGCCCTGGAGTGGCGCCTCGACCCGGCCAGCCCTCACCGCATCCCCGAGGCCACGGGCTACGACCGGCGCATCATCGTCGTGTGCGACGAGGGCTACAGCTCCAGCCTGGCCGCGGCCACGCTCCGGACGCTGGGCCTGCGCCGGGCCACCGACCTGGTGGGCGGCTACCGGGCCTGGGCCGCGGCCCAGGCGGAAACCGGTCGGGCCTGACCCGGCCTGAGCCGGGCCGGGTTGCCTACTGGGTCCCCGCGGTGGTCGTGGTGGTGGGGTGCTCCTGGGCCTCGCGCCCCGGGCTCTCGCTTCCCTCATGGGTCGGATCCTCGTTGGGCGAGTGGGCTCCACCGGCGGCCCCGGCGAAGGCGCGACCCGCGTCCTCGTCGGCTTCACGCTGCTGACTCTCGCTCCCCTCGTGGGTGGTGTCCTCGTTGGAGTGGGGCGTCGTCCCGCTGGCGTTGGGGCCGGCTGCAGGCGTCGTCGGCGCGTTCTGAGCCACCGCGCCTCCTGGCCCGAACAGCACGACGCCCACGGCTCCTCCCGCCAACAGCGACGCCGCCATTGCCCCCGCCACGATGCTCTTTCGCATCAGCCCTCGTCCTCCTTGGTCAGACCGTGGTCGATGTGTACACGCGAGCATGCGCCGGCGGTCTGTGGCCACGCTGAGTCCAAACTGGTCCCCCCAGCACAATTGGCTCCGTGCCTCAGGTCGTGGACGCGCCGAGGGGAAGCAGGAGCTCGAAGAGGGCACCTCCATCTGCGGAGTTGGCCGCGGTGGCCGTTCCTCCGTGCTCCGCCGCGATGGCGGCGACTATGGACAGCCCCAGGCCCGCACCCGTGCCGGCCCGGGCCCGGTCCGCCTGCCAGAAGCGGTCGAAGGCGTGGGCCAGGGCGTCCTGGTCGAGTCCCGCGCCGTGGTCCCGAACGGTGATGTCCGCCGCCCCGTCCCGGAGCCGGGCGCCGACCTCGACGGGCGTGCCCGGGGGGGTGTGGCGCACGGCGTTGGTGACCAGGTTGGCGATGGCCTGGCGCAGGTGAGCCTCGTCGCCGAGGATGACCACCGGCTCGGGCGCGTCCAGGGTCACAGGCCGGCCCGGGGCGGCGGCGACGGCATCGCTGCACGCGTCTGCGGCCAGCACGGCCAGGTCGACCGGGGCCCGGTCCATGGCCCGGGTCTGGTCGAGCCGGGCGAGAAGCAGGAGGTCGTCGACCAGGATCTTCATGCGGGCCGACTCCTCTTCGATGCGGCGCAGGATCGTGGGTAGATCGACGTGGTCCTGGTCGGTGCCGATGCGGAACAGCTCGGCGAAGCCCTGGATCGACGTCAGCGGTGTGCGCAGCTCATGCGAAGCGTCGGCCAGGAACTGGCGCAGGCGTTGCTCGGTCGCGTCGCGCTCGGCGAAGGCGTTCTCGATCCCGTCGAGCATTGTGTTGAGGGCCAGGCCCAGCTGGCCCACCTCGCTCGCCCCCCCGGACGGGGTCACCCGCCCGGACAGGTCGCCTCCCGCGATCGTCCCGGCCGTGCCCGCCATCTGCTCCAGAGGCCGTAGTCCCCGGCGCAGGATGAGCCAGGCGCCGGCCGAGAGAATGGCCAGCAGGGCGGCGGCGCCGAATACCTCGATGAGCACCAGACGGTGCAGGGCGTTGGTCACCTCCCCCATGGGCACGGCGATCACCACCGTCTGGTCTCCCCCGGACGAGGCCGCCACCGACACCCGCCAGCTTCCAGAGCCGCTGGCCGACCCGGTGGTGAAGAACCGGGGCCTGGTGGCCGAGCCCGCCTTCAGATGGACCGCCAACCGGGGCTGGGCCGTGGAGGTCGCCAGCTGCACGTGGCTGAGGACCTTGTCCGAGCGATCGCGCAGCTCCCCGTAGGTCGCCAGGGGGGCCGAAGGGGGCCCACCCCCCCGTCCCCGCCCACCACCGTCGCCCGGGAGAGGCGAGCCCTCCAGGCCTCCGCCGCCCGGAGGCGCGAGCCCGGCACCAGGCCCCGAGCCCCGGGACGGACCGGGGACAAGTCCCGCGGCCTCGTCGAGCTGGCGGGTCAGGAAGGGCGTCGACGAGCGAACCTGATCGTCCAGGCGCTGGTACTGGCTGCGGGCGTACAGGGAGTAGGTCGCCACCCCGAACAGTGAGAGTCCGGCGGTGACCAGCACGACCAGGGCGAGGACGAGCCGCAGCCGCAGGGTCATGGGCGAAGAGTGGACACCACGCCGCCGCCGCCGGCCAGCCGGCGGGACAGGCGCCAGATGCCCCGCAGGTCGTCCACGGCCGTGCCCACCAAGTCCACACGCGAGTCGGGATCGTCGACCCAGTCCACCGGGACCTCGTGGATGCGCAGCCCGTTGTGCTCGGCCAGAACCAGCAGCTCGGTGTCGAAGAACCAGCCCTCGTCCTCCACCATGGGAAGCAGGGCGCCGGCCACGTCGGCGCGAAGGGCCTTGAACCCGCGCTGGGCGTCGGAGAAGCGATTGCGCAGGGTCACCCTCAGGAGCAGGTTGTAGACGCGGGAGATCACCTCGCGCTTGGGGCCCCGCACCACCCTGGCACCGCGGGCGAGACGGGAGCCGATGGCGACGTCGCTGTGGCCCGACAGGAGAGGGGCCACCAGGGGCAGGAGGGCGTCGAGACGGGTGGACAGATCGACGTCCATGTAGGCCACGACCGTGGCCCGGCTGGCCGACCAGGCCGCCCGCAGCGCCCGCCCTCGTCCCTTGCCGTCCAGGTGGAGGGCCTGCACGCCGTCGAGCTCGCGGGCCAGCCGGCAGGCCACGCCCCAGGTCCGGTCCCGGCTGGCATTGTCGACGATGGTCAGGACCCAGGACACCGGGAAGCCTGTCGAGAGGTCGGCGTGGAGCCGGAGCACCGACGCCTCCAGCTGAGCCTCCTCGTTGTAGACGGGCACCACGATCTCGACCTCGACCGCCCGCCGGTCGGGCAGGACCTGGATGGCCAGGGCTGCGGTGGCCTTCATGACCGCAAGCGTCGGCCCTCAACCTCAGCCCATCCGCAGGCTTTCCTTGGAGTTCGCTCCGCTCCCCGAGCCCGGGCCCGAGCCCGTCGCCCCTACGACTCGGGCGGGAGGCGCAGGCTGTAGCCGACGCCCCGGACGGTGTGGATGAGGGGCGGGTCGACGCAGTCGATCTTGTGGCGCAGGTAGCTGACGTAGGTCTCGAGGACGCTGGCGTTTCCGGCGAAGGTGTAGTCCCAGACGTGCTCCAGGATCTGGTCACGGGTCAGGACCCGGCGGGCGTTGGCCAGCAGGTAGCGAAGCAGCTTGTACTCGGTGGGGGTGAGCTCGACGAGCTTGCCCGCCCTCCAAACGTCGCGGGTGTCCTCGTCCAGCTCCAGGTCGGCGTAGGTGAGGCGGTGCTCCCCGGGGCCGGTTCCGGCCGAGCGCCTGAGGACAGCCTTCACCCGTTCGATCAGCTCCTCGATGCTGAAGGGCTTGGTGACGTAGTCGTCGCTCCCCAGGCGCAGCCCGGCGATCTTGTCCTGCGTCGTGTCGCGGGCGGTGAGGAAGATCACCGGGACCCGGGTGCCCGCCCCCTCCGTCTGGCGCAGCCGACGGGCGACCTCGAAGCCGTCCAGGTCGGGAAGCATCACGTCGAGCACGATGAGGTCGGGCCTCCTGCGCTCGACCGCCTCCAGGGCGGAACGCCCGGAAGCGACCCGCTCGACCTCGAAGCCGTTGTAGGTGAGGCCCATGGAGACCAGCTCGGTGATGTGCTCCTCGTCGTCGACCACGAGCACCCGGGGCCGGCCCTTCCAGTTCGTCATCGCGGCTGCGGGCCTCCCCTCTCGACGGGACGATGGCTGCGACCGCCGGCAAGCGCGGCGCCGCGGTCGGGTCCAGATGTCCGGGTCACGATGCCATGGGACCAGCCTCGGCTGTCGGTCCGCTGAGCGTCGCCTGGGAAGCCCCGCCGACTCGGGCCTCGGTGGAGGGTCAGAGCGGGCTCCAAGCCCGCTCTGAGGAACGACGCCGATCATGGCGTCAACCAGGCCGCCGAGGGGCGGCCGGCACAAGGAGTCAGCATGAATCCCACGGTCGCCCGCCCCCCGGTCGGGGCGTCCGGACCCGGGGCCACAGCGGACCGGGTCCGGCCTCGATCCCACAGCGCCCGCCGGTCCCGCGCCGTCGCCGGGGCCCTGAGCGCGCTGAGCGTTCTCGGCCTCACCGGGTACATGAGCGCGGCCTACGGCCTGGCCTCGGTCAGCCCTGCGGCCGGCGCCACGACCGCAGCCGCCTCGGCCACGTCGGCAGCCACGTCGGCGACGGGTTCGAGCGCGGCGGGCACCTCGGCCAGCGCGGTGTCGTCGTCGAGCGCCGCCGCGGCCACGACGGTGACGCCGGCCGCGGCCACGGCGGTGGCGCCCGCCGCCGCAGCCACGCCGGCCCGCACCGCCCACACCTCGAGCCATGGCAGCTGAGCTCCGCTTCCGGGCCATGGGTAGCGACGCCCACCTCATCGTGGTGGGTGGAGACCCGGGCCTGGCCGCATCCGCGGCCCGCCGCGTCGCGTACCTCGAGCGGCTGTGGAGCCGGTTCCTGGAGGACAGCGAGGTCAGCGGGCTCAACCGGGCCGCGGGCTCTCCCGTGCCGGTCTCGCCCGACACGGCTCTGCTGGTGGAGCGGGCCCTGCAGGCGTGGCGCCTCACCGCCGGCGCCTTCGACCCGACGGTCCTCGGGGCCGTAATCCGCGCCGGCTACGACCGCAGCTTCGACCAGCTGGGAGCGGGGCCGCCGCCCGCCGCCAGCTCCCTCGGCCCGGGAGCGGCGGGCGTCGAGATCGATGGGGACACCGTCCGCCTCCCCGCCGGCACCGGCTTCGACCCCGGGGGAATCGGCAAGGGCCTGGCCGCCGATCTGGTCACGGCCGAGGTCATGGCCGCGGGGGCCGACGGGGTGTGCGTCAACCTGGGGGGAGACGTGCGGGTGAGCGGAACGGGGCCGTCGGGCGACGGATGGACGGTGGCCGTCGAGCATCCGTGGTCGCCCGCCCCGATCGCCCGCCTCGGCCTGGCCGAGGGGGCGGTGGCGACGTCTACGACGCTGCGCCGGCGGTGGCGGGCGGGAGAGGAGACCCGTCACCATCTCATCGACCCCCGGTCCGGACTCTCCTCGGGCACCGACGTCAACCTGGTGACCGTCGCCGCGGCGCAGGCTTGGACGGCGGAGGTCCTGGCCAAGGCGGGCTTGCTGGCCGGTTCCGGGCCCGTCCTCGACGTCCTGGAGGGCGCCGGGGTGGAGGGCCTGGCCGTGGACGACTCGGGCCGGGTCATGAGCACCTGGGGCCTGGAGGCTCTCCTCGGCGGCTCTCCCCTTCCCGCCGCGCTGGAGCCGGCCGGTCAGGACCTCCTCCACATCCCAGGAGATTCCTCAGCCTCCCAGAGCGGGATCTCAGGTCCGGGGCCCAAGGTCAGACCGTGATCGCCATGACCATGTCCAGGAGGGCGCAGGCCGCCGTGTGCCGGGTCGACGGGGACCTTGACGCCTTCGGCGTCTCCCGCTACCGGGAGGTGACGGCCTCGCTCGCGGGAAGCTCCTCCGCTTTGGTCATCGACCTCTCCGGGGTCGGCTTCATCGACGGCGCCGGCCTGGGCGCACTGGTTGGCACCATCCGCAGGTGCCGTGACCAGGACAGGCCGGTGGTGGTGTGCTCGCCCAGGCCTTCGGTGGCCCGGGCCCTCGAGGCCGCAGGCTTCGAGCGCTTCGCCTCTCTGGCCGCCACCGTCCCCGAGGCCCTGGCCGCCCTTGACGCGCTGGACGGGCTGAACGAGGTGGACGGCACCGCGGCATCTCAGCCGCTGGGCCTCCCCTTCTGAGGACCTCGGCTCAGCCGCCCCGCCGCCGGCGCGGCCTCAAGAACATGGCGATGCCGAAGCCGGCGAGGAAGGCAGCGACGACCGCCGTGCCCAGGACCAGGCCCGACAGGGCGCCGCCCGGACCCCGTCTCCCTGTCACCGCGGCCGCGGTCTGGGCCCGGGCCGCCACCGGTTGGGTGGGGTCGGCCACGTTCTGGCCCAGCACCACCAGCACGCCCCGCATCCGGCCGGGGTGGATGGCGCACCTGTAGCTGTAGCTGCCGGGCTTTTGGGGAGCCGGGAGCGAGGCGCTGCTGCCAGGAAGGACCGTCCCCGTGTCCAGGGCGACGTCGTCGAAGGTGGCCGTGTGGGGGGCGTCTCCCCCGTTCCTCCACGTGACCTTGCCGCCCGGCGCGACCGACGCCTGCCCAGGCTGGAAGGCGAAGTCGACCACCGAGACGCTGGTCTGGCGCGCCGCGTCAGAAGGTGGCGCCGGTCCGGGCTGGGTCGGGCCGGTCACCGTGATCACCCCCGTCATGGCCTGGGGATGGACGTCGCAGTGGAACCGGTAGATGCCGGGCTTGGTCAGGACCACGCTGGCGTTGGTCCCCGCGAACCTTCCACCTTCGGCTCCGGGCGCCACCACCCCGCTGTCGAAGGACCCGTCGTCGGCGGCGAGGGTGTGGGGCTTGCCCCCGACGTTGGCCACCAGCACGGTTGAGCCGGCCTTGACGGTGAGGGTGTCGGGGTTGAAGCGCAGGCGCTCGCCTGGGAGGGCGGGGTCGATGGCCTCGACCCGGTTCACCGCGGCCCCGGTGCTGTCGCCGGTGACCGTGATCACCCCGTTCATCCTCGACGGGTTGATACGGCAGAAGTAGTGGTAGGTGCCGGGGACGGTGAAGGTGACCGACGCCGACTGGTGCGGGCCGACGGGGTTGGTGTCGAACGTCCCGCCCCGATCGGTCACCGTGTGAGGGCGGTCGGCGCTGTTGGTCCACGTGATCGTGGTGCCGACGGCAACGCTCTGGGCGTTCGGCTCGTAGTCGAAGTTGACGATCGTGGTCTGGCCACCGGCGGCACCCGCGGGCACACCCGTCAGCACCAAGGCCGCGCCCAGCACCAGGGACCCGGCCAAGAGCACGAGCTTCCTCGACGTCGTCATCGGCTACCTCGAGGTGACGTAGTCGGCCACGGTCGTGGCCCAGATGCCGGCGAAGCCCAGGAACAGGGCCGTCCCTATGTAGGGCAGGGCGTTGCCGCCCGAGCGCAGGACCTTCAACACCGCGAACTTCACCGTCAGGATGACGAAGACGGCGGTGCCGAAGATGGAGTGCAGCAGGACCCGGGTGGGCGACAGGGGTCCGGCCGGCCCCGCCAGGCAGGTGAGGGCGACCACCGCTCCCAGCGTCACCGCCAGCCGGCCGCTCACCCGGTGCACGCGCGCCGCCGACGCAGCCGAGATGGGGGGAAAGCTCGACACGTCCCAGAGGCGAGCGGCGAAGAAGACCTGGACGCCGGCGAGGGCGAAGACGATCGAGGTGAGGATGACCTTGTAGAGCAGGAGGTTGTTCCCGGTTATGCCGTTCAGGAACCGGACCATCGGTACGCGCCTTCCTAGGCCCGCAGGAGGAGCTTGGCCTTCATGCTCGGGTGGATGGTGCACACATAGTCCACGGCCTGGTTCACGACCAGCCTGAACCCTTTGCCGGGGTTGATCACGCCCGAGTCGATACCGAGCGACGCGGCGGTGACCGTGTGCGGCGCCACGTCCTTGTTCACGAACAGGACGTGCGAGCCCTTGTCCACGACCAAGGTTGACGGTCTGAACGTGATTTGCGCCATGACGACCGTGTTGCGACCGGCGGGGGGAGCGCCACTGCCCCGGGCCTGGCGCTCGGCGATCACGACAGGGGCGGCCACGGCCAAGGCGGCCCAGAGGGCGGTCACGGCGATGCCGGCCGGATGCCGGACCTTCTCCACCTCCGTATCTTGGGCCATGCACGAGGCGAGATCGAGCCTGAGCTCGGGCAAACCCGGCAACGGTCACCGCCAGGGCCTCTGACCTGGTACACACCAATCATGCGCGGCGTGGGGGGAAGCGGGGCCTAGCGATGCCCGCCCGGTCGACGACAGCCAAGAGCGCCGGAGCCAGGCGCGTGGATGACGCCACCCTCCTGGAACGGGCCCTGGTAGAGGTCAAGAAGGTCATCGTCGGCCACGACGTTGTCATCGAGCGCCTGCTCACGTGCCTGCTGTCCCGAGGCCACTGCCTGGTGGAGGGGCCGCCGGGGCTGGCCAAGACCCTGGCCGTCGCCACCCTGGCCGAGGTCTCGGGGGGGAGCTTCGTGCGCCTGCAGTTCACGCCCGACCTGGTCCCGGCCGACATCGTGGGCACCAGGATCTGGCGGGCCTCGACGGAGTCGTTCGACGTGGCCCTGGGGCCGATCTTCGCCAACTTCGTGCTGGCCGACGAGATCAACCGGGCCCCGGCCAAGGTCCAGTCCGCCCTGCTCGAGGTGATGGCCGAGCGCCAGGTGTCGGTGGGCGGGGTGACCCACCGCCTGCCCGAGCCGTTCGTCGTCATGGCCACCCAGAACCCGATCGAGGCCGAAGGCGTGTATCCCCTGCCCGAGGCCCAGCGCGACCGCTTCCTCATGAAGGTCAGCGTCGGCTATCCCAGCCACCGGGAGGAGATGACGATCGTCGAGCGCATGGGTGTGCGCCCGCCCCACGCGGACAAGGTGCTCACGCCCGCGGGGCTGATCCGCCTCCAGGCCGCAGCCGACGACGTCTTCGTCGACCCCGCGATCATCGACTACGCCGTGCAGCTGGTGCAGGCCACTCGCGATCCGATGCGGGCCGGCCTGACCCTGCTGACCGGCCAGATCGCCTACGGGGCCAGCCCCAGGGCCAGCCTGGCCCTGGTCGCCGCGGCCCGGGGCCTGGCCCTGCTCCGGGGCCGGACCTACGCCCTGCCCCAGGACGTGAGCGACTGCTATCTCGACGTGTGCCGGCACCGGCTGGTGCTCTCCTACGAAGCCCTGGCCGACGACGTCACGCCCGACGCCCTGCTCGCCCATGTGCTGGAGCGGGTGCATCCGCCCCGGGTGGTGCCGAGGCAGGATGCCGTGCCTGGACGGGGCGAGGTCGAACCCGATCCCCAGCCCCTCGACGCCGCCCAACCCAAGGCCGACGGGGACGGGGCCGAGCCGGCCAGGTCGGGCCGGCCCCGGTCCGCGGGACGGACCGCGTGAGTCCTGAGATAGGGATCGTGCCCGGCCGGGGCAGGCCCGATCGGGCGCTGCGCTCCCTGGAGCTGGCCGTGACCCGCCGGCTGGACGGCCTCCTGCAGGGCGACCACCTGGGCTTCGCCCCCGGGGCAGGGAGCGAGCCGGGAGATGCCCGGCCCTACGAGTCAGGCGACGACGTGCGGCGCATCGACTGGCCCCTCACCGCCCGCAGCGGCGCCGTCCACGTCCGCGACACCATCGCCGACAGGGAGCTGGAGACCTGGGTCCTGGTCGACGGCTCCGCCTCCATGGAGTTCGGCACCGCCTCCTGCCGCAAGCGCGATCTGGCCCTGGCCGCGGTCGCGGCCGTGGGGTTTCTCACCATCCGGTCGGGCAACCGCACCGGCGTCGTCCTGCTGGCCGGCGAGCGGCCCCGGGTCATCCCGGCCCGCCCAGGCCGCGCCGCCCTGCTCGCCCTCCTCCACGCCGTGGCCCGGCGCCCCCCTGCCCCCGAAGGCGACCGCGTGGATCTGGCCGCGGGCATCAGGGGCCTGTTGCGTCCCCCCCGGCGCCGGGGCCTGGCCGTGGTCGTCTCCGACTTCCTGTGCCCCTCGCCATGGCCCCGGGCCCTGCGCCTCCTGGCCGCCCGCCACCAGGTCCTGGCCGTTGAGATCATCGATCCTCGCGAGCTGGAGCTGCCCAGCGTGGGCTACCTGACTCTGGTCGACCTCGAGACCGGCCGCCAGCGGGACGTGCAGACCTCCAGCGCCGGGCTCCGGGCCCGCTACGGGGCGGCCGCCGCGGCCCAGCGGGCCGCCAACGCGGCCGCCATGCGCAGGGCCGGGGCCGGCCATCTCGTGCTGCGCACCGACCGCGACTGGATCCTCGACGTGGTCGAGTTCGTGGCTCGGGCCCGGCGCACCCGCGCCCCCCGCAGCCGGCCCCGCCGCATGCGGGCATGACCTTCCTGGCCGGGGCCCGACTGTGGCTCTTCTTGGCCTTGATCGTCCTCGTACTCGTCTACGTCCAGCGCCAGTTCCAGCGCCAGCGCTATGCGGTGCGCTTCACCAACCTGGCCCTGCTCGACGCGGTCGCACCCCGCCGGCCGGGATGGCGCCGCCACGTGCCGGCCGGGGCCCTGTTGCTGGCGCTGGCCAGCCTGCTGGCCGCCTTCGCCCGCCCGGCGCGGGCCACGGCCGTCCCCGTGCGGACCTCGACGGTGGTCATCGCCGTCGACGTGTCCGGCTCCATGGGCGCCACCGATGTCGCCCCCGACAGGCTGAGAGCGGCCCAGGCGGCGGCGACGGCCTTCGTCGATCGCCTTCCGCCCGGATTCGACGTGGGGCTGGTGGCCTTCGACGACACCGCCTCGGTGCTGGCGGCCCCCACGACCGATCACGCCCAGGTCAAGACGGCCATCGCCCAGCTGCAGACCAGGGGGGGCACGGCCATCGGCGAGGCCATCTTCGCCGCCCTCCACAGCATGGGGGTGGCCGACGAGCCCACCACGGCACCGCCCGTCCCCGCCCGCATAGTCCTCATGTCCGACGGTGCAACCAACGCCGGTCGGTCGGACGCGGAGGCGACCCGGGTCGCCGCGGCCGCTCACGTGCCCGTCACCACCATCGCCTACGGCAGCGACAAGGGCGAGGTCACGCTGGCGGGCCGCCTACTGGAAGTGCCCGTCGACAAGGCCGCCCTCCAGCAGATCTCGAACGGGACGGGGGGCCGCTTCTTCGAGGCCGCGTCGGCGGCCCAATTGGGCGAGGCCTACAACACCATCCGCGCGTCCGTGTCCCACCGCATCCGCAAGCACGACCTCAGCAGCTGGTTCATCGGCGCCGGGCTGGTCCTGCTGGCCTTAACCGCGGCCGGGTCTCTCAGCTGGTCGCCGCGCCTGCCCTGACCCCTGGGAACCGCGCCCGCACCGCTCTACCATTGGCGGCGGCGAAAGGGGGGCCAACATGCGCTTCATCCACGAGGACGGCTTCGACATCAAGCTCGGCAAGGCGCACGAGCTGCAGCAGTGGGTGGTCAACAACGAGGAGAAGCTCCGGGCGTCGTGCCCGGATGAGGTCGAGTACCTGGGCACCTACGCCGTGGTGCAGACGACCGAGAAGGGTTCGGGCGAGGTACGCATCCACTGGGGGATGGACAACTATGCGGCCCAGGACGCCTTCGCCGCGGCCATGAACGAGCCGGGCCCCTTCCGTGACCTGGTGGACGAGCTCTACAAGTTCGCCGACTACGAGGGCAGGCGGGACCACTTCAGCCGCACGGTGATGAAGTCGGTCACCTCCACCTCGTTCTGGGGCGAGACCTAGTCCATCTACACGCTGCGGGGCTGCCTACACGCTGCGGGGGCTGCCCGCCGGGGCCAGGTTCGCGGGGCCGGGGCGGCCCGAGCCGGCGAAGCGCACGGCCGTGAGCACGGCCACCAAGGCGCACACGCCGAAGACGGCGCCGCGGACGAGCGCGGTGTGGCGGTCGGTGCCCGCGGACAGGGCATGGGCCGACGTCAGGGCGAAGAGCGGGAAGCTCAGGTAATGGGTCGAGCGCCACAGCCGGGCCGGGATCCTCGCCCTCAGCAAGGAGGTGACCTCCAGGGCGACCAGCAGGTAGAGCCCGGCGATGCCCCACGCCACCGCCACCGGGTGCCAGCTCCCGGCCAGGGGCACCAGGACCTCGACCAGACCGAAGTGGACGTAGGTGTCGAGGAGGATGCTGACGACATGGACGGCGGTGAACACCAGCGCCCCCGCCCCCAGGAACCGGTGCATGTCCAGGACCCAGGCGGGCCGGGGGCGCCGGCCCAGCAGCTTGGTGCTCAGGGCCAGGCCCCAGAGCACGGCCGCGGCCAACAGCACCCAGGCCACCAGGCCGTTCGACCGGGCCGCGTACCACAGGAGCTTGCTGCTCATCGGGTCACCTCTGGGCCAGCAGCCCCACCGGGGCCGGTTTGATATCGAGAAGGTGACCGCGCCGGAACAGGACGCGGTCCAGTACCAGGTACTGCACGACCCACAGAGAGCCGAAGGCGGCTACGTGAGCACCCTCGACGGCCAGGGTGCGGGCCCCGCCGTGGGCGCCGGCGCGGGCCGCCCACGCCGCGGCTCCCCCCACGGCGAGCGTGCTCAGGCACAGCCCGGCGAGGGAGAGGACGCAGAAGGGGATCACCTCGGCCACGATCGAGCGCTCGCCCCTCTTCCCCCATACCCAGCGCCGGTTGAGCTCGAAGGAAGGCACGGTTCCGACCGCCACGGCCACGACGTTGGCCCAGGAGGCGCCCAGGACGCCGGTGGCCACCAGAAACCCCAGCACGGTGAGGCTCGTCGCCGTGGCCACGCCCGACACGGCGGCGTAGCGGAGGAGCCTTGGCGCCAGGCTCCTGAGCTGGGCGGCCCGGCTTCGGGGTGACCGCGGGAGCGAGAGCGCCGGCCGCACTTCAGCCAGGAGGGCAGAGATCGTCACGAACTTCAGGATGGGGGCCGGCTCTCAGGGCACCCTCTGGCGAAACTGGGAGTTCGCTCCGAAGGGCGAGCACCGAGGCGAGGGTGGCGGCCTGAGCAGGATGAAGGCGTACGGTTCCCGCGCAGACGTTGCCGTGCCAGACGCTCAACACGACGAGGTCCCGGTCCCCGTGCCACGTCGCCATCACTGCGGTGCCGCGGCCGTCGACCAGGATCTCTCGAGCGGTGGGGGACGATTGGACTGTCACCCCACGAGCATCGGCCCCCGGCCTCAACACGGCCTCCGTCCACCCTGGGAGCTCTCTGGGAAAGCGGGGGCGGGCGAGGAGCCGGGCCCGGGCCGACCCAGGGGATTCGGCGCAGGGACTGAGGCTTCTCCAAGCGTGGGCGACGATGGTCACGGGCGTGACCACCACGACCCTCCCCTACGTCGCGGACCCCCCGGCGCGGCCGCGCCCCGGGCCCGCCGGCACGCGGCACGCGCCCCCGGGCCGGCTCCACAGGCTGCTGCGGGGACCCGAGGACGACCCCGTCTGGGCCAGGCCCCTGCTCGTCGGACTCCTCGTCCTCACCGGCCTGCTCTACCTGTGGGGACTGGGCGCGTCGGGCTGGGCCAACACCTACTACTCGGCCGCCGTCCAGGCCGCCAGCAAGAGCTGGAAGGCCTTCCTGTTCGGGTCCCTGGACTCGGCCAGCTCCATCACCGTGGACAAGTCGCCCGCCTTCCTGTGGCCCATGGACCTGGCGGCCCGCGCCTTCGGCGTCAGCAGCTGGAGCATCCTCGTCCCCCAGGCCGTGGAGGGCGTGGCCGCGGTCGCCGTCCTCTACGCCGCGGTGCGGAGGTGGTTCTCGCCCGCCGCCGCCCTCCTTTCCGGGCTGGTGCTGGCCCTGACCCCGGTGGCCGCCCTCATGTTCCGCTTCAACAACCCCGACGCCCTCCTGACCCTGCTCACGGCCCTGGGCGCCTACGCCATGGTGCGGGCCCTGGAGGGGGCGAGCACGCGCTGGGTCGTGGCCGCGGGCTCCTTGGCCGGTCTCGCCTTCCTGGCCAAGATGCTCCAGGCCCTGCTCGTCGTGCCCGCCCTGGGGCTCGTCTACCTGGTGGCCGCCCCCACCCCCCTGGCCCGCCGGGTGCGCCAGCTCCTGCTCGGAGCCGCGGCCATGGTTCTCTCTGCCGGCTGGTGGGTGGCGATCGTCGTGCTCACGCCCGCTACGGCCCGGCCCTACATCGGCGGCTCCCAGAACAACAGCCTCTGGAACCTGGTCTTCGGCTACAACGGCCTGGGCCGTCTGTCGGGCAACGAGTCGGGCAGCGTGGGCGGCGGGCCGGGGGCGGGCCGGTGGGGACCCACGGGATGGACCCGGCTCTTCAACTCCCAGTTCGGCGGCGAGGCGTCCTGGCTCCTACCCGGAGCCCTCATACTGCTGGCCGGCTGTCTCGTCCTCACCCTCAAGTCCGACCGCGCCGACCGCACGCGCGCGTCGATGATCCTGTGGGGCGGCTGGCTGGTCGTGACGGGCGCGGCCATCAGCCTGGGGAAGGGGATCATCCACCCCTACTACACGGTGGCCCTGGCTCCCCCCATAGGGGCCATCGCCGGGATCGGGGCAACCGAGCTGTGGCGCCGCCGCCACGGCGCGGCCCGCTTCGTCCTGTCCGCGGCCGTGGCGGCCACGGCTTGGTGGTCCTACGAGCTCCTCGGGCGCACACCCTCCTGGCATCCCGGCCTGCGCAGCTTCGTCCTGGTGGCGGGGTGGGCCAGCGCGGCCGTCCTCGCCACCAGGTGGACCGAGCCGCGACACCGGGCGGTGATGGTGGCGGGCACGGCCCTGGCCGCCACCCTGGCCGGCCCGGCCGCCTACACCTGGGCCACGGCGGCGACGCCGCACTCCGGGGCCATCCCCTCCTCCGGCCCGGCGGGCGCCCGGGGCCCGGGCGGTCTGGGCCGGGGCCCCGGTGTCGCGGGAGCCCCCCGGCTCGGCGCCGGCCCTCCTCCCGGCGCGGCCCAGGGGCGGGGACGCTTCGGAGGTTTCGGCCCCGGCGGGTTGGCGGGCGCGCAGGCACCGCCCCCCAACATGGCCGCGGGTCAGGCGGTCCCCGGGGCCGGCACCGGAGGGACCGGGGGGGGCGGGATCGACGGCATCCTCGACGGCAGCCGGCCCTCGGCCCAACTAGCCCGGGTCCTCGAGGCGGGCAGCGGCAACTACACGTGGACGGCGGCAACCGTCTCGGCCAATCAGGCCGCGGGGTACCAGCTGGCCACCGGGAAACCGGTCATGGCCCTCGGCGGCTTCAACGGAACCGACCCGTCCCCCACCCTGGCCCAGTTCCAGAGCTACGTGAGGGAGGGGAAGATCCACTACTTCATCACCAGCGGGCTCGGTCGGGGTCCGGGAGGTCCCGGCGGTGGCGGCGGCACCTCGAGCGAGATCTCGGCGTGGGTGCAGTCCAGATTCAGCGCCCAGACCGTGGCGGGGGTCACGCTCTACGACCTCACTTCTCCCGTGGCCGGATCCGCGGCGGGGTGAGCGCCGAGACTCCGCCGGCTCCGCACAGGTCCAGGCGCGGCATGAGGTTCCGTGTCCCCAGGCGCGGGAGGCTGGGGGCGTGCCGCCCCCTTACGACGTCCACAACCTCCTGCGCCTCCTCGGCATCGACATCGACGAGGAGGACCACGACCGCCTGGCCGGCCGCTTCACCGTGACCCACGACTTGATCGCGGGGACCGGGTACCTGTGGGCCCCGGTGGTGATCACCCTGGCCGACGCCCTGTGCGCCTTCGGGGTGGGGCGGCACTGGCCCGACGGAGCGGAGAGCTTCACGACCGTGGAGTCCAAGGCGAACTTCCTCTCCAGCGCGCGCGAGGGCGAGGTGGTCGCGGGTATCTCGGAGCCTTTGCACCTGGGAAGCACGACGCAGGTTTGGGACGCCACCGTGACCAACGAGACCACCGGACGGCGCATGGCCGCCTACCGCTGCACCCAGCTCATCCTCTACCCCCGGCGCCGGTAGGGCGACGGGGCTCAGCCGTGGAAGCCGCCCACGGCGCCCGCGGCCGACTCTGGTCGTAGCGGACGTCGCTCCGCCCCGCCTAGGCGAGCGGGGTCGACGCACGGCGCTCCCTGATCCAGTTCACCGTGCGCCAGCCGCTCTCCAGCACGCCCACGGCCATGGCGATTATGCCGACGGCCGCCAGCGAGACCAGGAGGGGCGGCAGGTTGAGGGCGTAGAAGCTGCGCATGGCGGGCAGCGCCATCACCACCACGAAGGCCAGGGCCAGCCCGACCATGAGCCCGAGCCGGGGGCCGGTGATGGGCCGGGCCAGCATGGCCAGCACCCAGAAGGCCACACCGAAGAGGACGATGGTGGCCGTGGTCCGGGCCTGGGCCAGCGGGAGCCCGGGCTGGTCCCGGGCCAGGGCGTAGGCCGCGAGGGTGGCCCCGGCCGCCACCACCCCGGTGGGGGCGGCGAAGCGCAGCACCCGCCCGACGTAGCCGGGCCGGGCCCTGCTGCGGTCGGGCGCCAGAGCCAGGAAGAACCCGGGGATGCCGATGGTGAGGCTGCTCACGACGGTCAGGTGCCGGGGCAGGAACGGGAAGGGGAGGCGGGCCAGGCTGACGGCCACGGCCAGGCACAGGGCGTAGACGGTCTTGGTCACGAACAGATTGCCCACCCGCTCGATGTTGGCGATGACCCGACGCCCCTCGGCCACGACCCCGGGCAGGGCGCCGAGTTCGTCGTCGAGCAGCAGCACCTTGGCCACGGCTCGCGTCGCGCCCGTGCCCGAGCCCATGGCCACTCCCAGGTCGGCGTCCTTGAGGGCGAGGACGTCGTTGACCCCGTCTCCCGTCATGGCCACGACGTGGCCCGCCCCCTGGAGGGCCCGCACCATGGCCCGCTTCTGATCAGGGACCACACGACCGAAGACGTTGTGGCTCTCCAGCGCCGCGCCCAGCGCGGCCTGGTCTTCGGGCAGGTCCTGGGCGTCCACCGGCTCCCCCACGACGGCGAGCCCGGCCCGCTGGGCGACGGCGGCAACGGTGCGGGGGTTGTCGCCGGAGATGACCTTGGCCGCCACCCCTTGATCGAGGAAGTAGGCGAGCGTCTCGGCCACGTCGGGGCGGAGCTTCTCCTCGAGCACGATCAGGGCCTGGGGGGTTGTCCGGGCGACCACCTCGGGCGTGAGCGGGCCCGCGCCCACGTAGCGGGCCAGGAGCAACACCCGGCTGCCCCGCCCCACCTCTGCCGTCAGCGTCTGGTCCAGACGGGCGTCGGCGCCCGAGGACGAGGCGGCGAGGAGCACCTCGGGGGCGCCCAGCAGCCACGTTCCCCGGTCGCCGAAATCGGTGGCCGACCACTTGCGGGACGAGGCGAACGGGATGCGGCCGGCGACGGTCCAACCCTGGGGTGGGGGGAAGGCCCGGGCCACGGCGCGCATGGTCGAGTTGGGACGGGGATCGGCGGTCGCCAGCGCACCCAGGGCTTCCGCCACCGCGGGCTCGACGGCGCCTGTCCCGGAGGCCGGGACCACGGCGGTGACCTCGGCCTCCCCGTCGGTGAGTGTGCCCGTCTTGTCCAGGCAGATCACGTCCACCCTGGCCAGCACCTCGACCGCGCCGAGCTCCCGGACCAGGGCCCGGCGGCGGGCCAGGCGGATGACGGCCACGGCGAAGGCCATGCTGGTGAGCAGCACCAGGCCTTCGGGGACCATGCTGCCCACCCCGGCGACAGAGCCGCGCAGGGCGTCCCTCAGGTCGGTGCGTGCCAGCTGGCTCGACACCAGCAGCACCCCGGCCGGCACCATGGCCCACGTCACCAGGCGCAGGATCCGGTCCGTCCCCGCCCGCAGCTCGGAGCGGGCCAGGCGGAACTGGCGGGCCTGGGCGGCCAGGCGGTGGGCGTAGGCGGCCTCGCCCACGGCGAGGGCCCGCACGCGGGCCTCTCCGCCCGTGACCAGGCTGCCCGACAGGGCGATCTCGCCCGCGGGCTTGGCCACCGCGTTCGACTCGCCCGTGAGCATCGACTCGTCGAGCTCGAGCTCACCATCGACGACGATGCCGTCCACCGGCACCTGGTCCCCGGGACCGAGCTCGAACACGTCGTCGATGACCAGTGAGTCGGGGTTCATGTCCAGGGGCGAGCCGTTGCGCCACACGCGGACGCGCGGGGTGGTGAGCACGG
>VAXP01000055.1 GCA_005884125.1 Actinomycetota bacterium | reverse complement strand
TCCGATATGGGGTACGTGGGCCAGGACCAGACCGAGCACCTCCAGCGCGTCCTCCGGGGCCTGGTCGCGGGCCATGACCCGATTCGCCTGCTCGAGGAGGCCCTCAGGGGCGCCGTCCAGGCCGCCCACGGGCGCCAGGGTCTGCTCGTGGGCCTGGTCGACGGCGTCAGCACGCCGCTGGCCTCGACGGGCGCCGTGCCACGCGTCGTGGTCGACGCCGCCGACGCCGCCATCGCCAGTGGCCGCCTGGCCCGGCGCACAGAGCGCGACGCCAAGCGCGGCGCTGTGGCCGAGTGCCTGCGGGTGGGCGACCGGGTCGTGGGCGCGCTGGCCGTTGGAGGCGACGCCGGCCGCCTCGACCCCGGGCATCTCCCGCTGTTCGCCCACTGCGCCTCGTTGGCCCTGGCCCGGCGCCCGGCCACCGCCGCCAGTTCGGTGACCGAGGTCCTCGACGCCGTGGCAGGCGTCGCCAGCGACCTCGAAGGGGCCAGCGTCCTCGTCCGCGTGTTCGACGCAGCCGAGCGCCTGTTCGGCGCCAGCGCCGGCTTCTGCGCCGTCTTCGAAGGAACTGCGGTGCGCATTCCCCACTTCCGAGGTCTCGACCGCGAGGGTCTGCGGGAGGCCAGCCGGCACCCGGAGTTCAAGGCCCTTCTCACGTCGCCGGGCCTACGGGTCGACCCGCCGAGCCATCCCGCCGTCGCTC
Source organism: Actinomycetota bacterium (assembly GCA_005884125.1). GTDB lineage: Bacteria > Actinomycetota > Acidimicrobiia > Acidimicrobiales > AC-35 > AC-35. The sequence goes on along the minus strand of VAXP01000055.1, from coordinate 8,963 downwards.
TCTTCTCCAACGGCGTCGACACCGCCGTCGGCCTGCCGCTCTATGCCGACGGCCGCCGTCTCGGTCACCTGGTATTGCTCCTCGGCGAGGCGCCCGACGCCGCCGCCCGGGCGATGCTCACCTCCTTCGGCACCCACGTGGCCCTCGCCCTGCGTTCCGCACAGCTGTACCGGCGGGTGGGCGACAAGGAAGAGCAGCTGACCTCTGTCGTCCACTGCATGGCCAACCCGGTCCTGGTCGTCGACGAGGTCGGGCGCTTCGTGCTGATCAACGGGGCCGCCGCCGAGCTCTTCTCCATCGCCGCCGCCTTCGAGCTGGGCCAGCCCGTGGCCGGCAAGCTCGGTCACCCGGTGGTCGAGGAGCTGCTCACCGCGCAGGGCCAGGGCAGTACGACCGAGGTCGTGCTCGGAGAGATCGAGCCGCGCGTGTACAAGGCATCTGCTCGTCGCGTGATGTCGTCTGGCGGGCGTGTCCTCGGTCGTGTGCTGGTGCTCGACGACATCACCAAGGAGCGGGAGACCGACCAGGTGAAGTCGGACTTCGTTGCCGTGGTCGGCCATGAGCTGCGCACGCCTCTCACGGTGATGAAGGGCTACCTGCGCACCCTCGTGCACCGCGGCGACGGCCTCGACCCCCACGTGCGCGAGCTGGCCCTCAAGGCAGTCGAGTCCAACGCCGACCGTCTACAGCGCCTCATCGAGGATGTCCTGTTCGTCTCCGCCGTCGAGTCGGGCCGGTCGAATCTCCACCTCGAGGAGATCGACTTGGGCGCCCTGGTCGATTCCGTCGTGCAGGAGCGCGTGCGGGTCAAACGGACGCGCAAGGACCTCACCCTGTCTCTCGACACGGCCAAGGTTCAGCAGGTGCTCCACCACCTCGTGGACAACGCCTTGAAGTACTCCGACGGCGAAGTCACCGTCGAGATCCAGGACCAAGGCGAAGAGATCGAGGTGGCCGTCATCGACAACGGCCCAGGCATCTTCTCCGGTGACGTGCCCCGCCTCTTCGAGCGCTTCTTCCAGCTCGACGGCGCGTCCACCCGCGCCCACGGGGGGACGGGCATCGGGCTCTACGTCGCCCGTCGCCTCGTCGAGGCCCACGGCGGCAAGATCTGGTGCGAGAGCCGCCTCGGCGTCGGCAGCCGCTTCGCCTTCACCCTCCCCCGCTGGCGTGAGGTCGAGACCAACGAGGTCACCATCGACGAGCCGGTGGCCGAGGAGGCGGGCATCGACGTACCCGCCTCGTAGATTTCGCGGGTGTGGCCCGCCTCCGCTCGCTGCAGCAGCCGCCGATCGCCTTCGCCCACCGCGGGGCCAGCGCTCATGCGCCGGAGAACACCTTGGCCGCGTTCCACCTCGGCCTGCGCCTGGGCGCCACCGGGCTGGAGAGCGACGTGTGGCTCACGGCCGACGGGGTCGCCGTGCTCGACCACGACGGCGTCGTGCGCTCGGGGGTACGCCGGCGCCCCATCGCATCGGTGCCCCGCGCCGCCCTGCCTGCGCACGTGCCCACGCTCGAGGACCTGTATGCCGAGTGCGGCACCGCCTTCGAGCTTTCCCTCGACGTGAAGGACCCCGAGGCCGCGCCCCGGGTGATCGCCGTCGCCCGTGCCGCCGGGGGCGACGCGGTGGGCAAGCTGTGGCTGTGCCATCACGACTGGGGCCAGGTGGCGGCCTGGCGCCCGCTGGCGGACGAGGTGCGGCTGGTCGACTCGACCCGGCTCCGGCGCATGCGTGAGGGGCCCGAGCGCAGGGCGGCCACCCTGGCCGAGGAGGGCATCGACGCCGTCAACCTGCACCACACGGATTGGACCGGCGGCCTGACGACCTTGTTCCACCGCTTCGAGCGCATGGCCTTCGGGTGGGACGCCCAGCACGAGCGGGTGCTGCTCTCGCTCCTCCACATGGGAGTCGACGCCGTGTACAGCGACCACGTCGACCGCATGGTCGACGCCTTGGCTCAGGCCCGCCGTTGAGCGCCTGGAGCCGCTTGAGCGCCTGGAGCCGCTACAGCGACTGCTGCTACAGGAACTGCAAGGAGGACAGGGGCCAGACGAGCACGAAGGCCCGCCCCACGATGAGCGACTTGGGGATGGCGTGGAAGAAGCGGCTGTCGCGGGAGTTCGACCGGTTGTCGCCCATGACCCAGTACTGCCCTGGCGGGATCACCTGACGGTCGATGCCGGTGGTCGTCGTGCCCGCCGGGAGGTAGGGCTCGCGCAGCGTGCGGTCGTTGATCACCACCTGGCCGTCGACGCTCTGGATGGTGTCGCCCGGCAATCCGATGACGCGCTTGATCAGGTCCTTGATGGCGGGCGCCCCGCCCTCCAGCTTGGGGCGGGTGAAGACCACGACGTCGCCCCTGTGGACGGGATGGGCGTGATAGGCGAGCTTGTTGACCAGCACCCGGTCGCCCACCTTGAGGGTGGGCTCCATGGACCCGGACGGGATGTAGAAGGCCTGTATGACGAAGGCCTTGATGACCAGGGCGGCGATGAGGGCGGCGGCCACGATGGCGACCCACTCCAGCACCGACCGCACCGCGCCGCCGTGCCGGGCCCGCTCCTTCTCCGCGACCGGCACCGGCGGAGACCACTCCGGCCGGGCCAGCGACCCGGTGGCGGGCTCAGGACCGGGCTCGGGGCCGGGGGCCACCGGTGGGACCCCTTGGGCCGGCGTGGGAGGACCCGTCCCCGGGTCGGCGGCCGCCCACCGGGGCACGGTCCAGCCCGCGCCGTGCTCGCCGGGTGCGGGCGCGGCGGGTCCGGAAGGCGGATCCTCAGGAGCCGGGGTGACGTCGGTCATGGCCGGAGGCCGAGGCTACCGGGTCCGTCGCGGAGGGACGCGGCAGCTACGCCGGCGGCGCCCGCGTAGGTGAAGAAGCCTGCGTCCTGAGCCGGCCCCCGGCCCATGGTGGTCACCTCCACGGCCGTCTGGGCCAGCAGCGCGGCCATGTCGGGCACGTCGAGCTCCACCACGTCGTGGCCGCCCAGCCCACCCAGCTCCACCCTGCTCGCGCCAGAGGGGATGGGGACGACGGCGCGCTCGTGGGCGTACTGCAGCGCGGCCACCGAGTGGTGGCTCAGGCCGCGGTGGCGGGGGCGGGCGTCGGCGTCGGACCAGCGCAGCGCCACCACCGGCCGGGCGCCGGCCCGACCGGCCAGGTCCACGATGCCCGCCACCTCCAGGGCGCTGAAGCCGGTGGCGGTGGAGGTGCCCACGACGCCCGGGCCCGTCCCCACCACGATGGCCTCGGCTCCGAAGTCGCGGCGTGCGACCTGCAGACCGGACACGAGGTTGACGGCCTCGCGGTCGCCCCCGAAGGCCTGGCCCACGGTGACCGTGCCCACCAGCAGCCCCTTCTCGGTGAGGGCGGCCACCAGGTCCGACAGGGCAAGGGGAAGGCTCCCGCCGTCGGTCATGACGTAGCAGAGGGGCGAGCCGGGAGCGGCGTGGGCGTAGGCCACGGCCACGCAGGCCACCTGGCTGTGGAGCCCGCAGGCGACGACCGGGGTGCCCGCCAGGTCGGCGGGAGGCTCCTCCCCCGCCTCTTCGGCCGCGCCCACGTCGACCTGGAGGCTGGTGTAGCGCAGCTTCATGACCCGGCCCCCGCCGGGCTCCGACCACTCCTCCCGGGCCAGGTTCCAGTGCACGACGTCCCAGCCCCCCGTCCCCAGGCCCAGCTCGACCGCGGTGGTGTTGAGGACAACCCGGTCGCCCACGGCCACGGGACCGGTCAGGCGGGTCAGCACGTAGGCCCGTCGGCCGTCCACCTCCACCCTCTGGAGCCCGGGGCGCTGGCTGATGAGGCTGGTGACCGTGCCGGTGCGGAAGGAGGGCACGCCGGGGCGGCCTACAGGCTGGCGATGAGCTTCTCGACCCTGTCGTCGCGCGACTTGAAGGGGTCCTTGCACAGAACGGTCCGCTGGGCCTGGTCGTTCAGCTTGAGGTGGACCCAGTCCACGGTGAAGTCGCGCCGCCGCTCCTTGGCCTTCTTGATGAACTCCCCCCGCAACCGGGCCCGGGTCGTCTGCGGAGGCGTGTCGACGGCCGCGTCGATGTCGGCGTCCTCGCACATGCGCTCGACGAGGCCCCGGGACTGCATGCGGTAGAAGAGGCCCCGCTCCCGGCTCACGTCGTGGTACTGCAGGTCCATGAGCGCCACCTTGGGATGGGTGAGCGCATGACCGTGACGGTCGCGGTACTGCTCGATGAGGTGATGCTTGATGACCCAGTCGCACTCACGGTCGAGGGTCATGGGGTCCTTCTCCAGGCCCTCGAGGCAGTGGGTCCACATGTTCAAGGCCTGCTCCTCCAGCGCGTTGAGGCCCTTGAGCTCGTGGTAGCGCTGGGCCCGGGTCAGGTACTCGGACTGGATGTCCAGCGCGCTCACCTCACGCCCGTTGGCCAGCCTCACCCGCCTGCGGCAGGTGATGTCGTGGCTGATCTCCCTGATGGCCCGGATGGGGTTCTCCAGCGTCATGTCCCGCATGACCTGGGCGTCCTCCAGCATCCGCAGCAGGATGCTGGTGGCACCGACCTTCAGGAAGGTGGCGTACTCGCTCATGTTGGAGTCCCCCACGATCACGTGCAGCCGGCGGAAGCGCTCGGCGTCGGCGTGGGGCTCGTCCCTGGTGTTGATGATGGGCCGGCTCCTGGTCGTGGCCGAGGAGACGCCCTCCCAGATGTGCTCGGCCCGCTGGCTGATGCAGTACATCGCCCCCCGGGCCGTCTGCAGCACCTTGCCCGCGCCGGCGTAGATCTGCCTGCTCACGAAGAAGGGGATGAGAGTCTCGGAGTAGTGGCCGAAGTCGTCGCGCCGGCTGGTCAGGTAGTTCTCGTGGCAGCCATATGAGTTCCCCGCCGAGTCGGTGTTGTTCTTGAACAGGTAGATGACGCCCCTGATCCCCTCCTCCCTCAGGCGCTGCTCGGCCGACAGGAGGAGGTGCTCGAGGATGCGCTCCCCCGCCTTGTCGTGGATGACCAGGTCGAGGACGGAGTCGCACTCCGGGGTGGCGTACTCCGGGTGGCTGCCCACGTCGAGGTACAGGCGGGCGCCGTTCTCCAGGAACACGTTGCTGGAGCGACCCCAGCTCACCACCCGGCGGAACAGGTAGCGCGCCACCTCGTCGGGGCTCAGGCGGCGCTGGCCACGGAGGGTGCAGGTCACGCCGTACTCGTTCTCGAGTCCGAAGATGCGTCGATCCACTGCACGCCACGGTACCGTTCAATTCGTGGGCTCCCGTCGAATGGTCCACCTGACGAGCGTGCAGGGGCCGTTCCACGCAAGGGTCGTCGTCGCCCGGCTCGGCGCCGAGGGCATCCTCACCGAGCTCCGCCCCCCGGTGGACGGCCCCTATCCGGTCCTCCGGCCCGTGGACGTGTACGTGAACGAGGAGGAGGCGGAGGCGGCCCGCGAGCTCCTGCTGGCCGATGAGGTGGAGGCGGCCCTGGCCGATGTGGGTGACCCGTTTCCCGGGCTCACCGACGAAGGCCGCGAAGCGGACGCAGAAGCCAGGGACTGGGCCGCGGCCGGCTCCGCCCGCAGGGCCCGGCACACCTGGATCCTGGTCGCCGCCCTGGTGGCGCTGGCCGCCCTGTCCTTCGCCCACCTGCTGAGCTGAATCGCCCGAGACGAGGGCCTCAGGCCAGGAGCTGGGCTGTCTCCGCGGCCTCGACGCGACGAAAGGCCCGCCTGGGCCGGGAGCGGGCCAGCACCGCGATCTCCAGCTCGCCGGGGTCGATCTGACGGTCGGGGCCGGCCAGCGCCCGCACGGCCGCCTTGAGGGCGTCGGCCAGCGAGATGCCCTCCCGGTAGTCGCGCTCGACCCGCTCGGCGATGGCGTCCGCCTCGCCGCCGATGACGGCGAAGTTGCGCTCGTCGACGACGGTGCCGTCATAGGAGATGTGGAAGAGCTGGTCGTGCCCGGGGGCGGAGCCCACCTCGGCCACCAGGATCTCCACCTCGAGAGGCTTGATGTCGTGGGTGAACACCTGGCCGATTATCTGGGCATAGGAGTTGGCCAGCGAGCGGGCGTCCACGTCCTCCCGGCTGTAGGTGTAGCCCTTGATGTCGGCGTGACGGACGCCGGCCTGACGGAGCTGGTCGTACTCGTTGAACTTGCCCACTCCGGCGAAGGCGATGCGGTCGTAGATCTCGCTGATCTTGTGGAGCGTGCCCGAAGGGTTCTCGCCTGCGAGGACGATCCCGTCCTCGCAGGCCATGCCGATGAGGGAACGTCCCCGGGCTATGCCCTTGCGGGCGTAGTCGGCCTTGTCCTTCATCAACTGCTCGGGGGCGACGTAGAAGGGCATGCTCATGGCCGCTGCCCCATGGCCTTCTTTTGCTCGATGAGGTTCCCGAAGCGCTCCGCCACCTCGGAGTCCTCCACGTGCTGGAAGCCCTGCGCGGTGATGGTGGCGACCGTCGGGTAGATCCCACGCACCACGTCGGGACCGCCCGTGGCCGAGTCCTCGTCGGCCGCCTCGTAGAGTCCGTCGATGGCCAGCTCGATGGCCGTCGCCTTGTAGATGCCCTCGCGGTAACCGAGCTTGATAGTGGTGCGGGCGTCGCGCCCCCCCGAGCCGGTGGCGTGGAAGTCGGCCTCCTCGTAGCGGCCGCCGGTGACGTCGTAGGTGAAGATGCGCCCCACCCCCCTGCGGTTGTCGTAGCCCGCGAAGAGGGGCACGACAACGAGGCCCTGCATGGCCATGGGGAGGTTCTGGCGGATCATCTGGCCCAGCTGGTTGGCCTTTCCCTCCAGGCTGAGCGTCACCCCCTCGACCTTCTCGTAGTGCTCGAGCTGGGTCTGGAAGAGCCTGACCATGTCCAGGGCGGGCCCGGCCGCGCCGGCGATGGCGACGCCGGAGTGGCGGTCGGCCTCGAAGACCTTGTCCAGGGCCCGGTGGGCGATGGTGGGCCCTTCCGTCGCCCGCCTGTCCCCCGCCATCACCACGCCTTCGCCGTAGCGGAGGGCCACGATCGTGGTGCCGTGGCGGAGCTCCATCGGGGGGTTCCCGCCCTGGGCTCGGGGCGTGGGAGGGTCGAGTCCCACTCGGTGGAGCAGCTCGGTGAAGCTGGGTCCGGGCCCGTCTCCCGGGGGGAACATGGGCAGGCTCATCGCCTGTGGAGGCTACCGGTCAGACGGGATCCCCGGTGAGGGGCACCAGCCGCGTCCGCCGGTGGAAGACGAGGTAGTGCGCGGCTTCGGTGAGCAGGGCGGGGTCCTCCCGGAAGAGACCCAGGGCGTTGTTGCAGCGCACGCAGAGAATCCCCCGCACCTCCCCGGTCAGGTGGTCGTGGTCCACGTGCAGGCTCACGCGCTCGCCAGGCAGCTCCCCGCAGATAGCGCAACCGCCGTCTTGGAGCTCCAGCAATTCGTCATATTCGGCCTGTGTCAGGCCGAACTTTCGCTTCAAATGACTCTTGCGGTCACTAATCTTTTTCTTGCCCGACTGCTTGTAGGCGTCGAGGCGGGCGCGGTAGCGGTCGGGGTTCTCTTGTTGCCAGCGCTTTACTCGCCGCCGGTTTACTTCTGGGTCAGCGGCGTTGCGCGCTACCTTGGCCGCCAGGTTGCAGGTCTTGCAGTCGCTACGGTATCCGTCCCGCATTCCCTTCGCCTTATAGAAGTTATCGAAGGGTTTCAGCTCACCGCATTTACTGCATTTCTTCAAACTATTGGCCGCCCTTTTGCACGTAATTTCTCACGAACTCCTCCGCGTTGTCCTCGAGGACCTCGTCGATCTCGTCCAGCAGCTCGTCCAGCTCGGCCTTGAGCTTCTCGCCTTTCTCCGACTTCTCGGGCGTCTCCTCGACCACCTCTTCCTCACGGGTGGTCGACTGCTTCTTCTTCTGCTCTCGTTCTGCCATGGTGCACCGATCTCCCTACGATCCCAGCCGTTCCAACAACTCGGCCGGGCTCGAGCATCCTTCGAACAGGGTATCGACCATGGATGCCGTCCCCCGTAGCGGCTCCATCATCGGAACTCTTCGCAAGGGGTCGCTGCCCAGGTCGAACACGAGGGAATCCCAGTTGGCGGCGGCGATGGCCGACGACCATCGCTGCAGGCAGCGGCCCCGGAAGTAGGCCCGGGTGTCGGGGGGCGGCTCGGTCACGGCCCGCTCCACCTCGGCGTCGGTGACCAGGCGCTCCATGTCCAGCTTGGCGAACAGCGACTTCTCCGGGCGCACGTCGTGGTACTGCAGGTCCATGGCAGCCAGCTTGGGGTCGCGCCACGACAGGCCGTGGCGGACCCGGTAACCGTCGATGAGCCGGTACTTGGCCACCCAGTCCAGCTGATCGGCCAGGGCCTCGGGCTCGGTCTCGAGCCCGGTGAGGACCGACTCCCAGCGCCTCAGGACCTCGGCGCCCGACTCCTCCCGGCCCAGGCAGGCCAGGCCCCGGTCCTCGGCGTACTTCCGCCCGAGATCGAACAGCTCCCACTGCATCTCGAGGGCGGTCATGGAGCCGCCGGCGGCCAGCTCCAGGGGCTGGCGCAGGGTCATGTCGTAGGAGACGCGGCGAATGGCCTGCACGGGCGCGGTCAGGGTGAAGTCGCGGTCCCTGAACCAGTCGTCCTCGATCATGGCCAGCACCAGGGCGGTGACCCCGACCTTCAGGAAGGTGGCCACCTCGGACAGGTTGGCGTCGCCCACGATCACGTGGAGGCGGCGGTACTTCTGGGCGTCGGCGTGGGGCTCGTCCCGGGTGTTGACGATGGGTCGCTTGAGGGTGGTCTCGAGACCGACCTCCTCCTCGAAGAAGTCGGCCCGCTGGGTCAGCTGGAAGGGCACCTCGACCCCTCCGGTGGAGGGCGCCTCCGATCCCACCTTTCCCGCCCCGGTGTAGATCTGGCGGGTCACGAAGTGGGGCATGACGTGCTGCACGATGCGGGCGAAGGGCACGGCCCGGTCCATCAGGTAGTTCTCGTGGGTCCCGTAGGAGTTGCCCTTGCGGTCGGAGT
>VAXP01000054.1:18249-29805 GCA_005884125.1 Actinomycetota bacterium | reverse complement strand
TCCCGGAGCAGGGGCAGGTGCCGGGGCCGGGGCCGGGGCCGGCGGCGGCGGCGGAGCCGAACCCGTGCCGGTCAAGGCCACGTTGAGGGGCCCGGCGGGATCGTCGCTCGTCACGACCAGTGAGCCCGTGGCCGCGCCCGCCGCAGTCGGCGAGAAGGTGACGCTGACCGAGCAGTTTGCCCCCGGCACGAGCACGGCGTTCACGCACGGAGAGGCCGCTGAGTCGACCGCCGAGAAGGGCGCAGCGGAGCTGACGGTGCTGATGGTGCGGGGCGCGCCCCCGTTGTTGGTGATGGTGACGGGCTGGGGGGCGCTGGTGGTGTTTGTGTTCTGGGACGGGAAGGTCACGCTGGCCGGGCTGGAGGACATGGACGATCCCAGCTGGCCCGCCAGTGTGAGGAGGGTGGTCTGCACGCAGTCGGCGGGCACCAGGACGCCCGGGCAGGCGTGGGCCGCGTCGGCCGGATTGGGGTTGATGGCCGTTCCCTCCACTCGGAAGAAGTCATTGGCGGCCGGGCTGCCGATCATGAACCCGGCGGGCGCTGCCGGCGCGCCCGACCACTGCAGGAAGGGGTCGATGGGCCCGGTAGCCGCCGGGCTGTCTGTCGTCGAGTTGATGTCTAGGCCGGGGGCGCCGAGCGCAGTGACGTTGAAGGCCTGCACGCCGTAGGGCGAGGTCACCACGTAGGTGCCGACAGCCGGCACCTGGACGTGGAACTGCTCGCGCTGGAACACCGTCGGGCCGGGCTGGGTGGCCTCCAGGGCCAGCAGCATGGTCGAGGCGACGGGCGCCACCCCGGGGGCGGGCGCGGTGGGAAGGCTGGCCGTGGCCGAGAAGTAGACGGCTGGGCTGCTGCCGGCCAGGAACGACGCCTTGGTGCCGCCGCACTCCGGCGCCCCCGCGAAGCAGGGCGCCAGGCTCACACCGGTGGCGTCGGTGAACGACGTGGGGATGCCGGTCGCGGGATCCGTGGGGCCGGCGTTGGCCGCGTGAGCGGGCGCCGTGCCCAGCAGCGGCACCATGGCCGCCACCACTGCGGTAGCGGCAACCACGGCGCCGGCGATGCGCCGTCGCCTCTGCTGCCCGGTGAGCTTGTTGGTCCAGCCCATCATCTTGGATGTCCTTCCATGGGTAGTTGGCGGTTGGTTGGAGCCGGCGGGTGCCGGCGCTCGGTCGGTACTCATGCGACCGTGTAGCTGGTCGTGCTGGTTGCGGTCCCGCCCGGGGTCGTCACCTTGATGGAGCCGGTCGTCGCTCCGACCGGGACGGTGGCCGTGATCGAGGTGTCCGAGCCCACCGTGAAGGTGGCGGTCGTCCCGTTGAACGTGACCGCGGTGGCCCCGGTTAAGGCGCTACCCGTGAGGGTGACGACCGTTCCCGCGAGGCCGCTGGCCGGGGTGAAGCTGGCGACGACAGGCGCGGGGATCACGGTCAGCGAGGCCGCGCTGGTCGCCGTGGCGCCCGGGGTCGTGACGGTGATGGGCCCGGTGGTAGCCCCGGCCGGCACCGTGGCCGTGACCGAGGTGTCAGACAGCCCGGTCACCACCGTCGCCGTGATGCCGTTGAAGGCGACGCTGCTGAGGCCGGTGAAGCCCGTGCCCGTGAGGGTCACGGGGGCGCCCACGGCCGCGCTGGCGGGCGTGAAGCTGCTGATGCTGAGCGGGGCCGCGGGTGTGACCGTGAACGGGGTGGCGATCGTGCCGTTCCCCGCCGGTGTGGTCACCCTTATGGTGCCGGTCGTGGCCGCGGTCGGCACTGTGGCCGTGATGGAGGTGTCCGAGCCCACGGTGAAGCTGGCCGTGACGCCGTTGACGGCGACGTTGGTGGCGCCCGTGAAGCCCGAGCCGGTGAGGGTCACCAGCGTGCCTGAGGGACCGCTGGCCGGGGTGAAGCTGGCCACGGCGGGCGCCCCAGCGGCAACGGTGAAGGGGATCGGGCGGCTGCCGATTCCCCCCGGGTTGGTCACGGTGATCAGCCCGGTGGTTGCCCCCGCGGGGACGGCGGTGCGGACCGAGGTGTCGGACAGGACGGAGAAGACAGCCTGCGTGCCGTTGAAGGACACGTTGGTGGCCGAGTTGAAGCCGGTACCGGCGATGGTCACCGACGTGCCGACCGCCCCCGACGTCGGGGTGAACCCGCCGACAGACGGCGCCGGCACCACGGTGAAGCGGTCGGCGCTGAACGCCGTGGTGGGCACTGTGCCCACGAGCGTGGTGACCCCGATGGGCCCGCTCTGGGCGCCGACGGGAACGACAGCCGACACCTGCGTGGGCGATACGTTGCGGAACGACGTCGCCGCCACGCTTCCGAAGGTGACGGTCCGGGCGCCGGCCAGGCCGATTCCGTCGATGAGCACGGTGGAGCCCACTCGTCCCGCCACCGGGGTGAGCCCGGTGATGACGGGCTTGATGGCCGTCAGCGGTGGTGTGGGCGTGATGGCCACGGCCGCCGGAGTGGCCGGGGGCCAGGCCAGCACGGTGCGGTCACCGTTGAAGCTGCCCACGCCCGCGTCCACGAAGCTCAAGATGCGGTCGCTGGCGAAGCTCAGGGTGCCAGCGGTGTAGGCCGGGTCGCTGAAGGGCACGGTCGGGATGGAGGCCGACTGGCGGCGGGGGTCCAGGCCCGGGTTCGGGAAGGGATCCAGGGGCTGGGGCGTGGCCTCGCACGGGCCGATGCACCCTCCGGGACTGAGGCGGCGGTCAATGTTCCAGGGGATGCCGTCGAAGCTGTAGGGGACGTGCATCTGGTCAACCAGGGCGCCGCCCAGGGGCACGGGCATGGCGATTCCGCCCAGGCCGATGCCCATGGGGAACACGTACTGTCCGTTCTTGGCGTCGTTGCCCAGCACGTCGATGCTGAAGAGGGTCGGGCCTCCGGGGCGGGACAGGTCGGCCAGCTTGGGCCCGGTGCGGTACTGGGTCTCGTGGGGGATGGGGCTCATCACGCCGAACTGCTCGGCCATGGTCCCGCCCAGAGGACAGGGCAGGGGGCTGAACCGGGGCTCGGCCCGCAACTGTGCGCAGTCGTTGAACTGAGCCGCGGTCACCTTGGGGAAGTCCGAGTGGTAGTCGATGTGGTACTGGTGCGGACGGGGCTGGCACGCTCCCCTTCCGACGGCGATACACCCGTTCACGCTGGCCAGAGGGAACTCGTGGACCGCGTTGGTCGTCGGGTCGTGATGCGTAGTCCAGATGAGGACGTCGGGCGCGGCCACGTCGGTGGTGAAGCCCTCGAAGACGGCCCGGATGCGATCGATGTTGAAGGCGGGGGCGTCGATCTCGTTGGCCAGGGGCAGCACGTAGTCGGGCTGGCCCGGGGCGCTGCTCGTGAGGAGACCGGCCGACAGCATGGTGTTCCATACCGACAGGAAGCGGGTGGTGCCGACGGTCTCGAAGTTGCCGGTCACGGTGACGTGGTCACCCAGCTGGATGGGAGCGAAGCGCCTGGCGTCGCCCACCACCGTCGTCACCGCCGGGTTGGGGCGGTTGGTTGCCGGGCACAGGACGTCGCCGCTGCCGTCGGCGGCGGCCTTGGCCGTGACCGTGGCGCCGGCAGCCCCCACGATCCCGAGGGGATGCAGACCGGGAACCCCGTCGTCGAGGTGCTGGTGTAGTTGTCGGGGTCGAGCGTGAAGCGGGGGTCGGCGCTGCAGTTGAGCGAGCCGGCCACGCAGCCCAGGCCGTTCTGCACGCTGTGGCGTCCCGCCGGGTCGTTCATGCGCACCATGACGCCCGTGGTGGCGCTGCCCTGGATCCCGTTGACCCGGTAGTAGCCCTGGTTGAAGTCCATGAAGGTCACCACGCCGGTGACGATCTCGATGGCCTTCTGCAAGAACATGTCGCCCACGATCACGTTGCCGTTGGCGCTGCGGTTGGCCGCGATGGTCGCCAGGGCGCCCTTGCCCTCGCTGTTGCAGGCGTCGGTCTTGGCCAGCCCCGTCTCGCGCCGGGCCACGCAAGCCGGGGGCGCTTGCACGAAGGTCTGCTGCAGGGTGAGGCGGTTGGCCGGGAAGTCGGCCATCAAGTTGCGGGGGATGATCACGTTCTGGCCGCCGATCACCATCGTCCCTCCCGACCACACGTCGGCCGGGTTGTTCAGGCTGACGCGCTCGACCTCGCCTGTCATGAAGACCTGGGTGGGGGTGGCGAAGAAGGCGGCTCGGGCCGCGGTGGCCAGAACGGGCAGGGTGACCAGCGCGCAAAGGGCGGCGACAGCCGGCCTGCGGATCCTCCGTACCTTGGCCTTGATGTTGTCCACGACGACTCCCTTGTTTGGACGCGCGCCGCAGCGGGCTTCGAGATCGATGGTCTTGCCGGAGCTGTTCTGCGATCACCGCCCCCTTGGGATCGCCTTTCAAACCGTGTGGGGGCGGTGGTCGCAGTGGGTGCCTGCGCCATAGATATGGGCCCCGTGTACGGGAAAGCTTCGGGTTTCCTTAAGGCGCCTGAGGGTCAGACGGAGGGGTGCGCGCCACGTCTGGGTTCCTGAAGCGCGCTGACGTTTCTGAAGGTCGCTGAAGCAACACACCAGCGGCCGAAGGTCGGTCGACGCGCGTGCGAGTGCTTCACTCGGAGCTCCTCAGGCCAACCGGGCCGGACGTATCCCTCGCCGAACGGTTGGGGAAGCCTCGTCACCCACAGGCTGGGGACGGCGGGAGGGCGCCAAGAGGATCCTGAAGGCCGGCTCCCGCGGCCATGCCCGGTTATGCGACCGTGAAGGAAGCCGCGCTGGTCGCCGTCGCCCCCGAGGTCGTCACCGTGATGGTCCCGCTGGTCGCCCCGGCCGGCACCTTGGTCGTCAGAGAGCTGTCCGAGCCCACGGTGAAGGTGGCCGTGATCCCGTTGAAGGCGACGTTGGTGGTCCCGGTGAAGCCCGAGCCGGTGAGGGTCACCGGGGCACCAACCGGGCCGCCGGCGGGAGCGAAGCTGGCGAGGGTCAGGGGCGCCGGCGGTGTGACGGCGAAGGCGGTGGGGCTCGAGGCCCTACCGCCAGGGTTGGTCACGGTGATGGCCCCATTGGTCGCCCCGGCCGGCACCTTGGCCGTGACCGAGGTGTCCGAGCCCACGGTGAAGGTGGCCGTGATCCCGTTGAAGGCGACGTTGGTGGTCCCGGTGAAGCCCGAGCCGGTGAGGGTCACCGGGGCGCCGGGCGGACCGCTGGCCGGACCGAAGCTGGTGACCGCCGGCGTCGCCGATGCCGCGGTGAAGGGAATCGGGCGGCTGCCGGTGCCCCCGGGGTTGGTCACGGCGATCAGACCGGTGGTCGCGCCGGCGGGCACGACGGTGCGGATGGCGGTGTCGGACAGGACGGAGAAGACCGCCTGCACGCCGTTGAAGGAGACGTTCGTGGCCGAGTTGAACCCGGTCCCGGAGATTGTCACTCCCGTCCCCACCGGGGCAGACGGGGGGGTGAACCCGTTCACGGACGGCGCGGGCACCACGCTGAAGCGGCCGGTGCTGAACGCCGTGGTGGGCACCGAGCCCATGAGCGTGGTGACCCCCACGGGCCCGATCTGGGCGCCGACGGGAACCACGGCGGAGACCTGGGTGGGCGAGACGTTTCGGAACGACGTGGCCGCCACGCCCCCGAAGGTCACCGTCCTGGCGCCGGCCAGCCCGGTGCCGTCGATGAGCACGGTGGATCCCACCCGCCCCGCCACCGGGGTGAGCCCGGTCACCAGGGGCTTGACGGCGGCCAGCGCCGGGGTGCGGGCGACCACCGCCGGCGGCGGGGTCACGGGTGGCCAGGCCAGGACGCTGCGGTCACCGTCGAAGTTGAAGCGGCCCCCCACGGAGGTGACGAAGGACAGGATCCGGTTGCCGGCGTTGGTGAGCGTGCTCGCGGTGTAGTTGGGGTCGCTGTACGGACCTCGGGGAAGATTGGTGGCCATCGAGCGGGGGTCGATGCCCTCGAACGGGAACGGGCTCAGCGGCTGCGGCGCGCTCTCGCAGGCGCCGGCGCACCCTCCTGGGCTCAAGCGCCGATCCAGGTTCCACGGAAACCCGCTGAACAGCGTCGGGCTGCCCAAGGCGTTGGCGTTGACCTCGAGCATGAAGGGAACCTCGATGCCGCCAAGACCGATGCCCATGGGGAACAGGTACTGGCCGTTCTTGGCCTGGTTGCCGGCCAGGTCCACGGTGATGAGGGTGGGGTTGCCGCTCTGGAGGTCGGCGAACTTGCGACCGGTCCGAGCCTGCATCTCGTGGGTGATGGGACTGAGGATGCTGAACTGCTCCGTTATCGTCCCCCCTTGGGGGCAGAGGTTCAGGGGCACAAATCGGAAGTCGGCGCGCAGCTGGACACAGGCGTCGGTCTTCCTGCTGTTGGCGCCGTTGACGAAGCTGATTCGCTCCTCGGTGCGGAACGTGTTGGGACCCAGGGGCAGAGAGCACGTCCCCGCGCCGGCGGCGGCTTCACACCCCTGCACGGTGGCCAGTGGGAACTCGTGCACGGCGTTGGTGGCGGGGTCGTGGTGGGTCGTCCACATGAGCACGTCCGGCGTCGGCAGCGTGGTGTGTCCGATGATCAGGTTCCGGATGCGATTGAGCGGGAAGCCGGGAGAGTCGATGAACATCTCATCGATGAACATGTAGTCGGGCTGGCCCGGCGCCGCGGTTGTCTGGAGCGCGNNGACCTTGGTGCCCCACGCCGACAGGAACCGGGTTCCGTTGATCGACTCGAAGTTCCCCGAAACGCTGACGTGATCACCCACGAGGATGGGGGCGAGGCGGCGCGAATCGGCTGCCGTGGGGGCCACCACGGGCTGGGGCCCACCGGGCCGATTGGTGGTCGGACACAACAGGTCACCGTTGCCGGCGGCGTCACTCCGGGCGGTGAGCTGGGTGGCCGGGTTGCCGGTGCCGCTCAGGTTCAACACGTCGCTGAAGACCCGAGGAACCGTGCTGGGCAGGCACACCGGATATCCGGTGCTGAAGGCCTCGGTGTAGTTGTCCGGATCCGAGGTGAAGCGGGTATCAGGGCTGCAGTTCTGCGACCCGGGCCCGCACCCGAGGCCCTGTTGCACGCTGTAACGGCCGACCGGGTCGTTGAGGCGGACCATGACCCCGGTGCCGGGATCGTTGGGATTGCCGTTCAACCGGAAGTACCCGTCGGTGAAGTCCATGAAGGTCACGACCCCAGGGACCACCTCTGCCCCTTTCTGGATGAAGACGTCACCGGCGATCACGCCCGCCGCGGTCCGGTTGGCGGTGACGGTGGCGATGCCACCGGCGCCGCTCGTGTTGCAGCCATCCGTCTTGGCCAGGCCCGTCTCGCCCCTGCCCACGCAAGCCTGCGGAGCCTGCTCGAAGAGTTGCTGCAGGGTCAGGCGGTTGGCCGGGAAGTCCATGAGCAGGTTGCGGGGAAGGACGATGTTCTGACCGCCGACGACGACGGTGCCGCCGGACCACACGTCCGCCGGGTTGTCGACGGTGATGCGCTCGATCTCGCCGACGACGTCGGCGAGGGTGGGAGCGGTGGGCACGGCCGCGCGCGCGACCTGGGCCAACGCTGGCGACACGAGCAGGAAGCAGAGCGCGGCCACGACGAACCGTCGGACCGTGAAGGGCGACGACAGACCCGCTGCCAGCTTCGACCTGATGTTCATGACGACGACTCCTTGTTGGACGCGTTGCTTCAAGCGGCTATCGAGAGCAACTCCAAGACCTCCTGCGCCCGCCCTCGTCGGGGTCGCCTCCCAGCCGACGAGGGACGGTGGCGCGGTGAGGTCTCGTCGCAATCCTTATGGCCGCGCCGTCCGAGAAAGCTTCGGAATTGCTTAACGTGCCTGAGGGCCGGGAGCTCGCTCGGCGGGCCCGCACGACAAGCGTGTCCCGGGCGAGCTCAGGCGGAACAGCTCTGGCGCGGACGGCGCGGGTCGGACGCCTCAGGCGGCCGACTTCACCTCGAGGCGCCGTGCGGGAAGCGTCATGATGAATCGCCCGCGCTGATACTCCAGGTGCCCGTCCTGTGACTCGGCCAACCCGCGTGCGATGGGCAGGCCGAGCCCGCTCCCGCCGTGTCCGTCGAGGCTGACGAAGCGTTCGAAGGCCGAGATCCTGGCCGCGTCGGGCAAACCCGAGCCGTCGTCCCGCACGGAGATCCCGACAACCTCCGATGTGCTCGATATCCGGACCGTGACCGTACGGTTGGCGTGGCGGCGGGCGTTGTCCAGAAGATTGGCGAGGGCCTCTGCCGTGGCGTCCGGGCTCAACATCACGAGGCCGGGAGCGGGCTGGTTGACCTTGAGCACCCAGCGCAAGCCGGGCGCCCTCGCCTCCATGCGCTCGAGCTCGCGCCGGCACAACTCCACGACGTCGCACGACCGTGCCGGTGTCGCCTCGCCCTGATCGAGGCGGGCCATGCGGAGCAGGGCGGTGACCAGCCGGCCCGCCCTCCCGGTCTCCTGGATCAGGGCGGACAGGAGTTGCTCCTGTCCCCGTGACGCCCCCTTCAGGAGCAGCGCCTCCGCCGACGCCCGGGTCGCGCTCACGGGCGTGCGCAGTTGGTGAGCGGCATAGGCGAGGAAGTCCCGACTGTGCTGGTCGGAGCGCACGACCGCTTCGACGTGGGCCTCGACCTCGGTGAGCGCCTCCGCCAGACGCTTGCCCACCCGGCTGAGCATGAACGCCATTACCAACAGGCCGGCCAGGGCCGCCCCCGACGCCCCCAAGATGCGTTGCTGTGCTGTCCCGATCTCGTGGTGGGCGTCCTCGTCCGCCTTGTCCGCAGCCTGCGCCAACTGGTTGGTCGTGTCGGCCAGAGCACCCTCCAGCTCACGGAACAACTGCTCGAAGGGCCCGAGAGCAGCCAGGGCGGCGCCGCGGTTGGTGAAGGCCCGCTCCGCCAGCTGCTTGGCCACCGCCAGGTAGGCCAGCTCCTTGGCGCGCACAGCATCGAGAGCCGAGCCGACCGTGCCGATTCGCGTTCGCTCCTCTGGGCTTCCAACCGACGCCGAGGCGCTCAGCGCCCGGGCCCCGTCGACATCCCGTTCGAACCTGTCGGCGTTGCTGGCCACGTCGGCCAGCACCTCCTGGCGAGACAGCGCGACCTGCCCGCCACTGGTGGCAAGGGCTCTGTACACGTCGGCGTGGAGGGCGTCGTGCTGCATGTCGGCGTCCTGGTGGTACTGCTGCGCCTGTCTGATCAGGTCGAGCGTGCGGTGCTCGCGGTTGACCGTCCCGAGGCCCCACAGCGCAGACTGCACGACGACCAAGGTCAGGATGATGCCGGCCGCGCCGATCGCCACCAGCTGCTTGCGCAGCGTGAGACGACCGAGCCATGGCCGGTGGGCACGCCCCGACACGACCTGACGAAGGCGGGTGGGGGCTTCGACAGCAGGCCCCTCCGCTGCAGTGGGGATGGCAACGGGACCGGAACGCGATTCGCGGACGCCGCTGGCTGATTCGGCTGCTCCGGTAACGCCGCTCGGATCAGCCACGCGCTCGTCGTCGTTCACGACCCGCAAGGTCACTCTCAACATGACCGCGCACCGAAGTCGACGCCAGGCCACCCGCTGTCCCGGCTGGTCGCCACCCGCCTGGACGCCGTCGGCTGGGGCGATAGGCGGCCGCCGGCGTCGACCTGACTCATGAAAACGACTCTCTCTCTCTTGTTGAGCGCGCCTGTGGCGGCTGTCGCGATCCCGAATGCCTCTCGAACCCTGCGTCACCGCCCCGTTCGGGTCGCCTCCAGCCCTGCAGGGGCGGTGGGTCGCAGTGGGTGTCTCCCAGTTGGTATGGCGACCAGGTCCGGGAAACCTTTGCCACTGCTGAAGGATCCTGATGGTCCCGGGAGCCCGACTGCGACCTCGGTCAGCTGTGTCGGGGAGACGGTGGCGGGAGAGCGGAATCATCCCGGCGGCCCGCTCCGCGGCACCGCCCCCGTACGGAGGGCCCTTTCTCTGGCGGGGCGGGGGAGCCGGAACTGCGGTGTCACCACAGTTCCTAAGGCCGCCACGTACGGGAAAACTTCGGAAGTGCTTAACCTGGCTGAGGCTTGCCTCAGGCGGGATCAGCTAGGACGCGTAGGCCTCGACGGGGCCGCCGGGAGCGTCATCACGAAGCCGTCGTGCTCGTAGTCCAGCTTCCCGCCCTGGGACTCGGCCAAGGCGCGGGCGATGGGCAGGCCGAGCCCGCTTCCGCCGTGGCCGTCGAGGCTGACGAAGCGATCGAAGGCCGCCAGCCGGGCCGCCTCGGGGAGACCGCCGCCGTCGTCGTCCACGGTGATGTGAAGGCCGCTCGACGCCAGGGTGACCCGTACCCTCACCGCCGCTTGGGCATGACGGCGAGCGTTGTCCAGCAGGTTGGCCAGCGCCTCTTTGGTCGCGTCGGGGCTCAGCGCTACGCGATCGGGCACGGAGGCGTCCACGTCGAGGACCCAGCGCAGCTGTGGGGCTCGCGCCTCCATGCGCTCTACCTCCCGCCGGCACAGCTGCCGCACGTCGGAGGCTTCGCGAAGAGGTATCTCGCCCTGATCCAGGCGGGCCATGCGCAGAAGGGCCGTCACCAGCCGGCCTGCCCGCCCCGTCTCTTGCACCAGGGCCGAGAGCAGGTCCTCCTGCTCGTGGGAGGCGCCCTGCAGGAGGAGAGCCTCGGCCGTCGCCCGGGTGGAGGTGATGGGCGTGCGCAGCTGGTGGGCGGCGTAGGAGAGGAACTCCCGGCTGCGCCTCTCCGACCGCACCACCGTCTCGATGTGGTCCTCGACCTCGGTCAGCGACTCGGCCAGGCGCTTGCCCACCCGGTTGAGCATGGCGGCCATGGCCAGGAGGCCGGCCAGGGCCAGCCCCGAGGCCAGCAGGATGCGCTGCTGCTGTCTCCCGACCTCAGAGGTGGCGTCGGCCTCAGCCGTGTGCGCCTCCCGGGCCACACGAGCCGTCGCGGTGGCCAACACCCCCACGACCTGGTCGAACAGTCGCTCGAAGGGGGCGATGGCCGCCTCCGCGGCGGCGCGGTCGGTCAATGCCAGCTGCGCCACGTGCCTTCCCGTCGCGATGTAGTTCTCCTCGGCGGGCCGGATGCGGGCCAGCTCCTGTCCCACCGGCCCCGAGAGGCGGAGCGCCTGTATCCCCGCCAGATCCTGTTCGAACTGATCGGCGTGCACAGAGAACTCGCCGAAGGCCTTCGCGCTCGAGTCGGCAGAGAGCCCCGCATTGGCCAGAAGGGTGTTGTACACGTCAGCGCGCAGAGCGTCGTGCTGCATGTCCGCGTCCTGATGGAGCCGCTGCGCCTGCCTGATGCGGTCGACGGTCCGGTGGTCGTGGTTCACAGCCCCCAGACCGCTCAGCGCCGACTGCATGACCACCAGGGTGAGGATGATGCCGGCCCCGCCCACGGCGACCAGCCTCTGGCGCAGGGTGAGCCGGCCCAGGCCCCGCCTGTGGGCCCGGCCCGAGACCACCCCCCGCAGGCGGGTCTGTCCGGGCTGGAGCGGGGCGGCCCGCTCGTCCGGGCTCAGGCCCCCGGCGCCGGCGTCAACGGCGCGCCCGTCCCCGGCTCCCGGACCCCCGGTTAGGGGGGTGGGGGCGGACGGCGGGGACGACTGGGAGGTCGAGTCGC
>VAXP01000054.1:10887-18184 GCA_005884125.1 Actinomycetota bacterium | reverse complement strand
CGTTGGGGTCGTAGGCGTCGAAGCCCCATACCAGGGAGAGGAGCTGGGCCTTGGAGACGGACTTGCCCCGGGACCGGGCCAGGGCGCACAGCAGCTCGTACTCGGTGGGCGTGAGATCCAAGGTCTGGCCCGCCCTCACCGCCGTCTTGGCCTCCTCGTCGATGACCAGGTCGCGGACCTCCAGGACGGGCGACCGGAGGCGACCGCTGCGCCTGAGCACGGCCCGGATGCGGGCCAGGAGCTCGGCCATGGCGAAGGGCTTGACCAGGTAGTCGTCCCCGCCCGCCTCGAATCCCGACAGCCGGCTCTCCAGCCCGTCGGCCGCGGTCAGGAAGAGAACGGGGATGCCGGCCGAGGCCCGCACGTGGCGGGCCAGGGCGAAGCCGTCGGGCCCCGATGGCAGGTTGATGTCGATGATGGCCAGGTCGGGGCGGAAGGACACGAGGGCCTCGTCCAGCTCCTCACCCGTGGGCCGGCCCAGGACCGAGTAGCCCATCTGCGAAAGGGCCGCGCTCACCGACTCGCGCGCCGAACGGTCGTCCTCGATCATGAGGAGCCTGGGGCTGGAGCTGGAGCCGGACGGGCTCGACATGGCGACCATCCTGACCAGGATCGGGTGTCGGTGTCACCGATCTGAGCCCGAGAGGCAGGCCGATTCAGGAATCTTCAGAACAGAGAGGACAAAGGGGACGGGCCAGGTGGGACACTGCCTGGGCGATGGCGCGCTGTGTGATACTGGGCCCGTACCTGCTGAAGGGGGCGCGGTGAGGAGGTACTGGCCTTTCGGCCTGTTGATCCTGGCGGCCACCGTGGCCGCCTGCGCCTCGGCCAGCCACAGCGGGACGTCCGGCCGCGCCGACCCGCACGGCGACCCCGGCCTCTCCACGGCCCAGATGTCCAAGCTCCTCAACGCCGTGCAGACGGCGTCGGCGGCCACCTCCCAGGCCGTGCTCGTGGAAGAGGGCAAGAGGCTCTTCGAGTCCACGACCCTGTCCAAGGCG
Organism: Actinomycetota bacterium; assembly: GCA_005884125.1. Classification (GTDB taxonomy): domain Bacteria; phylum Actinomycetota; class Acidimicrobiia; order Acidimicrobiales; family AC-35; genus AC-35. The sequence goes on along the minus strand of VAXP01000054.1, from coordinate 17,183 downwards.
GGCCAGTCCTGCGCCACCTGTCACCCCAGCGGGGGCGGCGTCAACATGGCCGCGGGCATCATCACCCACCCGACCAAGGCGGGTGACTTCACCGGGCCCCGCACGCCCATCCCCCTGTGGGGGGTGGCCCACACCGCGCCCTACACCTGGGACGGCCACGTGGCCACCCTGTCACAGCAGGTCACCAACACGGTGCTGACCTTCTTCTCCGCGGGCAAGACCCAGCCCGCGAGCACCACGGCCGGCCAGGCCGCCGCCATCCTCGCCTACGTCAGCACGCTGGGGCCGCCCCCCACCGCCTTCGACAACGGGACCATGTCGGCCCAGGCCCTGGAGGGCCAGAAGCTGTTCAACAGCGTGGGCTGCGTCGAGTGCCACGAGGGGCCCTTCTTCACCGACAACAAGCTCCACGTGCTCGGCGTGCCCCAGGTGGGCAACTCCGACGACCCCGGCAACGCCGCTCTGCCCGGGGCCTTCAACACCCCCGAGCTTCGGGACGTGAAGGCCCTGGCCCCCTACATGCACAACGGGATCTTCGCCGACCTGCCCCGGGTGCTCGACTTCTACAGCGGCAACCGGGAGGTGGGCATCCGCCAGCTCACCGGGCCCGAGAAGGACGCCATCGTCGCCTTCCTCATGTCCCTGTAGCGCGGCGCGCACCAGCCCGGCCTGCCTACGCCGTCCAGGCTGGGCGCCCCGGCGCCGCCGAGCTGGTGAACCCGCACCGGAGGCTCTTGGCCACCCCCCGCGGCCGACATAGCGGACAAAGGTTCCCGAGCCGGGCCGGCGGGACCCGTCGGGCGAGCCCCTCTTTGGGCCCGGCCAAGAGGTTTCCCGAAGGTCGCGGACCGAGCCTCCACCAGTCGGGCCCCACTACGGGTGGGACAGGTGAGACGAAGGCTCTCGGCCACAAGGGGAAGGTTGCCTGGGCGGTCGCGCCGCGCCGGTGCTGCCTTCGCGGTTGGCGCCCTGGCCCTCCTGGCCCTGGCCTCCCCCGCCGGCGCGGCGGGGACGGCGGCCGCTCCCCCGGCCGTGATCGGTCCCAACCTGGTCCAGCTCCTGGCCAAGCCCTTCTCTCCCGCGGCCAACGATCCCGCCGCGGTGGCGAAGCTGGGCTCGCCGGCCACGCCCGCCGACGACCTGCGTGACGCCCTGAACACGCTGGCCACCGCCACCGACGGGGCCAGCGCGTCGGCCGCCCGCCAGCTGGCCATCGACATCCTGGAGGGCAACCCCGTCCCGGGCCGGCCCTACAGCGGCATGCCCCTCCTCAACTGGAACCTGCCGGCCAAGGTGAAGACGGTGCCCGCGGGCGGCGTGGTCGTGGTCAACGAGGTGCGCTTCGGTCAGGAGGTGCTGTCCGACACCTGGCTCCTGCGGTTCGCCGACCCGGCCAAGCCCTTCTCCATCACCTACCGGTCGGCCGACCTCAACCAGCCCGCGGGCGAGCTCACCCCCACCCCCATCGTGAACACGGGCACCAGCTCCAGCGCCGCCTTCGCCCCGTTGATGATCACCCCCACCGACACGGGCACCTTCGTCACCAACCAGTTCAACACCAACGCCCCCGAGCGGACCCGGGCCTCGGTGCAGGAGCTGACGGTGCGCATGCCCGCTCCGGGCCAGCTCTCCGCCGTCCTCGACCCGGTGCACACGCCCGGCCACCAGGCCCTGGGCACGCTGCTGCCCGCCACCCCCACGACCATCGCCGCGGCCGAGGCCGTGGCCGGCTTCCCCGTCGGATCGCCGCCCACCGCGGCCCAGAAGTCGGCGGCCATCTCCCGCATCAGCGACCTGTCGCCCGAGAAGCTGCTGTGGACCGACCTGTCCAAGCTCGATCCCACCAACGTGGCCGCGGCCAACGCCCTGGGCAGCCAGGACGTGAGCCTGGTGGGGGCCATGACCAACCACACCCAGGTGCCCGCCGGGGTGTCCACCGCCCCCACCGCCGACCTGGCCGTGACCCTCCTCAACGACAACGCCTACGTCTCCCGGCGGGGCCTGTCCCTCGCCCCCGGCGCGCCGCTGCGGGTGTCGGTGACCAACGCCGACACCTTCACCCACGACCTCTCCGCCCAGAGCCTGAGCAACCGCCAGCCCACCGCCGGGGCCCTGGCCTGGGGCAGCTTCAACGCGGCCGACGTGTCCCTGACGCCGGGGACCATCGCGCCGGGCGCGACCCAGTCCTACACGCTGACCGTCCCCTCTTCGGCCTTCGCCCTGGTGGTGGGCGACCCGGGCCACGGCGACCAGGCCAGCACGTTCGTCGACCTGGCCCGTGACGTGCAGAAGGACAGCCTGGTGATCGACCCCGCCTTCTCGCAGCCCGGCCACATGGCCGTGGCTGGCAACGGCGACCTGTGGATCTCCCTGCAGGGCACCGACGCCGTGGCCCGGGTCACCCCGGCCTCGGAGCTGGGCACCTCCACGGTGACGAGCTTCCCGCTGCCCGGGGGCAACCACACCCTGGTCCCCACGGTGGCGCCCCTGCACCCCCACGACGTCCAGATCGACGCCAAGGGCATCGTGTGGGTGTCGCTGGTCGAGGGCAACGCCGTCGCCCGCATCGATCCGGCCACGGCCACGCCCGCAGGCGCCGGCATCAGCGTCATCCCCCTGGCGTCGTGCAGCTCGGGCGTGGTGTGCGCGGCGGGCGCCGCCTTCCCGGCCGGGCTCATCCCCAGCCCGGCGTCGCGCGACCCCGAGCAGATGGTGGCCACCGTCGACGGGTCGGGCAACACCGTCCTGTGGGTCACCGAGAACGCGGCCAACGCCATCGGCGTGCTGCGCCTCTCGCCCTCGGGCCAGCTGCTGGGCGAGTCCGACTTCGACTGCACCGTGCAGAACTGCGTGGGTCCGGCCGGCCTGGCCATGGCCAAGGACGGCACCCTGTGGGCCACGGCCCAGGCGTCCAACCAGATAATCCGCATCATCCCCAACCCGGCCGATCCTCTTAAGCCGGCCACCATCGACACCTTCCAGATCCCCAGCCAGACCACCTTCTTCACCCCGGGGGCGCTGGCCCGGGCCCTGGGCTCGAGCCCGCAGAGCATCGCGGTGGACAGCAAGGGCCGGGTCTGGTTCACCGAGGAGCAGACCCATCAGCTGGGCTTCCTCGACCCGGCCAAGGCCTCCCCGGGCACGACCAACGGCATAACCGAGCTGCCCATCCCCAACAACGACTTCGGCCGGGAGGCGTTCCCCGCCCACCTGGTGGTGGACGGCGCCGACCACGTGTTCTTCGTCGACGAGTACGGCGACCAGGTGGGCATGGCCGACACCACCGGCGTCATCCGCACCTTCCGTCCGTCGCAGCGCAACAGCGCGCCGGATCGTCCCGTGGTCGACGGCAAGGGCAACCTCTGGTTCACCGAGGACGGCGCCCAGCTCCTCACCCGCTTCAGCGGCCTGGCCGCCCCCGTCCAGCCCGCCGGTCCCGCCGGTCCCCCGCCCGCACCCGCTCCCGCGCCCGCCCCCTCACCGGCACCGGCTCGCGCACCGGCACCGGCGCCGGCGCCTTCGCCTTCGCCCGCCCCGGCCCCTGGGCCCGCCTCGGTGACGCCCGCTCCCGCCAGCAGCCCGACGCCTGCGGCCAAGCCCAACCCCTCGCCCGACTTCGCCCGCCAGGGCGGGAAGCCCACCGCTTCACCCACGACCGTGCCCGCCCCGGCACCGGCCCCGGCCGCGGGATCGGCGTCGGCTCAGGGCACGGCCCGCACGTCCTCCCCGAGGGTGGCCAGCGCCGCCCCCGCACCCCGGAGCACCCAGCCCGCCCCCAAGGTCACCCCGGTGCGGCCCCAGCCGGGCCAGGCGACCGCGGCTCCGTCAGGGGCCAAGCCCGGCTCCGCCAACCCCACCGCGGCCGCCCCCACCTCCACCACCGAGCCCGGCATCGATCCCCTGACCAGCGCGGCCACCCCGCCGCCCTCGGGCCCGGCGTCCAGCTCCCGTCTGCTCTTGAGCGTGGGCCTGCTGGCCGGCATCGCCGGCCTGGGCCGGCTCCTGTTCGGCGGCCGGCGGCGCAGGCGGCGCGAGACCCTGCCCCGCTGAGCGCTCAGAGCCCGCTCAGAAGCCGGATCGGCAGAAGGGCGCCGGCTCTCCGCCCACGGGCCCGAAGAGGGCGTCGGCCCGGGCCAGGGCGCCGGGCGTGAGCTCCTCGACCCGACCCACCCGGGCCAGGTCCGAGGCGCGCACCCCGGCCAGGAACAGGGACCCCAGCTCGGCCACGCCCAGGCGGAGGTCGGCCGGCTCGCGGGGCCCGGTGCGCCGGGCCCGGCCGGGCCCGTCGGGGCCCGCCTCCAGGGCCCAGCCGCCCTGGTTCCACGGGCAGAAGCCGTCGCTCAGCTCCATCACCAGCCGGTCGGTGGTTGCGTAGAGGCGGGCGCCCAGGGCGGCGGGGAGGTCGAGCAGGCGGACCCACAGGTCGTCCCGCACGCTGGTCACCTCGAGGCGGCGGGGATCGGCCAGCAGCCACCTGAGGGGGTCGTCGAGCGGCCGCTTCCAGGCGCTGACCTTGGCCGCCAGGTCGAGGTCGAGCAGGTGGCGCCACAGTTGGGCCTCCACGGCGGGGGTGTCGGCGAAGGCGTCGACGACCACCACCTCGTTGGCCGGGTTCCCCCGCTTCCAGTTGTCCTTCCAGCGATAGGCGGCGTAGCCGTCGGGGTCGCCCGCAGCCGACTCGTGCAGGACGTGGAAGAGCCCGCTCGCCCCTTCCCGGGCCCAGTGGGGATCGGCGAAGTGGACGTCCCAATACCAGTCCTGGCGCTCGACGTCGCCGGGCTGGCGCCGGCGGGCCCGGTCGTGCACGGCGGGCGCCACCTTGCGGGCCGTTTCGGTGTCGACCTGGTTCAGCCTCCCGGTGCGCTCGACGGGCCGGGAAAAGGCGGCGTGCGCGGTCGACAGCTCAACGCTCGCCTGCACCGTGGCCAGCCCGTAACCGAAGCGGCCGTAGATCGCTCCCTCCGACGCGGTGAGCACGGCCACCGCCTCGCCCCGGCCGTGGGCCTCATCGAGCAGGGTGCGCATGAGGGCGGTGAGCAGGCCCCGCCGGCGATGGGTGCCCCGCACCGCCACCCGGGTCACCCCGGCCACGGGCAGGGTCCTGGCCCCCGGGAGGGTGAGGTCGAACCAGTAGGAGTCGGCCGAGGCCACCACCTCGTCGCGCTCGAACACGGCCAGCGTGCGGTCGAGGTCCACGGCCTTGCGCCACAGCTCCAGGTCGGCCTCGGTGGGCTGGATGCCGAAGGCGGCCTCGAAGCAGAGCGAGAAGGGGGCGTACTCCTCGGCGGTGATGGAGCGGGGAGGGAGTTCCACGGCCCCGGTGTACCGCCTCGGCGGGGAGCCGCGCTCGCCCAATATCCCGCAGACCCCCGGTGACTAGCCCGTCCGGGCGTCCCAGAATGGCCCTCAACCACTCTCCGTGGTGACCGATCGACTCTTTGCCGCCCCACTACGGGCGGTGGGACGAAGCGACGATCTTCCGCCTGTATCTGGTCGCCTGGGCGGCGGGGAGCTAGTGGCGAACCCGGCGTTCCCCATGCGCGCTGACGCGCGCGGCGGAGGGGGTTGTCGTGGCAAGTGCGATCGGGCGATCGGTGGTCTGGGGGACCAGGTTCTCCAAGGGACCCAAATCACGCCGTGTCTATGGGGCCCTGCTGGCGGCGGCCATGCTGCTCATGTCGGCGCCCGCACACGAGGCCCTGGCCAGCGATCCCGCGGACAGCGGGGGCCCCAAGGTCAAGGTCATCGTCACGTCGGACAGCGCCGACGGGGCCCGAGGCAAGCTGCCGTCAACGGGGTGGAGGCAGAGGTGAGCCCGGGGGACCTCGCCGCCCTGGCCGCCGACCCGACGGTGACGGTCACCCAGAATGCGCCCGTCTTCTTCACCGATCTGACCACCGCTGCTGTGACGACGCGCGCCCCGGCCGCGGTGTTCCCCCAGGCCACCGGCGCCTCCTCGCTCGTGGCCGGCGGCACCGACGGCACAGGCGTCAACGTGGCCGTGCTCGACACCGGCATCGACCCCCTGCCCGACTTCGGCAACAGGCTGGTCGCCGGCGTCGACCTGAGCGGGGAGGGCAATCCCTTCCAGGACAGCTACGGGCACGGCACCTTCGTCGCCGGCCTCATCGCCGGCAATGGAACATCGTCGGCCGGCGCCTACATGGGTGAGGCCCCCGGCGCGGGACTGGTCTCCGTGAAGGTCGCCGGGGCCAGCGGAGCCACCGACCTGGCCACCGTGCTGAGCGGCATCCAGTGGGTCGTCGCCAACCAGCCTTCGCTCAACATCCGCGTCC